>CALBYK010000248.1 GCA_937889855.1 uncultured Prevotella sp.
CTGCGAGCCATTCCGGGTGCCATTGCACGCCGAGTATGGGCTTGTGTTCACTGCTCTCCACGGCCTCTATGGTGCTGTCGGGTGCCATTGCCGCCACGCGCAGCCGCCCGCCCGGCTCGTCTACCGCCTGGTGGTGGAACGAGTTGACAAACAGCGCCTCGCGTTTGTATATGTCGTGCAGGATGGTGCCGTCGAAGATGTGCACGCTGTGCGTTGGTTCCTCGCGGTCGGCATCCTGCGAGTGCTTGAGCCTGATGTCGGACGCGGGCAAGTCCTGCACCACGTGTCCGTCGAGGGCTACGGCGAGTGTCTGTATGCCCCGGCATATGCCGAGCATCGGTATCTGCCGGTGGTAGGCGTAGCGTGCCGCGAGCAGCTCGGGCAGGTCGCGCTCGCGGTTGATGTGGCGCAGTCCGGGTTGCGGCTCGTCGCCGTTCCACAGCGGGTTGATGTCGGCTCCTCCGGTGAGCAGCAGCGCGTCGATGGAGTCGAGTGTGGAGAGAATGACGTCGGTGTCGTTGACTGGCGGTATGAGCAGCGGCGTGCCGCCGGCAGCCACGATTTGCCGGTAGTAGACGGAGCGCAGCGTAGCGTCGATGCCCTCGTAGTTGGCAGTTATGCCTATTACGGGGCGCTTGGTGACGTGTGGCTCGGTGTTGTCAATCTGCCCGTAGTGGTCGTATAGGATGTATGATTCCATTTGTTATGGAAGATTAGTCCTCGGTGTCCTCGAGATGCACGGGTATCTCGCGCTTGATGCTCTGGTCGAGCGAGATGAGTGTCTCGGTGGAGACCACGCCCGGAATCATCTGCATCTTGTTGTTGAGCAGGTCCATGAGCTGCTCGTTGTCGCGTGCGTACACCTTGAGGAGCATGGTGTAGGGGCCTGTCGTGAAGTGGCACTCCACAATCTCCGGAATCTCCACGAGCTTCTCCACGACGTCCTTGTACATGTTGCCGCGCTCGAGGTTCATGCCCACGTATGTGCATGTGCTGTAGCCTATGCTCTTGGGGTTGACGTCGAAGCCGCTTCCGGTGATGACGCCGCCGGCTATGAGGTGCTGCACGCGCTGGTGGATGGCTGCACGTGACACGCCGCACTCTGCGGCTACATCTTTAAATGGTATACGCGCGTTCTTTGAAAGAATGCTGAGGATTTTTTTGTCAAGATTGTCTATTTTATCCATTCTTATTGTTGATTTTTCTTATTTGTTTAACGATTAGATTACATTATGTCAGCAAAATTAGATAATATATTTGATACAAGCAACATTTTGCCTGAAGTTTTTTGATTTTTTTTGACAAAATGGAATGTATTGATATCTGTTAAGTAGCCAATATGGTTTATCTAACGCAAACGCCTGTCTGTAGGAGGGTATGGCATCCTGCCATACCTTCATATAATGTCCGTTACCAAAGCCTGGTATCTGTGCTACCGAAGCCTGGTAGCGTTGTTACCAGGCTTCGGTAGCACAGATACCAGGCTTTGGTAACGACATGCATGTTGTTTATAACCTTATTTAACCAATATTTATTTGGATGGAAATGCAGGTTCCACGGATGGGCTTATCTTTGCACTCAGAAACTAACCAGGCACAAAAACCGAAAATATATATAGTTACTTGATTTCTTAACGTTAATAATTGAAAACTCTAAAACATGATGAAAGACACAAAAAAGGTTGCCGCTCCGGCGGCAACCGCTTTAAACACAAACAGTATGGACAAGACTACAACCAAAGTGAAGTGTGGCGCGGTGACCGTATACGACACCCTGCCCGACATGCAGCTCACCGAACATTTCGCGCTGCGTGAGTTTGTCATCTCTGCCACTGCCGTGCGCCGTGGCATCGACAATGTGCCGCCTGCCGACGCCGTGGAGCGCCTGAGGGCTCTGTGCACGGAGGTGCTTGAGCCTCTGCGCCGCCGTTTCGGCGTGATACGCGTCACGAGCGGCTACCGTGCCCCGGCCGTCAACAGGCTTGTAGGCGGCGCCTCCACCTCGCAGCACATGCGTGGCGAGGCTGCCGACATAAACGTGGGCAGCATGGAGACAGGGCGCAAGATGTACGACTTTGCGCGCGCTCACCTCGACTTCGACCAGCTCATCCTTGAGCGCAACGAGAAGACCGCGTCGCGGTGGCTGCACGTGAGCTACCGTGCCGACGGCAAGAACAGGCACCAGGCGTTTGAACTTGTAAAGAGGTGAGCCTTAGTAGGTGAACGAGCTGCCGCCTATGAACTCTCTCAGGAGCGATGTCGGCGGCAGCACGGAGTGGTCGATGGCGGTGAAGTAGCTCAGGAACTTGCGCAGGCGGTAGGCCTCGGCATGCTCCTCGCAGTTCTCGGGCACCCGCTCGAGCAGCGGCACGGCCTGTGTCTTGATGGCTGCCAGCTCGTATATCATGGCTGTGTTGAACATGGTGTCGGCGTTCTCCTGGTAGGGGAATATCCACTTGTTCTCGCCAGCCCTTACCGACGCCCAGCGTCCTATGGTGTCGCGTGCGGTGCATCCGCGCTGCTTGTCGTCGCGGATGATGCGGCGCAGCAGCCGGTTGTCGGTCGTGGGGATGTAGTTGTGGTCGTCGAGGAGAATGGTGGTGAGCGCCGAGGCGTATACGCGGAACTTCATGGCGTCGGGAATCTGCGACGTGAGCTCGGGGTTGAGGGCGTGTATGCCCTCGATGACGAGCACGTCGCCTGGGCGCATGCGCATCTTCACGCCGCTAAGCTCGCTCTTTCCCTTGATGAAGTTGTATTTTGGCAGCTCCACCTCTTCGCCCTTGAAGAGCTGTGTGAGCTGGCGGTTGAGCAGCTCGAGGTTGAGGGCGTGAATCGACTCGAAGTCGTAGTTGCCCTTCTCGTCGCGCGGCGTGAGCTCGCGGTCTACGAAGTAGTCGTCGAGCGAGATGGGCACCGGGCGTATGCCGTTGCACACGAGCTGTATGGAGAGGCGCTTGCACGTTGTGGTCTTGCCCGACGACGAGGGACCGGCGATGAGCACCATCTTCACCTCATTGCGTGAGGCTATCTGCTCGGCGATGCCGGCTATCTTCTTTTCCTGCAGCGCCTCCGCCACGTTTATTATCTCCGTGGTGTGTCCCTGGCGCACAGCCTCGTTGAACACGCCCACGGTCGACATGCCCAGGAGGTTCTGCCAGCGGTGGTGTTCCTGGAAGATGTCGAACATCTTGTCCTGCCGTATCAGCGCCCCGAGCTGTGTGGGGTCTTGTATGGAGGGTATGCGGAGGAGCAGTCCGTCGTAGTATTTCTCCAGCCCGAAGAGCGTGAGCTGTCCGGTGTTGGTGAGCATCGTGCCGTAGAAGTAGTCGACAAATCCGTTGATGTCATAATATAATGTATAGAGGCGGCCGGTGGTGCGGAGCAGGAGCGCCTTGTCGTGGTAGCCCATCTCCTCGAACTTGGCTATGGCTTCCTCCGTGGGCACCTCGTGGCGGCGTATTGGAATCTGCCGGCTGATGATGTCCTGCATCTCGCGGCGTATGGCGCCGGCGTCCTCCTCGGTGACGGGCCGCCCGATGTGGAGGTCGCAGTAGAACCCGTTCGACACGGGGATGTCTATCACCACGCGGCTCCTCGGGTAGAGCTTGTGCACCGCCTTGCACAGCACGAAGAAGAGCGTGCGCGTGTAGGCGCGCGAGCCAGAAGATGAGGTGACGTCGATGTATTCTATGTCCTTGGAGTTGTACACGCGGTAGTGCATGCCCTCCACCTTGTTGTTGACCTTTGCGCACACGGGTGGGAAAGGCATATTGAAGTTTAGCTGGTTAAAAATTTCAGAAAGTGTACTTCCTGTTTCTACTTTTAAACTTTTTTTATTATTTTTGCAACGGATTTGTATCAACTGTTTCATTTCGGTTACGTGTTTAAATGTTTATACTTCTGTTGGAGCAAAGATACACAGTTTTCGACACAAAGTGCAATACCGCCACATAAATTATATTAAATATGTCGATTTGGATTATTTTTAAGATCATCGGATCATTGGCCCTCCTCATTTATGGAATGAAGGTGATGAGCGAGGCGCTCCAGAAGATGGCCGGCTCACAGCTCCGCCACATCCTTGGGGCAATGACTACCAACCGTTTCACCGGTCTGCTGACCGGCATGTTCGTAACATCCTCGGTGCAGTCGTCAACTGCAACGACGGTGATGACCGTATCGTTCGTCAACGCCGGTCTGCTAACCCTCGCCCAAGCCATCTCCGTCATCATGGGAGCCAACATCGGCACCACGTTCACGGCATGGATAATGACCCTCGGCTTCTCGTTCAACATGGCCGACCTCGTGTATCCGGCTTTCTTCATCGCCCTGCTGCTCATCTACAGCAAGAAGCGCCGCTATATAGGCGACTTCCTCTTTGGCGTCGCATTCATGTTTTTTGCCATTTCCACCTTAGGAGCCACGGGCAAGGAAATGGACCTAAGCCATAACCAGGCGGTTATCGACTTTTTCTCGTCTTTCGACAAGGACAGCTACATCACCATATTCTCTTTCCTCGGCATCGGCACGGTGCTCACCTTCTGCATGCAGTCGTCGGCAGCGCTCATGGCAATAACCATGGTGCTCTGCTCGAGCGGAGTGCTGCCAATATACATGGGTATAGCCCTCGTGCTGGGCGAGAACATCGGCACGACCATCACCTCCAACATCGCTGCCATGGGAGCCAACACCCAGGCACGACGCGCCGCCTTCGCCCACCTCACGTTCAACGTGTTCGGCGTGATATGGGTGCTGTGCTTCTTCTATCCCTTCATCGACATGGTGTGCGGCTTCGTGGGCGTCGACCCCCATGCCGACCACATCGACGTGGCGCGCCTCTCAGTGGTGCTCGCCGCCTTCCACACTACCTTCAACGTGTGCAACACGGCCGTGCTCATATGGCTCATACCGCAGATGGAGCGCTTCGTGTGCTACGCCATCAAGCCGTCGGCAAAGAAGGACGAGGACGACTTCCGCCTGCGCTACATCGGCGGCACTTCCATCATGAAGACGCCGGAGCTTTCCGTGCTCGAGGCGCAGAAGGAGATACAGTCGTTCGCGGAGCGCATACAGCGCATGTTCAGCATGGTGCGCGAGCTGCTCGGAACGAAGGACGACTCGGCGTTCACCAAACTATTCACACGCATAGAGAAGTATGAGAGCATATCCGACAACATGGAGATAGAGATTGCCAACTATCTCGACAACGTGAGCGACGCCCACCTCTCCGACGACACCAAGGCGAAGATACGCGCCATGCTGCGCGAGATATCGGAGATAGAGTCCATCGGCGACTCGTGCTACAACATCGCGCGCACCATCAGCCGCAAGCTCAAGGGCAAGGAGGACTTCACCGAGCAGCAGTACGAGCACCTGCACCAGATGTTTGAGCTCACCGACGACTCGCTCACGCAGATGAACGTGATGCTCACCGGACGCAGGGACAACCTTGACGTCAACCGCTCGTTCAACGTGGAGAACGAGATAAACAACTACCGCAACCAGCTGCGCTCGCAGAACATCAACGACGTCAACGACCACAAGTACACATACGCCATCGGCACAATGTACATGGACATCGTCTCGGAGTGTGAGAAGCTTGGCGACTATGTTGTCAACGTAGTTGAGGCACGCATGGGAACACGGCAGCGCGAGGCGTAGCCGTCTCTGCTGCCAATACTCTGAAACCATGCTTCGCATACGCTCATCGTAGGAGGGTAGGGCATCCCTACCCTCCTGTTGTCTTTCGGCATTTTCGTGTTTCACTCTTCAGTGTGGAGTAGCTATCGTTTAAATGTTAAATATAAATCGCATATTTCATCATTTTAGATATATTTAACGCGACATTGTAACATTGATACCTGTTTATGTATAATTTTGCAATCAAATTCCATTAGGTATGAAAAAATTATTACTTACAACATTGCTCATGCTCGGCATTGTAGCCACTGCAAGCGCCCAGCTTCCTAAAGTGACTCTCAAGAGCATCGACGGAAAGACCGTCAGCACAGACACGCTCTCTAACAACGGCAAGCCGTTCATTATCGATTTCTTCGCCACATGGTGCAAGCCGTGCAACCGCGAGCTGACAGCCATCAGCGAGGTGTATGAGGACTGGCAGGCGGAGACAGGCGTGAAGATCTATGCCGTGTCCATCGACCAGGCACAGAACATCAACAAGGTGAAGCCCCTCGTAGACAACCACGGATGGACCTACGACGTGCTGCTCGACCCCAACAGCGACTTCAAGCGCGCTCTCGGCGTGCAGACCATACCTTATGTCATCGTTTGCGACGGCAAGGGCAACATCGTCGCCAAGCACAACGGCTACACCGAGGGCGCCGAGGAGGAACTCATCGAGAAGGTGAGAGAGCTCGTGAAGAAATAACAAGAAGGTAAAAAGAACAGAAAAAGTATAAAAAGCTTAAAGCATGAACAGAACCCTCGCGCTCATGCTCGCTGCCATGATGGCAAGCGCGGCAAGCGCACAGAAGGTGAAAATCACTGACGGATATGACGTGACGCTCACCGGAAGCATCCAGAGCGACATCCTCGTTCCGCAGGAGGACAACAACATCGGTACGGGCACCTATGACGACAAGGTGCTCACCAACACTTATGTCGAACTGCACGCACTATCCAAGTATGTCGACGCCGGAGCACGCCTCGAGTATCTCGACCACCCGCTCCCAGGCTTCGAGAAGGACTTCAAGGGATGGGGCGTGCCGTTCTATTATATTAAAGGTAAGGCAAAGAACGCTGAGCTGACGCTCGGCAACTACTACGAGCAGTTTGGCTCGGGCTTCATTCTGCGCACCTACGAGGAGCGCTCGCTCGGCATCGACAACTCGCTGCTCGGCGGACGCCTCGTCTACCGCCCGTTCAAGGGCGTGCAGGTGAAGGCTCTCGCCGGAACACAGCGCCGCTACTGGGAGCACAACTCGCTCATCACGGGTGCCGACCTCGAGCTGGGACTTGACGAGTGGTTCCCCAAGATGCAGCAGAAGGGCACTTACCTCACGCTCGGAGCCTCATGGGTGAACAAGCACGAGCACGAGAAGACCGACATCTTTGCCGACCCTACGCACAAGCTGCGCCTGCCGGAGAATACCAACGCCTTCGACGTGCGCGCAAATATGCAGAAGGGCAACTTCAACATTCTTGCCGAGTATGCCCACAAGACACAGGATCCTACGTTCGACAAGAACTTCCCCTACAACTATCGCCCGGGCTACGTGGCTATGCTCTCCACATCCTACTCTAAGAGCGGCATGAGCGTCCTGCTCCAGGCCAAGCGCTCCGACAACATGTCGTTCCGCTCACGACGCACGGAGAACGGAACGGCTGCCTACATCAACCACCTGCCGGCGTTCGCCATGCAGCAGACTTATGCCCTGGCTGCGCTCTATCCTTACGCTACACAGCCCAACGGCGAGTGGGCATACCAGGCTGAGCTTGGCTATAAGTTCAAGCGCCACACCGCGCTTGGCGGCAAGTATGGCACCAGCGTGAAGCTCAACTTCTCGCACATCCACTCCATCGACAAGAACGTGCACGATGGCGGCGGAGCGGGAACCGACGGCTACGGCTCGGCTTTCTGGAAGTGGGGCGACCAGACCTACTATCAGGACATCAACGTGCAGCTTGAGAAGAAACTCTCGCAGAGCTTCAAGCTCAACCTCATGTACATGAACCAGCGCTACAACAAGTCGGCTGTAGAGGGAGAGGGAGGAATGATACACTCCGACATATACATCGCCGAGGGCAAGTATCGCTTCAACCGCACACTCACGCTGCGCGGCGAGGCTCAGTACCTGCACACAAAGCAGGACCAGGGCGACTGGTGGTTCGGACTGCTCGAGCTCTCCGTGCTGCCACACTTCATGTTCACCGTCAGCGACCAGTATAACGGCAACGAGCATTACTATACGTCCAACGGCAGCGTCGACGACTCTCGCGGAACGCACAAGGAGCACTACATCAACGGCTCGGTGACGTTCACCAGTGGCGCGCACCGTCTGCAGGTGGGCTACGGCAAGACACGCGCAGGCTACAACTGCTCGGGCGGCGTATGCCGGTATGTGCCGGCAAGCAAGGGCGTGACAGTGTCGTACAACTATAACTTCTAATTTGACCATACTCAAATGAAACTAAAGAATATACTACGCGGCATGTGCGCCGCTGCCATAGCCTTCACCGCCACGGCATGCAGCAATGTGGACGAGAACGACCGGTTGATATATGTTGAGCCACAGACGGTGGGACGCGCTGTGCTCATTGAGGACTTCACTGGCCAGCGCTGCATCAACTGTCCTAAGGGAACGGAGGCCATCAACTCTATCGTGGAGGCTTACGGTGGGGACAAGGTTATCGCTGTTGGCATACACAGCGGTCCACTCGGATTCAAGGGTAACAAGAAATTTCCCATCGGACTTATGACCGACACTGGCAACGAGTACTACAACAAATGGGACAGCGAGAAGAAGATTGGCCAGCCTTGGGCTTTGTTCAACCGCTCAACCGCTCCCAACACCGACTATTCAACATGGGCTGGAAGCGTGTTTGCCTTGCTGTCGCAGGAGGCAAACATCTCTATCAATATTGACAACGCCTACAACGCCGAGACGCGCACGCTCACAACCGACATTGACGCTCTTGGCGTCAACGGCGTGGTGAACGGCAAACTTCAGGTGTGGGTAATAGAGGACGGCATTATCGCAATGCAGGCAATGCCCGACGGCAGCACCAACGCCCAATATGTGCACAACCATGTGTTCCGTGCCGCAGTCAACGGCACATGGGGCGAGGATGTCACTGTGAAGGAAGGCGAGCACACAAAGAAGCAATACACATTCAAGATTGACGAAAAGTGGAACCCGGCAATGATGTCGGTGGTGGCTTTCGTCTATAACGACAATGGTGTTGAGCAGGTGACAAAGAAACTTATGGCACCAGAGATAAACTAATTGGAAAATAATAAAAACTAAAAACAAAACACTATGATGAAGAAAATATTTACTCTTGGTTTAGCGCTCTTCTGCGCTATGGCATCCTTCGCACAGGACGATTTCGACCCGAAGGGAGCTTTTGAGTTTGTTGATAAGGACGGCAACGTTATTCAGAGCGGTTCGGTATTGACCCGTACTGAGCTTGAGGAAAATGGGCAAGGCATTATGCAGATAAATTCAGGTCTTTATGCAAAGCAGGTTGTTAAGGACGTTGACGGGGCTCCTCTAACCGTTGCTATGTATATCAGTGTGTCTCGCATTGACCATGGCGACATCCAATATTGTTTCCCTGGTTCTTGCTTTATTCTGTCTCAAGTGGCAGACAGTAATACTAAACCGGGAAAAATGGAAACTGAGATAGAGTCAATCCAGACTGAGTGGATTCCTGGCGTGGATGAGGAAGACGGCGAGACTCCGTTGAAAGGTCAGGCAACAGCAGTATTGTCCCTTCATGCCTATGACGGTGACATCGACCTTGGCGAGAGCACTTCGGTTACCGTCAACTTCGTAAACGATAAGTCGACAGGCATCAACGAGGTAAGCTCTGACGCCAACGCAACCGTTGTGGCACGCTATTCGGTTGACGGCACACGCTTGTCTCAGGCTCAGAAGGGGCTCAACATCGTCAAGCTGTCTAACGGCAAGACTGTGAAGTATGTCAAGTAAAAATAGGGTAGGGAATCTACATACACAAACAAAGAATATTTAAGATGAAAAAAACTTTACTTTCTGCATTCGCTCTTTTCCTCGCTTTGGGGATGAGCGCGCAGCAGCTCAAGGCTCTTCATTTTGACGGACAGCTCAACAAGGTGGCTGCGTCTGTTGCAAAGTCAAACGCCTTGAAGGCTCCGGCAAAGGCAAGCCTTAACGACAACCAGCGTGCTGTGGGCAACTATAATGACGACAGCTGCGACGACTATCTCAGCACTTATAAGGGCGACAACAAGGCTGCCATTATCTTGGAGCCTTCCGAATATGCTCCTTTCTATGGAGCGAAGGTTGTGGGTGTGCGCTTCAACTTAGGCCAGGGATGCTCTTCCTCAGGCGTGTTTGTCAATACTATGAGCTCGGATGGCTATCTTCATGAATTTGTAAGCAAGGACGAGGACGTGACTTCTGCGGCAGGCGCGACAAATACTGGTGAATGGCACACTGTGTTGTTTGATGAAAAGGAGCAGTTCACTCTGTCTGCATCTACCGGCACATTGATGGTTGGCTACAATTTCACAGACACAGGCAAGAACTATGCTGTGGGAACAAGCAGCAGCCATACTGGTGTTATTTACCTCTATGCAAATGTCTCGACAGCACAAGGAGGCCAAGGCCTTGGCTGGTATAATCTCGGCACCAACTATGGAGCGCTTTGTGCACAGCTCATCGTAGAGAGCGACAACTTCAAGACAAATGCCGTGACTCCATCTGACTTTGGCGATTTCCGTGTTGCCCTTGGCCAGACAAAGACCGTGAATGTGGGCATCTTCAATATGGGCACAAGCCTTACAAGCCTTGACTATACATATTCTGTTGACGGCAAGACAAGCGAGGAGAAGCACCTCGACTTTGGCAAGGATCTTGGCAAGGGCTTTACAGGATATCTTCCTATAGAGTTTGAGGCTGCCGAGAAGACAGGACAGTTTGCTGAGAACTTCACTATCACTAAGGTGAATGGAGTGAAGAACGAGGCTCAGACAGCATCTGCAACAGGTACAAACTACACTCTTGCCAAGGCTTTCAAGAGAGGTGTCCTTGTGGAGCAGTTCACAGGTACTGGTTGTGGCTGGTGCCCGCGTGGCCACGTGGCTATGCACAACATGGCTGAGTTGTATGGTGACCAGTTTGTAGGCGTGGCGCTTCACCAGTACAACAGTTCTGACCCAATGTACTTCAACGGATACAACCTTGGCTTCAGTGGCGCTCCGTCAAGCATGGTAAACCGCAGCGGCTCTACAGGCGATCCTTATTACAATGCCCAGCCTGAGGTGGCTGAGGTTGTCGATGTCCTGCCTTTGGTTGGCATCAAGTTGAGTGGCAGCCTTAATGAGGCAAGAACTTCTGTTGAGGCAAAGGCTTCAGTGGAGCCACTTGTCTCAGCCAACGATTATACCATTGCCTATGTGTTGACCGGCGACGGACTTACAGGTTCCACAAACGCTTGGAAGCAGACCAACTATTACAGCTCCGCTTATGGACAATTCAGCGGCAAGAGCAGTCTGCCTTCCGACTTGCAGTTCCTTTGGGATGAGCCGGGCTCATTCTCAACAACATTTGATGATGTGGCACTCGCAAGCTCTTATGTAGGCTCCAGAAACAAGGCCACTCTCGGCGAACTCGTAGAGGGCCAGACAACAGAGTCGAGCTATACGTTTAACATCCCGACCAAAGCCTCTCTCAAGACGGCTATCGACAAGAACAAGCTCTACGTTGTGGCTATGGTTCTTGACGCTGACGGTCATTGCGTGAATGCTGCCAAGGCTTACGTGCAGGATGGCACTACAGGCATCGCCGACGTGACAGAAGGCTCAAATGGCGCTACTGTCGTTGCCCGCTACTCGGTTGACGGCGTTAAGCTCTCTGTTCCGCAGAAGGGCGTCAACATCGTGAAGATGTCGGACGGCACAACACGCAAGGTTGTGATTAAGTAAGCATTCATTACGATAATATAAGTACAAAAAGAGCGTGGTGACTCTCCGCCCCAAGGCGGAGAGTCACCACGCTCTTTTTGTACTTATATATAATGTTTCTATTCGCAATCAGCAAAGTCTTTTGTTCTCTTAGGCTTTTGCCAGTATGCGTTCCGCCATAGCCTTTCCGAGCGCCTCGCATGCGGCTGTGGTGTCGGCGTTGAGGCTTTGCTTTATCTCCACGGGCGTGCCTACAAGCTCAAACTTGAGTTTGTTGTCGTTCCACTCCATGAGTTTCTTCACAGCCTGTCCTGCCCATGTGTATGAGCCGAATATGCCGATGACGTGGTTCTTGATGCCGCGCTCGGCGAGCTCTGCCATGAGCATGTCCATCTGCGGGTAGAGACCGTTGTTGTATGTAGGCGCACCTACAACGAGCGCACCGTAGCGGAACACGTCGCTGAGTATGTAGGAATGGTCGGAGCGCGACACGTCGTGCATGACGATGTTCTTCACTCCAGCCTCGCTTGCCGCGCGCGCTATCACCTCGGCTGCGCGCTCCGTGTTGCCGTACATCGAGCCGTAGCACACGACGAGTCCCGGCTCGGTGGCATAGCGGCTCATGCGGTCGTATTCGGCAATGACGCGTGCCACATGCTCGTGCCACACGGGACCGTGTGTGGAGCAGATGTAGTCAATCTGCACGCCAGCGAGCTTCTTGAGGGCCTGCTGCACGGGCACGCCATACTTGCCAACGATGTTGGAGTAGTAGCGCTGCATCTCGCTCCAGAAGGCGTCGCAGTTCATGTCGCTGTCGATGTATGCCCCGGCGAGAGCGCCGAAGCATCCGAAGGCGTCGCCCGAGAAGAGCACGTTGGCGGTTGTGTCGAGCGTTGCCATCGTTTCTGGCCAGTGCACCATAGGAATCATGGTGAACGCCAGCTCGTGCTTTCCGAGCGTGAGCGTGTCGCCGTTCTTCACCTCCACGATGTCATCCTCCTTCTCGCCTACGCGATAAAAGCCGCGCACCATGTCGAAGGTTTTCTTGTTGCCCACAATCTTTGCCTCGGGGTAGTACTTCTTTATGAGCGCGAGCGAGCCACTGTGGTCGGGCTCCACGTGGTTGACGATGACGTAGTCGATCTTGCGGTCGCCAATGACGGAGTGTATGTTGTCGAGGAACTGCGTGAAGAAGTCAACTTCCACGGTGTCCACAAGTGCTATTTTCTCGTCGTCAATGATGTACGAGTTGTAGCTCACGCCGAGCGGCAGCGGCCACAGACCCTCGAAGATGTCCTTGTGACGGTCGTTCACGCCGACATAGTGTATGCCGTTTGTTATTTCTGTTTTCATAGTGGTGTTTTGTTTATAAAGTTATTAAGAGTTAGTTGTCAAGAGCCAGCTGCTTGCCAAACTCCTTCGAGATGTAGTTGAAGATGTCCTTGCAGCAGTCGGCGGAGAAGTCGGCTGCACATCCTATGAGCTTGTCCCACATGTCCTCGGTGAGCCCCCGCTCAATATCGTCGCGTGTCACGCCATACTTGATGAGTCCGTAGATGAATCCGGCGTTGAAGTTGTCGCCCGCTCCAATAGTGCTCACTGTCTCCGTGGCAGGCATTGGGTATTCCTTGTGGAAGCCTCCGTCGGAGAACACGGTGACGGGGTCGGGTCCGTCGGTATAGATAAGCCGCTTGCAGTAGAAGGATGTCTCGGCGCGGTAGACGCGCTCGGCAGAGTCCTTCTTGTAGAGTTCGGCAAAGTCCTCCCTTGACCCGCGCACGATGTCGGCAAACTCGAGGTTGTCGATGAGGTTTGGCGTAATCTTCATCACGTCGTTGCGGTGGGCGGGGCGGTAGTTGACGTCATAGTAGATGATGGCGCCGCGGCTCTGGGCATATTCCAGCAGCCCTGCCACCTGCGGTCTGAGTGCGGGGTTGACAGCGTAGAACGATCCGAAGACAATGATGTCGTCGCGGTTTATCTCGGGGTAGGTGAAGTCCATGTGGTCGCGGTTTTGGTCGCGGTAGAATATGTAGTCGGCGTTGTTCTTCTCGTCGAGGAAGGCGAGCGATATGGGCGACTTCGACTCGGGGTAGACATTGATGTCCGACGTGTCGACATTGTTCTCCTTGAGGAAATTGCGCACATACTCGCCCACGCGGTCGTTGCCGGTCTCCGATATGAACGTGGTGTTGATGCCGGCGCGTCCGAGCGACACTATGCCGTTGAAGGTCGATCCTCCCGGCACTGCTTCTATTGGCTTGCCGTTCTTGAAGATGATGTCAAGAACGGTCTCGCCTATGCCTATAACTTTTCGCATGTCTGTCAGAATGGTTTATGCCTCGCGGTGGTCGGCGATGGCTTGCTTGATGAGTCCCTCCAACTCCTCCATGAGCTCGGGGTTGTCCTTGAGCAGCGTCTTAGTGGCGTCGCGTCCTTGGGCGAGCTTCGAGCCGTTGTAGGAGTACCATGAGCCCGACTTCTGTATGATGCCATACTCAACGCCGAGGTCGACAATCTCGCCCACCTTTGAGATGCCCTCGCCGAATGTTATCTCAAACTCAGCCTTGCGGAAAGGCGGAGCCACCTTGTTCTTTATCACTTTCACGCGTACCTGGTTGCCGACAATCTGGTCGCCGTCCTTGATGCCCGTCACCTTGCGTATGTCGAGTCGCACGGAGGCGTAGAACTTGAGGGCGTTGCCGCCTGTTGTTGTCTCGGGGTTGCCGAACATCACGCCAATCTTCTCGCGGAGCTGGTTGATAAAGATGCACGTGGTGTTGGTCTTCGATATGGTTGACGTGAGCTTGCGCAGGGCCTGCGACATGAGGCGAGCCTGAAGACCCACCTTGTTGTCGCCCATGTCGCCCTCTATCTCGGCTTTCGGCGTGAGTGCAGCTACCGAGTCGATGACGATGATGTCGATGGCCGACGAGCGGATGAGTTGGTCGGCAATCTCAAGAGCCTGCTCACCGTTGTCGGGTTGTGAAATCCATAGGTTGTCCACGTCAACACCCAGCTTAGCCGCATAGAAGCGGTCGAACGCGTGCTCGGCATCGATGAAGGCGGCGATGCCGCCTTCCTTCTGTGCCTCGGCTATGGCGTGTATGGCGAGAGTGGTCTTGCCTGACGACTCTGGACCGTAAATCTCTATGATGCGTCCCTTCGGGTAGCCTCCCACACCGAGTGCGGCGTCAAGTGCGATGCTGCCGGTAGGTATAACCTCCACGTTCTCCACCTTCTCGTCGCCGAGCTTCATGATAGAGCCTTTTCCAAAGTTCTTCTCTATGCTTGACATCGTTGCCTGGAGAGCCTTCAGCTTGCCTTCCATGGCGAGCGATAATTCTTCTGGTGATTTTGCCATTGTTGTTCCTTCTTTCTTTTTGTTAAGCCTTAGAGTCTATCTAAGCCTATTTAGGTCTTTCAAAGCCTGTTATTAATAAGTATTATCAAAACATATTATTCCCCTCTCCATTCGGTGAGGGGAATAGCCTCCGATGGCGCTGGTAGGGAGACTTTAAAGTTCCAGGTCTCCTCCAAACACCTCATGCCATGGCAGTCCCTGCTTGTTGAGCTGCTCCATGAACGGGTCTGGGTCGAACTCTTCGACGTTCCACACGCCCGGCTTTCGCCAGAGTCCCTTGAAGAACATCATGGCTCCAATCATAGCCGGCACGCCCGTCGTGTAGCTCACGCCCTGCATGCCGGTTTCCTTGTAGGCAGCCTCGTGCGAGCAGTTGTTGTAGACGTAGTAGGTCTTCTCCTTGCCGTCCTTGATGCCGCGTATGCGGCAGCCGATTGAAGTCTGTCCGTCGTAGTTCTCGCCGAGGTCCTGCGGGTTGGGCAGCACGGCCTTGAGGAACTGCAGCGGCACGATGTTCACCTTCACCTTCTTCGAGGGGTCGTCGGCGAGCGGAGCCTCGTATGTAATCTCGTCGATGCGCGACATGCCGAGGTTCTGTATGCAGTCGAGATAGGTGAGATACTGCTTGCCGAAGGTCATCCAGAAGCGTGCGCGCTTTATTGTTGGGTAGTTCTTTACGAGCGACTCAATCTCCTCGTGATGGAGCAGATAGCTCTCCTTGGGTCCAATCTCCGGGTAGGTGAGCGGCTTGTGTATCTCGAGCGGCTCGGTCTCCACCCACTTTCCGTCTTCCCAGTAGAGTCCCTTCTGCGTGATCTCGCGGATGTTTATCTCGGGGTTGAAGTTGGTTGCGAAAGCCTTGTGGTGGTTGCCTGCGTTGCAGTCGACGATGTCGAGATACTGAATCTCGTCGAAATGGTGCTTTGCGGCATAAGCCGTGAAGATGCTCGTCACACCCGGGTCGAAACCGCATCCGAGTATGGCTGTGAGACCGGCGTCCTCAAAGCGCTTCTTGTAAGCCCACTGCCACGAGTACTCAAAGTGAGCCTCGTCCTTAGGCTCGTAGTTGGCTGTGTCGAGGTACGAGCATCCGCATGCGAGGCAAGCCTCCATGATGGTGAGGTCCTGGTAGGGCAGGGCGAGGTTGATGACCAGCTCGGGCTTGTAGTCGTTGAAGAGAGCCTTGAGCTGCTCAACGTCGTCGGCGTCAACCTGCGCTGTCTTGATGTTGGGGTTGCCAATGGCCTTGACGATGCGGTCGCACTTTGACTTGGTGCGGCTTGCAATCATGAAGTCGGTGAACACGTCAGCATTCTGTGCAATCTTGAATGCTGCAACGGTAGCGACGCCACCGGCGCCGATCATTAATACTTTTCCCATTGTTGTATTTGATTGATATAGTCGTTAAAAGTTTCTGATTTTTTGGGTTTTTCAAAGCCTTCTCGGGTCTTTCAAAGCCGTTTGGTGTCAAAGGCGTCAGCTTCCCTCCCTACGCGGGGAGGGGCAAGGGCCGCTTTAGCGGCGGTGAGGTATGGCTTTATAGTTCCTCTCCCTTTATCCCGAGTGCGCTCATGAGCGAGTAGCCGAGAATCTCCTGCTTGAAGTTGCCTCCCTCCAGTGGCTGCATTGCGAAGAGCGTTACGCGCTTCTCCTCGTCGTCGATGTCGCGCAAGGCATGTCGCAAGGCGTCCCACAGCGGCGCGTGCTCGGCGTTGGGTATTGCCATGACGCGGTGTACATCCTTGTGGTTGACAACCGTCTTGAGGATGTCGAGAAAGAAGTCGTCGTGTTTCACAACCTCCTCCACGGGGTAGGAGCTGATGACAAATTCTCCCAGGTGGTCCTTAAAAGCCTTGGCGTTGAGGTCGCGCTCATAGTTGCCAGGCATGAAGTTCTCCAACTCCGCCTTGTCCTTGGAGTGTATGAATATCACCTGCGTCTCACCGTCGGCGTCGCGGTTCTCGCGCATGCCTCCGTCGAGGGCTATGCAGTCAATCCATCGCGGCAGGTCGGCCTTTGGTATGCGCCGTCCGAGCATCCGCTCGAAATTGACTATGAGGTTGAAGGCAACAGAGTCGGCGTAGTCGCCGTCAACGAGAATGACGTTGCGGCTGAATCGGGTGTTGTTGAATTCCTGTATGTCCATTTCTTAATGTCGTGTAATGAAGAGAAGTGTCGAGGCACAATCACTTTTGCATCTCCTTGAGCATGGCCAGCGCCTTGTTCTCGGCAGCCTCCATTATCTCGCGTTCGCCCGGTCCCTTGTCGTTGATGCCGCAGAGGTGCAGTATGCCGTGTATGATGACACGGTGGAGCTCGTCGTCATACTCCTTGCCAAATTGCTCGGCGTTGGTCCGCACGGTGTCAAGCGAGATGACGATGTCGCCGCTCACGATTCCCGGCTCGTCGTAGTCGAAGGTGATGACGTCCGTGTAGTAGTCGTGTCCGAGATACTCGTTGTTTACCTCAAGAATCTTCTCGTCGTCAACGAACATGTATCCAATCTCGCCCACTTTGTAACCATAGGATGCGGCAACGGCACGTATCCATGCTGTTGTGTCGCGCTTTTTAATTTTCGGCATTCTCACGCCGTCTACATTGTATGTAATCATATTTTCAGTTTTTCGGGAATAAAATCATCGCAGTCGCGTCCGAAATGTTTCAGCTCGCGCACCACCGTCGACGACACGCTTTCCATGCCAGGCAAGGCATAGAAGAGAACGGTCTCTATTCCGGTGAGACGGCGGTTGATGTCGGCTTGCTCGCGCTCAAACTCGAAGTCCTTGACCGAGCGCACGCCCTTCACTATGAAGGAGGCTCCCACACGGCGGGCAAAGTCGACAGTAAGGTCGCTATATTGTTCAACGTTGACGCGCGGCTCGTCAGCATACAGCCTCCTTATCGCCTCAACCCTCTCCTTCGGGGCAAGCATGTAGCGCTTGCTCTCGTTCACGCCCACCCCGATGACAAGGCGGTCGAAAAGCTTGAGGGCGCGGCTCACAATGGAGTCGTGGCCTATGGTGAACGGGTCGAATGACCCTACGAATATTCCGGTTCTTTGCATTGCTTGTCGATGTGTTGTTTCGTATATGCAAAATTACTATTTTTTATTTGAATCTTCCGAATTATTGATGTACTTTTGCAGAGCAAAAGCAATTAAAAATAACACATTAATATAGTATGGTACTCAACTACATATGGGTCGCTTTCTTTCTTATAGCCTTCTGCATAGCCGTAGTGCGGCTTGTATTCATGGGCGACACGGATGTATTCCCGGCAATAATCAACTCCACATTTGACACGTCAAAGACGGCCTTCGAGATATCGCTCGGTCTGACGGGCGTGCTCTCTCTGTGGCTCGGCATAATGAAGATAGGCGAGAAGGGTGGTGTGGTAAACGCCCTGGCGCGTGTATTGTCCCCCGTCTTTACGCGTCTGTTTCCCGACATTCCCAAGGGCCATCCCGTAACGGGCAGCATCTTCATGAACGTTGCCGCCAACATGCTCGGCCTTGACAACGCCGCCACGCCGCTCGGCCTGCGCGCCATGGAGCAGCTCCAGCAACTCAATCCCAAGAAAGACACGGCAACAAACCCGATGATAATGTTTCTCGTTCTCAACACCTCTGGCCTGACTCTCATACCGGTATCCATAATGGTGTACCGCGCCCAGATGGGTGCCGCGCAGCCCACCGACATCTTCGTGCCGATACTCCTCGCCACGTTCTTCTCCACCCTTGCCGGCATCATCATCACATCGCTCTACCAGCGCATAAACCTCCTCAACCGTACCATGCTTCTTACGCTTGGCGGCATGTCGGCGGTGATAGCCGCCATCATATGGGGCTTCTCCCGGATGGACAAGGCTCAGATGAACGTCGTGAGCACGTCGGTTGCCAACATCCTGCTGATGCTCATCATCATTGTCTTCATCGTTGCCGGGCTGAGGAAGAAGGTGAATGTGTATGACGCGTTCATCGAGGGCGCAAAGGAGGGCTTTTCCACTGCTGTGCGCATCATACCTTATCTTGTCGCGATACTCGTGGGTATTGGTGTGTTCCGCGCTTCGGGAGCTATGGATATGCTCATCGACGGCATCAAGTGGACTGTCGGCTCGCTTGGCGGCAACACCGACTTTGTCGGCGCGTTGCCCACGGCTCTGATGAAGCCTCTCTCGGGCAGCGGGGCAAGGGGCATGATGGTTGACGCCATGACCACCTACGGAGCCGACTCGTTCGTGGGCCGCCTCTCGTGCGTGTTCCAAGGCTCCACCGACACCACGTTCTACATACTCGCTGTCTACTTCGGTTCCGTGGGCGTGCGGTACACGCGTCACGCTGTGGCATGCGGACTGCTCGCCGACCTGGCGGGAGTCGTGGCGGCAATAGCAATATGTTACATGTTTTTTTAAGAATATATGGCAAATCTGAAAAGTTTGGCAAAAGACACTGCCATCTACGGTCTGAGCAGTATAGCCGGCCGTTTCATCAACTACCTGCTCGTGCCCATACAGACCACGGCGTTCGCCGCGAGCGGCGGACAGTATGGCGTAGTGACCAACATTTACGCCTATACGGCGCTGCTTCTCGTAATCCTTACATACGGCATGGAGACTACCTTCTTCCGCTATGTCAACAAGACGGAGGAGAACCCGCAGACGGTCTATTCAACCGTGCTCATCAGCGTAGGCTCGACGGCGGCGCTGTTCGTGGCGCTCGTGTTCGCGTTCCTGCCGCAGATAGCGACGTTCATGAAGTATCCCGACCATGAGTCGTGGGTGGCTGTGATGTTCCTCTGCGTGGCGATAGACGCCTTCAAGTGCATACCATTCGCTTATCTGCGCTACCAGAAGAAAGCGCTGAAGTTCGCCTGCCTGCAGCTGGTGAACATCATTCTCAACATCGTGCTCAACCTGCTCTACCTCATTGTGCTTCCGGCTCTGAGGCTTAACCCCTTCGGACTTTACGACGAGCACTTCACAGTTGACGTTGGCATGGTGTTCTACATCAACCTCATATGCACCGCTGTCGTGCTGCTGTGCTTCTGGCGCGAGCTGACGGGATTCCGCTGGCGTTTCGACGTGAAACTGTGGAGGCGCATGCTGCGCTACGCCATGCCGCTGCTGGTGCTCGGCATTGCCGGAATATTGAACCAGACGCTCGACAAGATAATCTTCCCCTATCTATACGACGGAGCCGACGAGAAGACACAGCTCGGCATCTACGGTGCCGCCACCAAGGTGGCGATGATTATGGCTATGATAACCCAGGCGTTCCGCTACGCCTACGAGCCGTTCGTCTTCGGCAAGGCGAAGGACAAGGACAACCGCGACACCTACGCCAAGGCTATGAAGTATTTTATCATCTTTACGCTTCTGGCGTTCCTCGTCGTCATTGCCTATCTCGACGTGTTGCGCTTCATCATTCCTAACAAAAGCTATTGGCCCGGTCTGCGCGTCGTGCCTATCGTGATGGCAGCCGAGATAATGATGGGTATATACTTCAACCTCTCGTTCTGGTACAAGCTCATCGACAAGACCATCTACGGCGCGTGGTTCTCTGCCGCCGGATGTCTGGTGCTCGTTCTGGTGAACGTGCTGTTCGTGCCTAAGTTCAGCTACATGGCTTGCGCGTGGGGCGGCGTGGCTGGCTACGGCACGGCAATGGTGCTGTCGTACATCATCGGACAGAAGAAATATCCTATCGACTATCCGCTGAAGTCCATCTTCGTGTATGTGGCGATAGTCGCCGTATTCTACGTGCTGATGAACCTCGCCAACGAGCATCTGTCCAAGCTCTGGGCTTTGGCTGCCAATACGGTGCTGGTGATAGCTTTCATAGGACATATCGTATACCACGACCTGCCGCTCAAAGGACTGCCCGTAGTGGGCAAATACTTCCGGTAGGTGTAGGAGGTACGGTCTCCGAGCCGTACCACAGAGCATACAGACAATATTATATATCGTGATTTATATAGCGTGGTACGGTTCGGAGACCGTACCTCCTAAGAAAAGACCAACAACAATAAGAATATGAAAAAGAAAAACCTATTCCTCGCGGCTACGCTGATGCTTTCGTCAGCCGCCGCTCATGCCGACGAAGGCATGTGGACGCTCTACAACCTGCCTCAGGCGGTGTATGAACAGATGAAGAGCTACGGTTTCTCGGCTCCATACGAGAAACTCTACCAGGCAGACGATGCCATTATGAAATCAGTAGTGAACTTCTCGGGCTATTGCTCCGGTGTCGTGGTGTCGCCCGACGGACTCGTGCTCACCAACCACCACTGTGGTTTTGAGGCCATCCGCTCCCATTCCACCGTTGAGCACGACTATATGCTCAATGGCTTCTACGCCAAGACCTATGCCGACGAGCTGCCCAACAAGGACATGTTCGTCAGCTTCATGGTGGAGCAGAAGGACATCACTCCCGAGCTGGAGAAGCGCGGCTTCAAGGAGATGACGGGTGAGCAGCGCGCGAAGCTCCTCAACGAGGTGGAGAACGAGATGATAAAGGAAGTGCACGCCAAGGACCCGTCGCTTGAACTCGAGATAAAGCCGTTCTACGAAGGCAACAAGTATTTCGCCACAACCTACCGCACGTTCAACGACCTGCGCCTCGTGTTCACCATCCCGAAGTCGATGGGCAAGTTTGGCGGCGAGACCGACAACTGGATGTGGCCGCGCCAGACCTGCGACTACTCCGTGTTCCGCATCTATGCCGACCCGAAGACCAACGGTCCGGCTGCCTACTCGAAGGACAACGTGCCCTATCATCCGAAGCACTGGACCAAGGTGTCGATGGACGGCTACAAGCAGGGCGACTTCGCCATGACAATAGGCTATCCAGGCTCCACCGAGCGCTATCTGTCAAGCTACGGCATACGCGAGATGCGCGACGCCGAGAACGCTCCACGCGCCCAGATACGCGGCGTGAAGCAGGACGTGATGATCAAGCACATGCGCGCCGACGAGGCTGTGCGCATCAAGTATGACTCGAAGTACGCGCAGAGTTCAAACTACTGGAAGAATTCGCTCGGTATGAACAAGTGCATCGACTCCGTGGGCATCATCCGCCAGAAGGCCGACTTTGAGGACCGCATCATGGAATACCAGAAGTGGACGGGCTACCTCAAGGGCAAGCTCGACTTCGACAAGATGGCGCGGCTCTACCAGAAGCGTTTCGACGTGGATAAGGAGAACACAGCATGGCGCGAGTCGTTCCAGCGCACAAGCGAGTTCAACACACGTGCCATAACACTCGCCAACATGGTGAAGGGCAACACTACCAAGGGCAAGAAGACCTACACCTTCGACGACAACAGCGCCGAGTGGGACGAGGCTCTCGACAAGGACGTGCAGGCTACGCTCATCGACAACTTCCGCCAGTATCTCCCCGCCGACCGTCTGCCGGAGTTCTACAAGACCATAGAGAAGAAGTTCGGAGGCGACGCGCACAAGTATGTCGACTGGCTCTACTCTACATCTGTGCTGATGAAGTCGGGCAAGAAGATTACCCTCAGCGACAAGGCTCTAAAGAACGACCCGGGCTACCAGTATGGCAAACAGCTTATAGCCATCCGCGAGGCAGAACTGCCTGTATTTCGCGAGGTGGGCGACTCCATCAACGAGCAGGAGCGCTATCTCTGCGACGCCAAGGTGCGCTATGAGCAGGAACTGCCCCACTACAGCGACGCCAACTTCACCATGCGCCTCTCCTACGGACAGGTGGGCGGCTATATGCTCGGCGGCGAGCCTTCGGGCTACTACACCGATGCTGCCTCCATCGTGCGCAAGATGGAGTCGGGCGAGAAAGGCACCATCGACTACCAGGCCGAGCCTGTGATGAAGCAGCTCCTCTCAGCCAACGATTTCGGCAAGTACACCGACAAGACCAGCGGCAAGATGCAACTCTGCTTCCTCACCAACAACGACATCACGGGCGGCAACTCCGGCTCGCCGATGTTCGACGGCAAGGGCAACCTCATCGGACTCGCCTTCGACGGCAACTGGGACTCGCTCTCGAGCGACATCTGGTTTGACAAGAAGCTGGCGCGCTGCATCGGCGTCGACATCCGCTACGTCATCTATCTGATGGACAAGTGGGGACACGCCGACCGCCTGCTCAAGGAAATGGGTGTAGAATAAAATTGGAGGTGTCGAGCTTCCGCTCGGCACCTCCATGATAACTATTACGTATGAAAAAGATTCTTTTCTTTATATTCTCGGTCTTGGCATCGCTCTCCGCGACCGCCCAGAACACGAGCGACCATAACTTCAGCGTGGCGAAGAACCTCGACATATTCAACGCCATCTACCGCAACCTCGACCTCATGTATGTCGACACGCTCGACGCCGACAAGGCGGTGGGCACCGCCATACGCGCCATGCTCGGCTCGCTCGACCCCTACACCGAGTATTATCCCGAGGACAAGGCCGGCGAGTACAAGCAGATGCTCACGGGCAAGTATGCCGGCATAGGCTCCATCATCAGCTACAGCTTCACGCGCAAGCGCGTCGTCATCAACGAGCCTTACGAGGGCATGCCGGCAGCCGAGGCTGGACTGAAGAAGGGCGACATCATCCTCAGTATAGACGGCGAGTCGATGGAGGGCAAGACCACGTCGTATGTCAGCGACCACCTGCGCGGCGATGCCGGCACGACAATGGTGCTCAAGATTGAGCGTCCGTCGACGGGCAAGAAGATGACGCTCAAGGTGCAGCGGCGCGCCATACAGATGCCTTATCTTCCTTACTACGGACTCCAGGCCGACGGCATTGGCTACATCAACTACAACCAGTTTGTGGAAGGCAGCGCCAAGGACGTGCGGCGCGCCTTTCTCGACATGCGCGGCAAGGGCATGAACGGACTTGTGCTTGACTTGCGAGGCAACGGCGGTGGCTCTGTGTCGGAGGCGGTGCAGATACTCAACATGTTCCTGCCTAAGGGCAAGCAGCTGCTCGAGATGCGCGGCAAGGTGAAGAACTCTAACCAGAAATACTTCACCACCGTGGAGCCTATCGACACCGTGATGCCCATCGTGGTGCTCGTCAACGACGGCACGGCAAGCGCGAGCGAGATAACGAGCGGAGCGCTGCAGGACTACGACCGAGCCGTGATTCTCGGCACGCGCACCTATGGCAAGGGACTTGTGCAGGTGCCTAACGTGCCGCTGCCCTACAACGGCAAGCTCAAGCTCACTACTGCCAAGTACTACATCCCCTCGGGACGCTGCATCCAGGCACGGCGCTACAAGCACACCGACAACGGATATGTGGCACAGGAGGTGCCCGACTCGCTTACGCATGAGTTCCGCACTGCCGCAGGACGCATCGTGCGCGATGGCGGTGGCATCAAGCCGGATGTAGAGGTGAAGCCCGACTCGCTGCCAAACATAGCCTTCTATCTCTCGCGTGTGGACACTACGGACATCTTGCTCAACTATGAGATTGACTATATCGCCAAGCATCCAACGGTGGCAAAGCCGTCGGAGTTTGAATTGTCTGACGGTGAATATGAAGAGTTTAAGAAACTGGTGATAAAGAGCGGGTTTACATACGACCAGGTGAGCGAGAAGTATCTTAAGGACCTTGAGCAACTCGCGCGTTTCGAGGGCTACTACGATGACGCAAAGGACGAGTTTGAGGCTCTTTCCAAGAAACTCAAACACAACATCGCCAAGGACCTCGACTACCCGGTCAACAAGAAGAGCATAAAGGAATTGATTGCCTCCGACCTCATGTCGGCTTACTATTTTGAGAGGGGAACCATAGAAAATGGACTGCGGTCGGACAAGCAGATGACGGAGGCTGTGAGGCTCCTGAAGAATAAGGACGAGTATAGACGGCTGCTCAAACCGAATCTTTGAGGCATTAGGGACATGCTTCTGATGAGATATACAAAAGAGACTGAGCGAAGTGAAAATGTCATTTTCACTTCGCTCAGTCTCTTTTGTATTAAGTAGTTGTGCAAAATAATCATTACCATACAATGGTAACATTGTTTCCAGGCTTCGGTAACATTGTTACCAGGGCTTTGTAATGCTATTACAAAGCCTTGGTAAGTGGTGGCAATCACAATACATGGAAGCTATCCATGAAATAGTAGAACACATAAACAACCACTATGCCGAATAATATCCTTGATGCCCCGACAAACGATTTTCTGTCACCAAGTCTGTAATTCTTGTATAGTATGAGCATACTTACTATGGCTGCCAGCAATGCCGACACATTCGAAAGAATGCTCATTGACAAATGATTGCCTATTATGCTAAGAATCATTATCCAAAACAACAATGCTGTTACCTCAAGCTCTATCCTCTGCAGCTTTATAGGCAATGTCAAATTCTCATATTCTTCTTTGTATATATTATAGCAGCTGGCTGCCGTAAAAATAGTACACAGAGTGACAACGATGTAAAACATGTAATCCATAACTTTAACTTTATTATTATATTATTATTTTAAACATTCCTGATAGCTGCTGTAAGCATCATTGCGACAATTCTCAAGTTCAAGAACAGCATAGCAATAAGAGGCATAAGTCACTGCCAGCGCAACTCCTGACGGAGAAGCAGCAATTCCCCCAACGGTCGTTAAGGCAACTGTAATGTAAAAGCTCTGCTGGCAATTGTTAAGACGTCTTATATAGCTTTTCTTACAAGCCTCTGGAGAATTTGCCACTGTCTTGTTGGGATTAAGACTCGCGTCCACAACATCTGTAAACTCCCTTGACAACTTCAAGTTGGCTTGAAGGGTCTTGTCTGAATTACTCATATTGATTCCCGTCGAAATATTGTCAGAGAAATTGTATGGCTGTGCATTCAGATTTGCCCTAACGATATTCTCGACTTCAGGGGAAAAGTTTCTATTTACAAATGCGAGCAGGCTATCAGCATCCATTGACATTATTTCAAGTTCCTCCTTTGAGGGATTCTCTTTTATCCGCAACTTCACCTCTGGGTGCGCCTTGTAAAATGCTTTTGATGTAGAGTCTAGTTTTTCAGCCATGGCAACCAAATCATCATACGTCAAGTTGCCATCCGCTCTTGTATGTCCAATGCCATTGATTATGGACTCTTGTGATGCGACATAAAGGTTCAAGTCTCTGTCAAAGTTTCTCTCTCTTTGCGTGTTATCAGCAGTCTGCTCATTATTGCAGCTCGTAAGGCCAACAATAAATGACAACACACAAAAAACTAATACATAATAGTTTCTTTTCATAAATTTAAGTTTTTAATGTTTTTTATTTATTACATCTTTTTCCTATCACTTCAAGGACAATCGGTTTCAGGCCATGAAAATACACCAATGCAGTGTTTGAGAAAAATATCCTCTCACGTGGTATACTTATGCTAAGCGTTATGGAATCTTTATAAGATTTTCTTATGGCATATTTGGGATATTTTACTTTCGTGCATCCACAATGCGTTTTAACAGTATCTATTGACAATATCTTTTTTGTGCTGTTCTGAAATGGAAAAGAAATTTCTAAGTTTTTTGACTTCTCAGATATTAGACAGCACCTTTTTCTGAATTTAAACAATTCTGCTCCATCATTTCTCTGGATTTCATCATTGCTAACATTTATATTATTAGTTCCCGTACCACTACATCCTTGCACAATAATTGCCAGCAGCAATAGCAGACAAATCCTTATCAATAAGTATTTGCCAAGTTTGCAATAAGTCATAAATGTAATATTTCTATTTGTCATATCTGAAAATTATTATTTTTTGCAAAATTACAGTGAATCATACTAAAAGCATAATTATAATTGTTTCATTATGTGTTTTTGAAACAAAATGAGACAAATACACTTAAATACTGCGGCACAAACATGTAAAAAATGATTGCTTTTTCTTATCTTTGCATCTAATGATTACAAATAAGCAACAAAATGGAGATGTTGAATAAATTATTTCAGTTTTTTTTTATATTCTTATTATTTTCATGTGATAATTCTGGTATTTTGTCTAATTTAGATAGAATTAAACGAGTTGGCGATAATAATCCGAAACTGGCCGCAAGAATGTTGGATTCTATTTACGTAGATATGGACTCTGAGTCCAAATATGCGAAAATGAAGTATGAGCTTCTTAAAATCCGCCTAAATGACAAGAACGGCATTAGTCCCATAACGAGCAGCATGGCTGAGACAATTTCTAAATATTTTACAGAAAAGGGTACCCCCAAAGACAAACAAGAAGCGTATTTTTATACTGGTTGCGTATATCGTGATTTAAACGACACTCCAAGGGCAATAGAATTCTTTGATAATTCAATTGAAATTGTATACTACAGTAAAGGGGAATGCGACTCTATACTTTACCGGGACACTTACTCCAATCTTTTCAGGATGTACAGAAATTTGCATGACTCTTCAACGGCCTTGACAATTGCCAAAAAAGAATACGAACTATCGGATGAGATGCGTGACCTCTCGATTAATACTATAATGAATGTTGGTGAGGCCTACCTTGATGTTGGCAATAAGGATGAGTCAGAAAAGTACTTTGACATAGCTTTGGAAACTATGTCACAGAAATGGCACATCAAGGATAGTGAAAGCGCTTATTCGCTTCTTGGATTTTACTCTGACTTAGGACAGTCTGCTAAAGCTGCAAGATGTTTAGATTTGATACATCAGCGAGATATTTTCAGCTTACCAATCTTCCTGATTCAGCTGTCTCATCATATAAACTTGCTTTACAACACGCAAAAGACGGATATGCAAAGTATGATGCCATAAAAGCGTTGTTCTGCATCTATTCACAAAATGGTGATTTCGCCCAGGCCAACAAATATGGGGATAAACTAATAAAACTTATAGACAATATTGACTTAAATGGCAATCGTCGGCTGGCAACGACCGAATATAATAAATTCCAATACAATCTTGACCGTAATCGTCTTCAAAGAAGTGAGCACAGACAACTTGTCTACAGGTCAATAATTATCGCTATTCTCATTTTTGTTATTTTGCTGATATTGGTTTTTGTGGAATTTTACATGCACAAGAAGAACAAGGCAGACCAAAAGCAATCTTCACTTTCCAAGAACCTTTCCATGATGGAAAAAGAATTGCATGACACAAGAAAGGTAATTACAGAAAAAGAAGAGATACTCACAGAAGTCCAGAAAGACATTGCTGACAAAAAAAGAGAATTGGAAGAAATGACCAATGAGCTTCAGATGAACGAGCGCCAGCTCAAGGACACGAAGGAAGAACTCTCAGACAAACTTAGCCAGAACATGGCACTTGTGCAAATGCTCAGACGGACAAAAATGGAAGACAATCCAAACATTGTTATTGCGGACCTGGAGCAAGCGGCTGTTGGCAAGAAGAAACTTACAAATGAGGACTTTGCCAAAATCTTTGCCGCCATCGATAGCCTTTACCCCGATTTCAAAGCCAAATTGTTGCGTAGCAACGGACGTGTCAGCGGATTGCAAATGCAAGTGTACTACCTGATGCGCATTGGCTTGACTGCTCCACAGATAAACAACATTGTGGACGTGTCACGCTCAACAATTTGGCGTTGGCTGAAGAAAAACGAATGGATATATAAAATAAATGAGGGGGAACCGATGTGATTCCCCCTTCAATATTACACGCAGTTTCTATTTCTTTGCTACATCGGCAAGCCTGCCCATCCACTTGCCGCCTATCATGCAGGCAACTCCTATGATGATGAACGGGATGCTGAGCAACTGTCCCATGTCGAGCGGAAGCGAAGCCTCAAATGCCTCTTGCACCTCCTTCGTATACTCGATGAAGAACCTGGCGGTGAAGATGTAGGTGAGGCATAGCCCGAAGAAGAATCCGGTGCCGACACGTTGTGGCTGACGGCGGTATATTGCCCAGCCTATGAAGAACAACACGGCGTAGGTGATGGCCTCGTAGAGCTGCCCTGGATGGCGCGGCAACGGGTCGACCTGCTGGAAGATGAATGCCCATGGCACGTCAGTGGCCTTGCCTATAATCTCGGAGTTCATCAAGTTGCCAAGACGTATGAAGCATGCCGTGACGGGAGTGGCGATGGCTATGTTGTCGAGCACCTGCCATATGTTCATCTTGGTGCGGTGAACGTAGAGCCAGAGCGCGAGCATAAGGCCGAGCGTGCCGCCGTGCGACGCGAGTCCGCGGTAGCCGGTGAAACGCCAGCCGCCGTCAGGGAGGAAGTCGATGGGGATGAATATCTCCACAAAATGCTTCCAGCTTGAGAGGAAGAGGTCGGGCTGGTAGAAAAGGCAATGCCCAAGGCGCGCTCCGGCGAGTATGCCGACAAAGCAATAGATGAAGAGAGGGTCGAACAACTCGTCCTTCACCTTCTGCTCCTTGTAGAGCCTCTGCACGATGAGGTAGGCGAGCGCCAGGCCTATGAGCCAGCACAGCGAGTACCAGTGTACGGCAAGCGGACCGATGGAGAAAGCCACGTTGCTCGGGTCCCAGACGATGTAGTTTAGTAGTGAGGTCATATCTTGATTTTTTATGAGGGTGTGTCAATAAGATAAATGGCACACCCTCTTATTCATGTTTAGACGTTGAAGCGGAAGTGCATGATGTCGCCGTCCTGCACGACATAGTCCTTGCCCTCAATCGACAGCTTTCCTGCCTCGCGCACGGCAGCCTCAGAGCCATACTTGAGATAGTCGTCGTACTTGATTACCTCGGCGCGGATGAATCCCTTCTCGAAGTCGGTGTGTATCACTCCGGCACACTGCGGAGCCTTCCATCCCTTGTGGTAGGTCCATGCCTTGACCTCCATCTCGCCGGCGGTGATGAATGTCTCGAGGTTGAGCAGGCTGTAGGCCTTCTTGATGAGGCGGTTGACGCCGCTCTCCTCCAGCCCGAGCTCCTCAAGGAACATCTGCTTGTCCTCGTAGGTTTCGAGCGACGCGATGTCCTCCTCTGTCTTTGCAGCGATGACGAGCATCTCGGCACCCTCGCTCTTGGCTATCCCGGCAATCTGCTCCGAGTACTTGTTGCCCTCCTTGGCTGACGCCTCGTCGACGTTGCACACGTAGAGCACAGGCTTGGCGGTGAGCAGGAAGAGGTCGTGCGCGTAGCGCTGCTCCTCCTTCGACTCAAACTCGACGGTGCGCGCGTTCTTGCCCTGCTCAAGCACCTGCTTGTAGGCCTCGAGCACGCTGACGGCAATCTTGGCGTCCTTGTTGTTGCCTATGGCGGCAATCTTCGACTGCTTCTGGAGCTGTGCCTCTACTGTCTCGAGGTCCTTGAGCTGGAGCTCGGTGTCTATCACCTCCTTGTCCTCGACAGGGTTGACGCTGGCGCCGCCCTCGCGCACGATGTTGTCGTCGTCGAAGCAGCGGAGCACGTGTATGATGGCGTCGGTCTCGCGGATGTTGCCGAGGAACTTGTTGCCAAGACCCTCGCCCTTGCTGGCACCCTTTACGAGGCCTGCGATGTCCACAATCTCGCATGTCGCGGGGACGATGCGTCCTGGATGCACTATCTCGGCGAGCTTTGTGAGTCGCTCGTCGGGCACGGTGATGACGCCTACGTTAGGCTCGATTGTGCAGAAAGGGAAGTTGGCTGCCTGTGCCTTGGCGTTGGAGAGGCAGTTGAAAAGAGTGGACTTTCCCACGTTAGGAAGTCCAACGATACCACATTTTAATGACATGTCTTTATATAAATTTTCTTGTTCCTTGTGTTATTTGTAGTGCAAAGTTACGACTATTTGTTGAGGAAAGAAAGAAAAAGCGCAAATATTAAGCCGTTGGGCTACTCTTGGCCGAAGCCGAAGGCGCGGTCGTAGTCGGCGCTGTTGCCGAGGCGGCCGTTGATGAGGCACACCAGCTCCACGGTGGCGCGGAAGCACAACTTGTTGTCTGTCTTGCGGAAGATGTCCTGGTTGAAGATGTATCGCAGCCCTTCCTTGCGCACCCCGAGCTTGGATATGAAGATGTCGTCGCAGCGCAGCGGTGTCTTGTACTGTAGGTTCATGCGTGCCACCACGGCGTCGACACCCTGCTCGTGGAGCTTGGCGAAGCTCACGCCGAGCGACGTGAGATAAAGGTGGCGGGTGTGCTCGGTGTAATGTAGATAGTTGGCATTGTTGACGATGCCCTGGATGTCGCACTCATAGTCGCGCACTTCCATTTCGGTTTCAAAAACGTATGACATGATAATGAGATAAAAGCCCTACCCCCAGCACCTCCCCGAATGTGGAGGGGAGTGATGTGCCTTTGTGGGGATGAGGGGTGATTTTATAAATAGAATATACCCTCCGGCCCCTCGTTGCACAGCAGGTCGAGCACAGACATGTTTGGCTTGAAACCGTGGCGCCTGGCGTAAACCTGATAGTAGGGGCGCGGCTCGAACGAAGGGTCGGACAGCGGGTGCTTGGGACGGATGACGTCGCGGAAGTCGTCGGTGCCGGGAGCACCGGCGTCGGCATACTCGTCGGTGAGCGATATGTCGGGGCGCACGTCGAGCAGTTCGCACAGTTTCATGGTTATCTCCGTGTTGAAGTCGAAGAGAAACTCCCACTTGCGCTCGAAGAACGGGCGTAGGTCGTCCGCGTAGTAGTCGAAGAACGGGCTCTCGCCGTAGGCCGACACGATGGCGTTCCAGTGGAGGTGGCGCCACTCGCCGTGGTCGCTGACGCGTATGTCGCGCATCGCACACTTGGCGCCGTCATACTTCTCTATGGGCACCGTCAGGGCCTGCACGCCGTTGGCGGTGGCGATGAGGCAGCGGTTGCGGTAGGTCTGCTTGCAGAAGTTGTCGTTGCGCTCTATGAACACGTGGCTGTAGCGGTGGAGTTTCTGCATCCATTGCACAGGAGGAAAGTAGGCGGAGGAAAGGATGGCAACGCTGTTGGATTGTTGTTGCATTGGGTTGTTGTTGGAAAATTAAGACTTGCGGATATCTATCAAGGTGATAATAAATGTAGTGACCAACTCCGCCACAACATTGGCAATGATGAAATACAGCAATTTCGTCATGGAACTTGCCCTACTCTCGAGTTCTAAACCAATTGTGTCGAAGAGCAAGAATACCATCAAAAGCACTGCCACGTAGAGAAAGAAGTGCAGCTTGTAGTGCCCGTTTTGTGCACTCCAAAGATTCTTCAGGAATTTCTTTAGCATGTTTGTGTAACTATCTAAGGTGAATGTAGAACGAAAAGAGGCTGTGCTTGCGAGTTTTGGCACAGCCTCTTTTCTACTTGATGTTGTCGACGAAGCGGAACAGTCGGCTCCAGCGTATGCCAGAGAATCCCGAGTGGTCGGGGTCGTGGCTCCACCAGATGAAGATAGGCTTGCCCACGATGTGGTCCTCGGGAACGAATCCCCAGTAGCGCGAGTCGAGCGAGTTGTGGCGGTTGTCGCCCATCATCCAGTAGTAGTCCATCTTGAAGGTGTAGCTGTTGGCAATCTTGCCGTTAATGTATATCTTGCCGCCGCGCACCTGCAGGTCGTTGCCCTCATACACCTTGATGGGGCGCTCGTAAATGGCGATGTTGTCCATCGTGAGCTTGACGGTGGCACCCTTCTTCGGAATCCACACCGGCCCGTAGTTGTCGCGTGTCCACCCCTTGTTGCCGTTGAGCGGATAGATATCCCATGTCGTCGGGTCGTTGACGAGCGTGACGCTCTCCACTATGTCCTTGCGTGCGCGCAGCGCCTTGACTGACGTGTTGGTAAGAGGCAGGTAGCCGGCAGTGTTGAGGCTCGCGATGTCCTCCATGGATATGCCGAGCTGGTCGATGAGCTCAAGCGGTAGTTGCGCGCGGAGCTTCACGTAGTAGGAATACTGTACGTTGTCGGGTTCCTTGTTGGCCTTGCCGTCGGTGTAGACTATGCGGTTCTTTATCTGTAGTGTCTGTCCCGGCAGACCCACACAGCGCTTCACGTAGTTCTCGCGGCGGTCGGCGGGGCGCGTTATGACATCGCCATACTCGGCAGGGTTGGAGTTGATGATGCGCCGTCCGTCGGCATAGAGCCTGGCGAAGAAGTCGCGTTGCTGCTGAGGCTGCATCTCGCCGATGTTTGGCAGGTAGCCGCCATGCTTGGCTGCATACTCGCCCTCGCCCAGTCCGTAGGCGAGCCGGTAGAAGTCTTGCGCCTGGTATTGCGGGGCGGAGCACAGTGTGTCGCCGGCAGGATAGTTGAACACGACGATGTCGTTCTGCTGGACAGTGCCGAGGCCCTTGGCACGCTCATACTTCCATTGAGGCCACTCTATGTAGGAGCGGCAGTCGAACACGGGCAGCGTGTGCTGCGTGAGCGGCAGCGTGAGCGGAGTCTGCGGCTTGCGCGGGCCGTAGCTCACCTTCGACACGAAGAGGTAGTCGCCCGTGAGGAGCGACTTCTCAAGTGACGACGACGGGATGACGTAGTTCTGGAAGAAGAACAGGTTGATGAAGTAGACGGCAACGAGCGCAAAGACAAGCGCGTCCACCCACGACATGACGAAGCGTGTGACGCCTTCGCTGTCGCGCCACCACTGCCATTTTATCTTCTTTGTGACATACACGTCGAATATGAACGGAAGGACAATGAGTCCCCACCAGCTCTTTACCCAGTAGAGGAAGAGCAGGTAGAGCACCGTCACGACGGCAAATTTTGCCCACTGAGCCTTGGGGCTGGTCTTTTTTGAAGAATTCTTTTCCATAATGATAAGCTCTTAAAACTTGAACAAATCGCTCGTCGTGAGCAGTCCCTCATGGTTCTTTGTATACTCGGCAGCGAGCACGGCCCCCAGGGCGAATCCCTTGCGTGAGTGGGCGTCGTGTGTTATGGTGATGCAGTCGGCGTCGCTGTCGTATATCACGGAGTGGATGCCTGGCACCTCGTCGCGGCGTATGCTCTCGATGGCCAGTTCGTCGGGAGCCACGTTGTTTGTGCCCTCAACGGTGCCGTCTGCGAGGTGTTGCTCGCCCTTCACCCATGACTGCTTGCGGTCGAGGCGGTCGACAATCTCCTCGGCGAGGGTGATGGCGGTGCCGCTCGGTGCGTCGAGCTTGTGGATGTGGTGGGTCTCCTCCATGCGCACGTCATACTGCGTGAACTGGTTCATTATCTTTGCGAGATAGCGGTTGACTGCCGAGAAGATGGCCACACCTATGGAGAAGTTGGACGCCCAGAACAAGGTCTTGCCTTCCTCCGTGCACATGCGCCGCACGTCGTCGCCGTGGTCCTTCATCCATCCTGTCGAGCCGCTCACCACCTTGACGCCCGCTTTCCATGCGCGCAGATAGTTGGCATAGGCGGCAGTGGGAGAGGTGAATTCTATCGCCACGTCAGCCGAGGCGAATTCAGGAGAGTTGAAGTCGTCCTGGTTGTTGATGTCAATGATGCTTACAATTTTGTGGCCACGCTCCTTGCAGATAGACTCAATCATCTTGCCCATCTTGCCGTAGCCGATAAGTGCTATGTTCATTTCCTTATATTTATGTATGATATATATGTTAGACGCTGTGAGTGTGTGGTTCACTACGTCTGCAAAGTTACAAAAAAACCTTGGTTTACCTTTCTTTTAGAACGCTTTCTCCACTCTCGTCCTCAATCCTTTTATCTTGCTTGCCGAGGCAGTGCGGATGACGCCACGCTCCAGGCCGTTTCTCACTGCCACATAGGCGTAGCGCTCGTATACGTCGATGCGTCCGATGTCGGAGCCTTTCAGCCCGCAGGTCTTGCAGAGAAAACCGAGAATGTCGCCCTTTGATATCTTGTCCTTCTTGCCCTTGCCTATGTAGAGCGTTACCATGCGCGGCAGAGGAGTCTTGCAGGCGGCAGGCGCGACGGTAAAGTCTTCGGTAGGCTCCTTCACATATTCCGGGAGCGACTCCTCCGGACCGAGTATCATGAATGCGCGTCCCGTGGCCTCCCACCGTCCTGTCCTTCCCACACGGTGTATGTACTCGTCCTCGCCTACGGGCAGGTTGTAGTGTATGACGTTGTTGACCTCAGGTATGTCGAGACCGCGTGCGGCAAGGTCGGTGCCTACAAGCACGTTCACTGACTGGTTGGCGAAGCGGTATACGGCCTCCTCGCGCTGGCGCTGGTCGAGCCCGCCGTGCAGGCTGCTTACGGCAAACCCCTCGTCGGCGAGGCATTTGCTGACACGCTCAACACCGTCGCGGTAGTTCATGAAGACGATGGACTGCTCGTCACCGAAGCTGTAGAGCATGCGGGTGAGTGTCGTTATCTTGTCCTTTTCGGCTGAGCGGACAGTGTAGAGCCCGATGCGGTCGGGAGTCTGCTCATCGTCCACGCGGTAGTCGATGCGTTCTGTCCTGCCCATGCGCACGAACGACGGCATCTCCTCGGCGTCGGTGGCAGAGAGCAGCAGGCGCCGCTTTACGTTTGGCAGGCTTTCCACCGCCTTCTGCATCTCGGCGCGGAACCCCATGCGAAGGCACTTGTCAAACTCGTCGATGACGAGCCAGCGGACGTCGGCCACCGAGAAGTTGAGCTTGTCGATGTGGTCGTTAAGGCGTCCTGGAGTGCAGAACACGATTTGTGGGCGTGTGCGCATGATGGTGCGGTGCTCGTCCATGGTAGGACGTCCTCCATAAAGGCATTCGGAGCGCAGGCCGGTGCCCATGCGGCGGAACACGTCGTTCGACTGCATGGCAAGTTCTCTGCCTGGCACTATCACCACCGCCTGCACCTCGTCAACGGCAGGGTTTAGCCTGGTGGCGAGAGGAAGCAGGTAGGCGAGGGTCTTGCCGCTGCCTGTAGGTGCGAGCACCACGACATCCTTGTCGGAGTGGAGCACGGCGTCCATAGTATCTTGCTGCATGGCATTGAGCTCGTCAATGCGTAGCTTTTGTAGTGTTGTCTCTATATCCATAAAAAATAAGTTTTTGCAAAGTTACAAAATTAGCGACAAATATTTGGACAAAGGTTGCCGCTTATTACATGGGCAAAAGATTAACGGCAATTACGCGGAGATGTTGTCCGTATAATTGCCGTTAGTCTTGATGTCGTATAATTTTTTATCGCAAGTCAGTGAAATTGCCGTTAATATGGGCTTACAGAGTCTGCTTAACCTCAACCTCTGTGAAGGTCTCGAGCACGTCTCCCACCTGTATGTCGTTGAAGTTGACGAGCGAGATACCGCACTCGAAGTTGGTAGCTACCTCCTTGACGTCATCCTTGTAGCGTTTGAGCGCGGCAATCTCGGCAGTGTGAACCACGATACCGTCGCGAACGACACGAGCCTTGTCCGTGCGGTGAACCTTGCCCTCGGTGACGTAACATCCGGCAACAGTGCCAACCTTTGAAATCTTGTAGACCTCACGCACCTCTACCTGGCCTGTCACAACCTCCTTCTTTACCTTGTCGAGCATACCAATCATGGCAGACTTGACGTCGTCGATGGCGTCGTAGATAACGGAGTAGGTGTTGATCTCCACACCCTCCTGGTCGGCAAGCTTGCGGGCTGCCGCAGACGGGCGTACCTGGAAGCCGACGATGATGGCGTCCGAGGCGTCGGCAAGCGTCACGTCACTCTCTGAAATCTGGCCGACAGCCTTGTGTATGACGTTGACCTTGATCTTCTCTGTGGAGAGCTTGATGAACGAGTCGCTGAGAGCCTCGATAGAACCGTCGGTGTCGCCTTTGACAATGATGTTGAGTTCCTTGAACGATCCGAGCGCGATGCGGTGTGAGATGTCGGAGAGGGTGAGGCGCTTCTGTGTGCGCAGACCCTGCTCGCGCTGGAGCTGCAGACGCTTGTTGGCGATGTCGCGTGCCTCCTGCTCGGTCTCGAGAGTGTGGAACGAGTCGCCGGCGGTAGGAGCGCCGTTAAGTCCGAGGATAATGGCAGGCTCGGCAGGACCGGCGCTGCTGATGCGCTGGTTGCGCTCGTTGAACATGGCCTTGATGCGTCCCCATGATGTTCCGGCGATGAGATTGTCGCCAACGCGCAGCGTGCCGTTCGACACGAGAACGGTAGACACGTAGCCGCGGCCTTTGTCGAGCGACGACTCGATGATGGAACCCGTAGCCTTTCGGTTGGGGTTGGCCTTGAGGTCGAGCATCTCTGCCTCGAGAAGCACCTTCTCGAGAAGCTCGTTGACCCCGATGCCCTTCTTGGCGCTGATCTCCTGGCACTGGTACTTGCCGCCCCAGTCCTCCACGAGGAGGTTCATCTGGGCGAGTTCCTCGCGGACGCGGTCAGGGTTGGCACCCGGCTTGTCAATCTTGTTTATTGCAAACACCATCGGCACATTGGCAGCTTGAGCATGTGCGATGGCCTCCTTGGTAGTAGGCATCACGGCGTCGTCGGCTGCGATGATGATGATGGCGATATCCGTCACCTGCGCGCCACGCGCACGCATGGCGGTGAACGCCTCGTGGCCTGGGGTGTCGAGGAACGTTATTCTGCGGCCGTCCTCAAGCTGCACGTTGTATGCGCCGATGTGCTGTGTTATGCCGCCAGCCTCGCCGGCGATGACGTTGGTCTTGCGGATGTAGTCGAGCAGCGATGTCTTGCCGTGGTCGACGTGTCCCATTACGGTAACAATCGGGGCACGCGGCACGAGGTCGTTCTCGTCGTCCTCAGCCTCGGTGATGGCCTCCTGCACCTCTGCGCTCACGTATTCGGTCTTGAAGCCGAACTCCTCAGCAACGAGGTTGATGGTCTCGGCGTCGAGGCGCTGGTTGATAGACACCATGATGCCGACGCTCATGAGCGTCCCGATGACCTGGTTGACGCTGACGTTCATCATAGTGGCGAGTTCCGACACGGTCACGAACTCCGTGAGCTTCAGCACCTTGCTCTCCTTCTTCTCCTCGCGGCGTTCCTCGTTCATCTTCTCCTGGGCAGCCTCGCGCTTCTCCTTACGGTACTTGGCGCCCTTCTTTGTCTGGTTCGACTTGTTGGTGAGTCGTGCGAGCGTCTCCTTAACCTGGCGTGCAACGTCCTCATCGCTCACCTCAGCCTGCTTTTGCTGTCCGCCGCGGTTGCGGTTCTTCTTCTTGTTCTTGCTGCTTGAGCCGGCGTTGCCGTTGTTGTTCTGCTTGCCGTTGTTGCCGTTTCCGCCCTGCTGGCTTGAAGCCGCATTGATGTCTACGCGCACCTTGTTGATGCGCTCGCGCTTCTTCTTGTCACCGCGCTGCTGCTGTGACTTCTCCTCGCGCTCCTTGCGTTTTTCCTCCTTCGACTTCTTCTTGGGTCGTGTGCTCTGGTTGAGCGTGGAGAGGTCGATTTTGCCAAGAACGTTCACTCTTGGAGTGTTGAGCATTTTCTTCTCGCTCTTGGTAGTGAACAATGTCGTTTCAGACTTTGTCGTCTCAGCCGGCTGCTCTTTGGCAGCTTCGGCGGTCTTCTGTGTAGCAGGCTGTGTGGCAGCTGCCGTTTTCGACTCTTGTTTCTTTTCTGTTTTGTGCTCTTTGTTGTTCTGAACCACAGGCTTCTGATTTTGTTTGTTTTCCGTCTTGTCCACTTTCACATCGGCAGCCGCCGGTTTCTGTGGTGTATCTTTCTTGCTGTTGACCGGCTTCTGACTGACGGCAGCAGTCTTGGCCTGCGACTCCTTATGGGCCTCAGGCTTTGCAGGCTTCAGCTGGGAAGGCTTCTTCCCTATGCTGTCGAGATCAATTTTGCCAAGCGGCTTGTATTGTTGCTTGGTCGCTGATGGCAGAAGGCTCTCGGCGTTGCCGGTCTTCTCCTTCTTCTCTTTCGGTTTCTTCTGCAAGAGTTTCTCCGCTTGAGACCGCACCTCCTTGTCCTGCTGGAACGCTCCGGCGAGGGCGGCATACTGCGCGTCGCTCAGCTTGAAGCTTGGTTCTGCCTTCACTTCTCCCAGATCGCTTCTTTTCTCAAGGAACTCCACTGCCGTCTGGAGTCCGATGTTCAACTCTCGTAATGCTTTGTTTAACCTGATGCTCATATTTTGTCGTTTTAAAAAAGTGAAAGAGTAAAAGAGTAAAAAAGTAAAACGTCTGCCTACCTCTGCTCCCCGTAGCCTTGCTGTGCAGCCGCAATTGTGGAGCTACTCGCTTTCACGTCTTTCCTTTTTTGCTTTGTATTTGTTTAAAAAGTTATTACTGTATAGATACTCGCTAAGGGAGTCCCGAAAATCCTCGCGGATTCCGAAGCTCCCTTATCGGTTCTTCTTAGTTCTCAAACTCGGCGCGCAGCACCTTCAGCACGTTGTCGACCGTCTCCTCCTCGAGGTCGGCCTTCTCAACGAGCATGTCGCGCGGCGCGTTGAGCACAGCCTTGGCAGTGTCGAGACCGATGCCCTTGATGGCATCGATAACCCACTGGTCGATTTCGTCGGAGAACTCGTCGAGGTAGATGTCCTCGTCGGCCTCGTCGCCGTTGACTTCGCGGAACACGTCGATGGTGTACTCGGTGAGCATTGACGCAAGCTTGATGTTCATGCCGCCACGTCCGATGGCGAGACTCACCTCCTCCGGCTTGAGGTATACCTCAGCCTTCTTGTTCTCCTCGTCGATGTTGATGCTCGATACCTTGGCAGGCGACAGGGCACGCTGGATGAAGAGCTTGGTGTTGGCGGTGTAGTTGATGACGTCTATATTCTCGTTGCACAGCTCGCGCACGATGCCGTGCACACGGCTGCCTTTCACGCCCACGCAGGCTCCAACGGGGTCGATGCGGTCGTCGAAGCTCTCTACTGCAATCTTGGCACGCTCGCCCGGCATGCGTGCGATGCGGCGTATGGCGATTACACCCTCGGCAATCTCCGGCACCTCAGCCTCGAGCAGGCGCTGGAGGAACATCGGGCTTGTGCGTGAGAGGATAATCTTGGGGTTGTTGTTCTCGTTGTCTACGCGCTCGATGACGGCGCGTATTGTCTCGCCCTTGCGGTACTGGTCGGCAGGAATCTGCTCAGCCTTGGGCAAGATGAGCTCGTTGTTCTCGTCGTCTACCACGAGCACCTCGCGCTTCCACACCTGGTACACCTCTGCTGCGATGATTTGTCCTACGCGGTCCTTGTATTTGTTGTAGAGCGAGTCGTGCTCAAGCTCGAGAATCTTTGAGGCGAGCGTTTGGCGGAGGTTGAGGATTGCGCGGCGGCCGAACTTTGCGAAGTCAACGCGCTCGGACACGTCCTCGCCCACCTCATAGTCGGGCTCTATCTTGCGTGCGTCCTTGAGTGCAATCTGCTTGTTCTCGTCCTCCACCTCTCCGTCGGCCACAACCACGCGGTTGCGGTAGATCTCGAAGTCGCCCTTGTCGGGATTGACGATAACATCGAAGTTCTCGTCGCTGCCGAATATCTTAGCCAGAACGTTGCGGAAGCTTTCCTCCAGAACGCTCACGAGAGTGGTGCGGTCGATGTTCTTGGTTTCCTTGAATTCCTTGAACGAGTCGAACATGCTCACTACATCTTCTTTCTTTGCTGCTGCCATAGCTTATTTGAAATTTATTAAGTATTTTGTATATTTCACGTTGTTCATTTTGAAAGGCTTGTCCACCTCGACTAGTTGCGGGCGCTTCTTGCCTTCCACCTTCTGTTTCTCCTGCACCGTGACAGTGAAGTCGTTGTCGTTGTCGTCCACACTCTTGAGAATGCCTTTGTATTTCTTGCCGTCGGCGTCGAGCACCTCTACTTCCTTGCCCACGAAGCAGTGATACTGCTGCGGCACCTTGAAAGGCTGTCCAAGTCCGGCGGAACCTACCTCCAGCTCATAGTCCTCCTCGTCGCGGCTGAGGTGGTCCTCGATGTAACGGCTCAGCTCCACGCAGTCCTCAATCCACACGCCGTCGGCGTGGTCAATCTCCACCACGATGCGGTCGTCGGGGCTGACTTCTATGTCGACAAGGAAGTACTCCTTGCCGTCAAGCCACTCTTCTACAATACTTCTTACGGTGTTTTTGTCTATCATATATATATATTAGAGAATAAAAAATGAGGAGCTCTCTCGGAGCCCCTCATTCCACTGAACGATGCAAAATTACTAATTTTCTGCAACGTGGACAAATATTTACTGCATTTTTCTGCATCATACCGCTGTATTTAGGCTATGTGAGGTTGTGTCAATACAATATATCAAGCAAACTCGATATTATGCTATGGCATAACACCACCCCCATTAAACCTTATTTTTCCCAGTTGTTGGCGATTTCTTCCTGAATTTTTGGAATAGGCACATGGCGAGGAGTGCATACCAATAAAAGTCGGCACCTTTTGTGTCGCTTTGTAAGTCCATCGCAGGCGTCCATCCCCTCTTTATCCAAAGAAATGTGAAACGTACTAATAGGATTGTAATTATGCAGAACCAAATGACAGAAGTAATTAATGCTTGTTATGCCAATAGTTGAAGCTATACAAAGCAGTGGCGAGTCCATTCTTTATGTGCATCTTTTGACTGTCGGTCAATTCGTCTGAATTGTCTATGGCTTCAGCATATTTGTTAATCAGCATAATAACCGTGTCGTAGTCATTTGCCGTATCTTGGAATATCTCTTTGAAGAGTTCCATGACTTTGTCGGGCAGTGGGTCCGCTGTGCTAAAATACGCTGTCTCGCCAGTTGTTCCAATCATGTCGGAGAGTTCTTCCATTTCCTTAGACTCCATGGCAGCGTTCACGGCATAATCTTTAGATTCTATTTTGTATGCATGTTGGGTCGTTATATTGCCTTCAAATGACGCAAGCACAACATTGTGGAGTTTTCCTATATTCAGCTGCTCCTGTGACAAGTTTACAGACTTCAACAATTTCGCATCAAGATTGATTTGTTTTCGTGCAGTAGAGTCTTTAACCGTGATATTGCCAAAATCAACGACATTTAAATCTTGTGCCAACGCTGCGTACAGCATTGTTTTTGCTTCGCCCATATCGATGTCTGTGCGCTTGTCGCCATTGCCGAGGTCGGCATTGACTTTGTCTCCTTTCATGACTGGTTCTGAGTTCTCATAGTAGTATGCTCTGAACGATCTGTATCCGCCATAGATTGCACCGCCAAGAAGAGTGCATACGGCTGTGATTCTTTTATCATGGTATTTTTCCTTTCCTATGTCGTATCCTTTCTTTCCGCCTCTATATGCTCCATATATATCTTCAATGATTATATTTGTAGCGCGAGCGCTGACCCTTGTGTTTGGCGTCTCTTCCAATACTCTTCTGTTGAATGTTGCCAAGTCGTTTAACAACGCGGATTGTCCTGTCGAAAATCTTTGTCCACTGTTATCTTCCACATCGCTATTGCATGATGCTGTGACGAACAGCACAATTGCGATGAAACTAAGCGTTAAAAGCTTTGCTAAATTCTCTTTTTTCATAAGTTTTGTTTTTTGTGATTATTGATTTTGATGCCGCAAAATTAGTGTTTTGCAATGGAACAAAATAAATTCTGCCGTTCCAATAAGTTTCATGTCTAAAATAATGTTTTGTTAGTTTTATAATATGCTGATAATAAATGAGATAAATAAGAATTGCATTTCTTTAAATATGAAGCACAATAATCGTTGTATGGAACAAATGGAACAAAAAAGAGGCTGTAAATTTTGATATGTTTGATTTTTTATAGACCTTTGCATGCAGAAATAGACACATGTGTAAATGAAATCAATTGGTTATATCTTCATATTTTTTATCTGTATATTATATTCATGCACTGATGGAAAATTGATGTCTAAATTTAAGGAAATAGAGAGTGTAGGAGCGGATAAGCCAACGCTTGCATTGCGTATGCTTGATTCACTTGACATTGACGTGAGGGGCAGTGATGAATATATACGCATGAGGTATGAACTGCTTTCTATACATATGAATATAAAGCAGCATGTCTTTCCTGGTTCCAGCATAAGAACAAGCAATCTTGTAGCTTATTTCGATAGAAGTGGCACGAACCGCGACCAGCAGGAAGCCTGCTATTGCGCTGGAATGACTCTTGCCAACATGGGAGATTCTTTCCATGCAATAAGCTATTTGCAGAAATCAGAAAGAATAGCGTTCAATAAAGACAGGCTCGATTCTGTCTTGCTGCGCGACACTTATTCCGCACTGTATACACAGTATAGGCGTATAAGTGATTATCCTAAGGCGTTTGTTGCAGCAAAAGAAGAGATGAATATTTCAAGAAGTATGGGAGATGTGACAAGCGCGGTGGCCTTTCGTCTTGGTGAAGCCTACCTTTCCATAGACAGTGTGCGGCAAGCCAGCAAATGTTTTGATAAAGCTCTGGAAAGCATACGTTTCCCACACACTCACGACGCCCAGAACTTGCTGTATGGCTTGTTGGAGAAATTTTCCGTCCTCGGACAGACAGCAAATGCAGATAGATGCCATTCCTTGCTAAATGCAAACGACAGCATAACGCTTTCGCCTGTCTGCGGTAATGCATTGGGGGCATATTTTCGTATGAAGGGCAATACAAGTCAGGCTGTATGCTATTATAGGACAGCGTATGCTCAGGACAAAGACGAGTGTGCCGCTTATGATGCCGCTGTCGCGCTGTTCGACATTTATAGCAAAGATGGTAATATGATGGCTGCTAATGATTGCGCAAGGAAAATTATCTGCATGACCAGACATTCAAAGTCAATAAAGAACATGTTGATTGCAGATTGCCAATATGGAGAGAGTGAGGATAGCAGCACATTGCATAGTGTAGAAAGATGGAAAGATTTGTACCGTAACATGTTTTGGACAATTCTGTTTATGGCAACAATCATTGTCATGATTGTCTACATCATAAACATGAAGCACAAGAATGATGCCCTTAAGAAAATGTTAGGTTATGCCAATGAATTGAAGGATGCGCAGCAGAACATCAAGAACAAGGCCAGGCAAAGCCAGTCGCTCATACAGATGCTTCATAAGACGGAGCTTGAGAGTAAAGCCGAGGAGATTGTGCAGTCTGTGAAGGATGCCGCTTCGGGAAAGCGCAAACTTACAGAGGATGAGTGGAGACAGTTGTACAAGGCTGTTGACGACTTGCATCCGCATTTCAGGGAGTTGCTTACCGAGCATATAGGCAATTTCTCCGAGTTGCAGATGCAGGTGTGTTATCTTATGCGAGTGGGGTTGAGTAATCCACAAATCAAGAACGTTACCGATGTGCCGCGTACAACAATATGGCGGTGGACAAACACGTATAAATGGATTTATGACAAGAACATTGATGGATAACAGTAACTTTAAGGTATTTGAGCTGTACAAGGCACGTACAATAGGCGGTGTTTTTGCGGACACTTTTGGCTTTATGTCAAAAGCCAAGAACGCTTTGTTATATTATCTTGCACCATGTTTGGCGCTTTGGGCCGTGGTACAGGCATTATTGGTGAAAGAGCCGTATACGGATACTGCCGTTACTCCAGCCTGGGACGATGTCGTCTATTGTATTACGAATGTCGTTTGGGGAAGCCTGGAAGGGCTGATGTTCGACACTTTTGCTGCTTTACTATCCATAAATACGGTTTACTGTATTATTAGGTATTATGATAAGGGGAGTAATTTCCAAGTGGCATTTTGGCGTTTGCAATTGGATCAGCTTCCAAAAACATGTAAGTGTGTGTTGGCAGTTCTGCTGATGTTGCTTTTGCAGGTTTTCATGTTCTCCATTGTGGGACTTTTGGCCATGTCAGGATTTGGAGAAGACAGTCTTACCGTGTCAATAGTTGTTTCTATTGCCTTAATGATACTTTTGATGCCAATAGTATTGTTTGCAGTGCCTGTATTCTCCATAGGCTCTCCTTCCTTGTTTGAAGGAATGCGTGGCGCGTGTCTTGCAGGCATAAAGGCATGGTGGAGCACAGTGGTGGCTATTGTGGTTCTGTTCGTTGTCTTGGACGTAATAGGCAGTACTCCCGTGGCGGTGCTCGTATGGATGAGAGAACTGTTTGTAAATAGCGGCAACGGGTCGTTCTATTTTGCCGCCGCGCCATGGTATGACGTTGCCATTGGCGCAGCGGCTGTATTGCGTAATCTCATCCGTTATTCCACGTATGTGCTCATGAGTGTGGCGTTGGCGTACCAGTATGGGCGGTTCACTCAATCTCCTTCTGCAGGTGAATGAGCGTGCCCTTGCTGTCTACCCCCTCCACCGTCACCCTGTATCTCTTCGCCCCGTTGGCAAGGAAGCGCACGGAGGCCTTGCCGTCCTTTATCAGTAGTGTTGGGTTCCAGTATACAGTCTGCCGCAAGGCGTAGTCCTCAGGAGCCTCATACTTGGGGTTGTAGAAGGCCACTGGGCGTTGGTAGCCAATGGGACGTACAAGCGCCACATTGCGATCGGCATTTTCCGTCTTGCTCTTTGTCGTGATTATAATTGCGCTTAAGTCCATACCCATGGCCCCCACCTTTCCAGACACAACGGGTAATGTACCAACCATTGGACCTTTAAGAATGTCCACTTGCAGCACATTATTGGTGCGGATTGACTGTAATGCGCTGTTTTGTGCTTGGTATAGCGACAGTGTGTCTGTGGCAGATCTCCCCGTATTCCATACAGTGCCGTCAATTACCAGAAATGATGGTTTGTTGTGATAAAAGAACCATTCCTTTGCATTATTATAGAACAATCCTGTTGTGTTCCATTTCAACACATCCAACAGCGATTTGTTCCCTTCTTTCATCAGGGCGTCCTCGTTTATTGACTTCCCGTAGATTTTCGCCATCGACTCATATTCGGTTTTTGGAATGTGCTTGGCCGACACTTCAACCTCTGGCAGAAACATTATTCGTCCTCCATGCCCATGGGCAAAGCGGTCGGCATCAGTCTTTGCTACCTTAGTGTTGCCGTGTTCTGTATAAACAGTCATTGGCATGTCGGCCGGTATCTTGGGAAATACGGTATGGTTGATTTGCAGAACATTGTTCGTGCTTCCTTTCGCGCTATGTGCTATGAGCATATATCCCGTACTGTCGGGCAACTCAAAGCCGTCGAAACGAAACATCCCGTTTTTGTCGGTTGTTGTGCTCTCGGCCAATCCTCCATTGGTTGACGACATCGTTACGCTCGCTCCCTTTCTTCCGACAGGCGTTACGTTAGACGTTACTTTACCACTTATACTCATGCTTGTTTCTGGATGTGACGCTACAGGGCTTGCTACACCCTTCAATACTTTTTGCATGTCATACCGTCGCCATCCTTGAGTCAGCATGAGCATGTCAAGATAACCATTGCGGCCACGCTCTGCAAAATACCATGCAGGTTGCTCTATATATCCTTTTATCTCCTGTGACAGAAGCAGAGTCGATACAATGTCTTGTGCGGTGTCTGCGCATGCGTCTTCTGTAGCTGTAATGCTGACGGCACAGCTTGCGTTGACACTGTCTGAAAGCGTGAGTTGCATATGGCGTGTGTTCTCAGTTTCGGGAAGGGCTGCCAGTGTATTGGATGCATTATTAAACTCATTACCTTTCCATACAAATACAATACGCTCGCTTATAATGTTCATCTTGTTGTCGGTGAGCAGGATGTTGGCTATTCCATCACGGAACATCTTGCGGTCAAACTTTACAAATTCACTCTTCATTGGCTGTATGTACAATGGGGCACCACCTTGGTGTACTACAATCCACAAGTCGTTCGTTAATGTTTGGATGTCTGGCATAACGACATTTGCTATAATGTTGCCATTGTTTTGGGTTATGCTTAATGACGGGACTTGAGTATTTGCTTTGGGTAAGTTTTCAACTATAGTTTGTCCGTCTGTGGTTGTGCATGTTATCTTGTATGAGCGTCCTGTTTGTGCGGTTATATAAAACATGCCCATGCCGAGATGCAAAGTCTTCGTTTCTGCCACGATGTTGCCAATATCATCGGTCACAGTTGCAGTTACGTCTACTCCCTTGCCGTATCTGTCCACAACCTTATATGCTACACGGCACAGTTTATTCATGACGATGTGTCCGCCTTCTGGCATGAGTTGCACGTCAATACGCTCGCGTTTCACAGGGACAAATTCTTCGTAGTTGCCAACTTTCACAAGTAAGCAGCGCTGTTTGCCGCCTATATCCAATGAATGTATTTTGATACCTTCGTGTGTATTGCCCGTGAAAGCTACCTCACCTTTGTTTGAGGTCACTGTCAAGCTGCTGAGGCTTAAGTTTTTCCCCGTCTTAGGGTCGGTAAATGTCAACATTAAGTCTCCATTGTGAGATGTCGGAGTTATCTTCACCGAATTCTCCAGGACATTACGAATCCTGAGTGTTTTCATGAATATGTAGTCTGGTGTCGTGTCTGCAATATACTGTGTATAGGAGCGTATAGTGTATTCTCCCGACGGCATATCTGGTTGTGTAGGCATATATCCGTGTATTGCCCCGTTCTCATCTTGCCGCATCATGATGCGGCGAACAAGCTCCCCGTTTGGGTTCAATAATTCCACATATACGTATCTGCTTGTGAGCGTGGGGACAAGTGTCAAGGCATCCACAACATGGTGGCGCATCCATATCGTGTCGCCAGCGATATAGTCGCCACGGTCAGTTTGGGTGTATAGTTTCTCTTGAGGAGCCCCAGTTGTTTGTCGCCACATGTAAGCTGCAATAGTGTCAGGAGACACAGTTTGGCAAAATGTCGGAATGGTCCAGATGACCAGCGAAATGATTATGAGAATGTCCCGCTTCATATTTGTATCAATTAAGAATTCGTGAATTAATTAAAAATCCCCCATGTCGTCAAGATACCAGCTTCCTTTGCCATTGCTATGTATAGTAAAGCTGCCGGTATTGCTTTCTAGATCAACCGTTCCCGTAGCGCATAATTTTATTATTGTTCGCGCAAATACTCCACTATTCAAATCTGGAGTTTTAATCCATTCTTCATTCTCAAAATCATACATTAATAGCGTCTTGTTATAAAATCTAACCTCATAATCTCCACGTATTGCTTCAGCTATGATTTTCTTGCCAGAAATGCTACAATCAAATTTGTAATTTGTGACAGTATATCTTCCACCACTATAATTTCTGGATGTCCCTTCCCCACCGAGTCCTGCTTGAAGACTATGTTTGTCAGATATTTCCCCGTTGGAATCAACGTCATAGTATATTCCAACAGTGATGCCATCAAGTTCATACTTTACAACCTGGCTGAAGTATTTTGTCCCTACAGCTGCAATCCGTGCCGTGCAAGACGACACCAGGCGGTCCATTTCTATAGGCTCTTTTAGATTTGCAATAAACTTATAATATTCTTCAAGGCTTTCTGTCGCTTCTTTCGTAAGGCGTTGCTTGTAATTTGTCGAAAATCTTACATCAGCCTCAACATTGTACTTTTTCTGTAAATAGTTAATGACCTTTTGATTGTATTCAACATAATCTATGTCTGACTTTTCTTTATCAGCAGTGTCGCAACCTACAAATAATAAAGCTAAGACAAAATAAGTAAATAATGTTAGTTTGCTCATAGTTGTAATTGTTTAGGTTATAGGATTATTACAAAAAAAACATCATCGGTGCGTTAATCTTACAAAGATATACTAAAAATATAACTGATATTCTTTCTTGTGCTTAAATAAAGTTAAACGTATGAGATTGTCACTTACCACGGCAACAAGATGTCAACTAACAGCGTTAAGCTACAAAAGAACAATTATACCAACGCTTGGTAGCTACGTTACTAAAGTTTGGTAGCAACACTACAAAGCATAGGTAACACAGTTACCAAGTATTGGTAATAAATGTCCTCAAGTTTCAGACTTGGGCAACGGCCTAAATCCGAAACTTGAGGAATAAATCAATTCAGCAATCATGCCTGTTCTTCTACCGTCCGATCCATGCCTCCGGGTTGAGGCGGCTCTGCATCTTGCGTAGCTGGAACTGAAGAATGTTGTCGGACGCGACAGCCCCGAGAGCCTGTCGTGCGCTTACTTTCTGTCCGCGGTGCACGCCAACTGAGCGCAGGTTGCAATATACGGAGATGTAGGCACCGTGGCGCACCATAACCACGAATGAGCCGCCGTATCCGAACACGGCACTCACCTCGCCGTCGTATATGGCGCGTGCTTGGCAGCCCGGCTGTCCCATGATATTGATGCCCTTGTTGTCGATTGTCACTCCGGAGAGTCCTGCCACCGAGTTCTGCCCGTAGTGGCTCACCACCCGGTAGCTGCCCGTTATAGGCATAGGCAGGCGTCCCTTGTTTGCCTCGAAGCCTCCCGACATCATGCGGTCGACCGACGACATGGTGCGGCTTTCCTCCACATTCTTCTTGGCCTCTGCAATCTCCTTGGTAGAGCGTTGCTCGTCGGCCTTCGCCTTGCGCTCCATCGCCTCGCGCTGTGCCTCAGCCTCGCGTGCCTTCTGCTCTGCGGCTGCCTTCTGCTCGGCAGCCGCGGCAGCAGCTGCTTCCGCTTTTGCCTGTGCCTTCTTCTTTGCCTCCGCCTCGCGTTGACGCTGAGCCTCGGCACGGGCGGCAGCCTCGCGCTCCTGAGCTGCCTTGGCGGCAGCCTTGGCGCGTGCCTCAGCCTCGCGTGCCTCTCGCAGGCGGCGCTCGTTCTCAAGACGTGCCTTCTCTGCGGCAGCCTTGCGGCGTGCCAGTTCTTCCTCGCGCCGCTTCTTGGCGGCAGCCTCGGCAGCGGCACGCCGCTTGGCCTCCTCGGCTGCGCGTACGCGTGCCTTCTCCACCTCAATGGCTATGAGACGGTCAATCTGTGAATTTATGGCGGCTGCGTCCTTGCGCTGCTTGTCGATGACCTTCTGTATGGTCTTTTGCTGCTTCTGCAGAGACGTCACGACAGTCTGCTGCTCCTGCTGCTTGCCTTCAAGGGCGCGTTGCTCCTGTTTGCCCTTATAGAGCATGTTGTTCTTTTGTCCCTTCACTTGCTGCAGTTGCTGGTGCTTCTCGTTCACCTGCGTCTGTTTGGACTTCACCATCTCGCCCTGCGCCTTCTGCCACGAGGCATACTCGCGCACGAAGCGCAGTCGTCGGTACATCTGTGCGAAGTTCTTGGCAGAGAAGATGAACATCAGCTTGTCCTGCACCGAGTGCTGGCGCGTCATGTAGCGCATCGACTTTACATACTTCGCCTTCCGTTCCTTGAGCTGCTGCTGCAGGGTGGACAACTGAGCGTTGAGTATGCCTATGTTTCCGTCGATGTGGTGTATGTCCTGCTGTATGCCGTCGATGTTCTTTTGGTGTTTGTCAATCTCGCTGTTGATGACGAGAAGGTCGCTCAGGCGTTTCTTCACGTCGGCTTGGTTGGCACGCAGGGCGGCCTCCTGCTTTTTTATCTCTTTCTGTATGCCTTTGCGCTTCGACTGTAGCCCGCGTATCTCGTCGGTGGTATAGTCGGGCTTTGCGCTCTTCTTTGTCCTGCCTTTCTTTGCCGCCTTCTTGCCCGTGTTCTTTGTGGCAGCCGCTTTCTGTTTTGCGGCTGCCTTTCTTGTCGTGGCGGTCTTCCGGTGTTGCTGGCTCTCGGAGGCCAAGGCAGATGCCGCTGGCTGGGCGAGCAAGGCTGCGGCGAGAGCGCAGATAATATATTGTTTCATTGCTTATTGTATGGAGAGTAGCTTCTTAAGAATGTCCTGTGCTTCAATTCTCTTGTATTTAGGCGAGAGCTCCGTCTTCACGTCCCAGTCGGACGATGTCTTGGGCGACGACATGCGGACTGACAACTGGGCGGTCTGTTGTTTGCCGGTGACACCTGTCTTGACAGTAAACTGCTGTGTCAGCGGGAACGCCTTGCCCCCCACTTGCTTGAAGTTGTCGTATGTCCAGTGGAGTGACGACTCGCCATCGCGTGCGCTTTTGTACACAATGTCGGCGGTTTGTATCTCAGCCGTACTCTTGTTGATGTCCCATGAGTAGGCTATCTTGCCGCTCTTGTAGCTCACTGGCACCGATGTCGCCATGGCAGCCAGGTCGCATGCAAGCTTCTTGAGTTGCTGCTCGCCAAGGTTATGCTCGCCGGGAAGGAACAGCTCGTTCCAGAATAGTGACTGCAGCGAGTAGAACGAGATGCCGTTGTCAGCGAGGAAACTCACGTCCTTGTATTCGGCCTTGATATACTCCTTGTGGTAGCGGTCGACAAGCAGCACGTAGTCAGGGGTGAAGTCGACGCGTGCTATCTCCGTGCGGATGATGGGCAGGAGCAGTTGTAGGCGTATAATCTCGTTGCGTCGCATGGCAATCTTGCCGTCGCAGCTCAGGTCCTTGTTGCCCGCCTGCAAGCGGAAGTCGGCTGACGCCACGATGTTCTTGGCGGTAAGCTGGTTGTCGGCAACGCGGTTGAGGAAGGCCATCTGTTCAGTGGCTTTCTTTGCGGTGACGGTTGTTGTCTTGGTTGTTGTGGAGCCGTTCTTTGTTGTGGTCTCCACAGTTGTTTGGCTCACGGTCTTGTTGCTGGCGCACGACGCGAGCAGGAGTAGGGCAGTGAGCAGTGTGAATATATTCTTCATTATTGTAAGCTTTTTTTGATTTTTCTTTCAAGTGCCTCCTTGTTGCCTCCGGCGTCGATGGCCTTCTGCCACAGTTCGGCAGCGTGCTTGTGGTCGCCACAGGCGTTGTATATGTCGCCGGCGTGCTCAATCACCACAGCCGACGGCCCCTCAGTGGAGTCGGTGTCGTTCTCCAGGGCACGGTCAATGTAAGCCTTTGCCTCTTCGTGGCGTTTCTCAAGAAAGAGAATCCACGCGTAAGTGTCAAGATAGGTGGCGTTGGTAGGCTCCGCCTTGATGGTGCGTGCGCTCATTGTCTCCGCCTTCTTAAGATTGATTCTCTTCTCGGATAGATAGTAGGCGTAGTTGTTGAGGGCCATGAGGTTGTTGTCCTTCCACTGCAGGCACGAGTCGTAGGCGGCAAACGCTTCCTCCGGCCGGTTCTTCTTGTATAAGATGTCGCCCATCATGGCGTAGAAATCGCTCACGATGTCGGGGTCGCTCTTCTCGTTAATCTCGCTCACGCCCCGTTTGAGCGCGTCGAGCGCGTCGTCCTCGCGGTCGGTCTGGAAATAGGCTATGCCGAGGAAGTAGTAGAAAGCCATTTCCTCAGGCGAGTATTGCGTTCCTTCCCGGCTCAGCTTTATCACCTTGTCCCATTTCTTTGCCGGCCACAGGTTCTGTATGAGATTGACACGTGCCGTGACGTTCTCAGGCTCTATGGCTATGACATGTTCGAATGTGGCATTGACCGAGTCCTCGGGCATGTTCTTCAGCTTCATGTACATGGCCTTGAGGTTGATGATGTCCACCGACTTGGGCGATGCCTTTATGGTGTTGTCGAACAGCCGCAGCACGGGCAGTGAGTCGCCGCCCGCCTTCTCACTCTCGCGTATGGCGTTTTGCAGTAGGCTTGCTTTTGTCTTGTCAGCCGTCTTGGGACTGAACAGAATCTTGTCGCGCAGCATGTCGGCGGCGTCGGTCTTGCCTTCGGCCCGGTAGTAGTCGCTTAGCGAGCTGAGCGCGTACTCGTTGTCAGCGTCGAGTTTCAGCGCGGCCTCATATTGCGTTAGCGCCTCCTTTTTGTCGTCATTGTTGCGCAGCCAGTTGCCGAGCATCACCTTGTAGTTGGGCTCGTATGGATGGCGGTCGCACACATGCTTGAGCATGCGTAAGGCGTTCTTCTTGTCGTGCCTCATCTCGTAGATGTTCATCTTGAGGAATGTGAGCTCGTCGCTTTCACCGTCCTCCTGCTCCATACGGTCGGCTGTGTGCAGCATGTTGGCGTAGTCGTTCTGTGTGCCGTACAGCCTGACAAGCAGCTCAAGCACATCCGTGCGTTCGTGGTGGTGGGCGTACAGACTCTCGTATGCCTTTATGGCACTCTTGTAGTCGCGCTTCTGTATGTAGCTTGCCGCCACCTTCTCCTGGTAGGTGTCGTTGCCCGGTTGCAGCTGGGCTGCACGCTCGAGGGATTGTGCCGAGAGCGAGTCGTTGTCAATGTCCTCATAGAAGAGCGCCTGGCGGTAGTACACCTCGGCTGCATCTGGGTTTATTGCAAGACATGAGTCGTATCTTGCCATAGCCATGGAGTCGTTGCCGGCAAGCTGGTCGTTGACAGCCGCGAGGAACAGCCTGTCGAAGAGGGGTGTGGCTGCGAGCAGCGAGTCGGTGCTGACGGCGGAAGTGTCGTTGACGATGGCTGTGCGGCGTGCCGGCGCCGAGCCTGCCACGGTTGCCAGCGAAGGGGCGACGGCAAGGACGGCTGCCGCGCCGAGGGCTATGATTGGGTTCTTGTATCTCTTCATTGTTGTGGTGTGTTGTGCTTATTTCACTCCGGTGTGGCCGTAGCCTCCCGCGCCGCGCTCTGTCTCATCGAGCTGCTCCACCACCTCAAACTCGCCTTGCTCGTGCCTTGCGATGACCATCTGCGCGATACGCTCGCCGGCCTCGATGGTGAAGTCCTCTGTAGATAGGTTGATGAGCAGCACTCCTATCTCGCCGCGGTAGTCGGCGTCGATGGTGCCTGGTGAGTTGAGCACGGTTATGCCGTGCTTGAGGGCGAGACCTGAGCGCGGCCGCACCTGTGCCTCATATCCCTCGGGCAGGGCTATATAGAGTCCTGTCGGGATGATGCGCCGTTCCATAGGGCGAAGCACCACGGGTTGTTCGATGTTGGCACGCAGGTCCATGCCCGCGCTCTGCGGTGTGGCGTAGGCAGGAAGCTGCTGTGAGCCACGGTTCACTATCTTTATTTTTACCATAGTCGTATTTTTGCTTTTAAACTGCAAAAATACTTATTAATAATGATATAATGGATTTTTGTGCATTAAATTTAGTTTTTTTGCTGATACGCAGCCTGAAAAATAGCAATATAGGCTTGTTGGCGGAATTGCTTGGTTGACGATAATTTTGTACCTTTGTGGCAGTCAACCGAACACAGTAATCGAAATCAGAAATAAGCAATATTAAATGAACTGGCAACAACTCATATCCAACAAGCGTCTGGGGCAGGAGGACCATCACCCGGAACGCCACGACGACCGCTCCGAGTTCAAGCGCGACTACGACCGCCTAATCTTCTCGGCGCCGTTCCGCCGCATGCAGAACAAGACGCAGGTGTTCCCGCTGCCTGGCAGTGTCTTCGTCCACAACCGTCTAACCCATTCGCTTGAGGTGGCGAGCGTGGGCATGTCACTCGGCAATGATGTGGCGCGTGTGCTCAAGGAGCGTCATCCCGAGCTTGCGGGCACGCTGTTTGAGGAAATTGGCACCATAGTGAGCACGGCATGTCTCGCTCATGACATGGGCAACCCACCCTTCGGGCATTCGGGCGAGAAAGCTATCCAGGCGTTCTTCCGCGAGGGCAAGGGAATGGTGCTGCGCGATAAGCTGAGGCCTGAGTTCTGGGAAGACCTTGTCCATTTTGAGGGCAATGCCAACACGTTCCGCCTGCTTGCCCACCGTTTCCATGGCAGGCGTGAGGGCGGTTTTGTGATGACCTATTCAACATTGGCGTCCATCGTGAAATACCCCCATTCGAGCCGTTGCGCCGGACATAAGGGCAAGTTCGGCTTTTTCTGTTTTGAGGAGCCATACTATCAGCGCATTGCCGCTGACCTTGGCTTGCGCCGCTTGTCAGCAGACGGGGAGCCGCTGCGTTGTGCCCGCCATCCGCTGGTGTATCTTGTGGAGGCAGCGGACGACATCTGCTACGAGATAATGGACATTGAGGATGCCCACAAGTTGCGCATCCTTTCCTTTGACGAGACAGTGGAACTGCTGCTCGGGTTCTTTGACGAGGATGCGCGTAGGCACATCCACCGCAGGATAGAGGAGGAGCAGATAACCGACGACAACGAGAAGGTGGTGTACATGCGCGCATGTGCCATAGGAAGACTTGAGAGCGAGTGTGCCCGTGCCTTTGTGGACAACGAGGGGGCTATACTTGGCGGGACCTTTGAGGGTTGCCTCATCGACCATGTAGACCCTTCAGTGCGCGATGCATACAGGCACTGCTCGGAGGTGAGCTTCCAGCGCATATACAACTCGAAGCCAGTGCTTGACGTGGAGCTTTCGGGCTACAAGATAATGGAGACGCTGATGGGGGCACTCATGGAGGCGGCTGTCAATCCCGCCACCTATCATTCCGAGCAGCTCCGCAAGCGTTTCAGCAATCAGTATGACATCAACAGCGACGACTTCGAGACGCGTGTAATGGCGGTAGTCGACTTTATCTCGGGTATGACGGATGTCTTTGCGCTTGATATCTACCAGAAGATTCAGGGAATCTCGCTGCCAATTGTATAAACTTTGGCAGCGAAAGCCGGAGCACATGCGTCACTCCAAATTCCGGATGAAAAAGAACGGGACAACGGCATCTTGCCGTTGTCCCGTTCTTTATGAGGCGTGTTATGCCGTTTTTTTTTACTTCTTAAGCAACGCCATAGTGTCTTTGGCAATCATCAATTCCTCGTCGGTAGGAATGACGCATACTGTGACCTTAGAGTCGGGAGCCGAGATGATGGCCTCCTCGCCGTGTACGTCGTTTGCCTTGGCGTCCATCTTGACACCGAGGAACTCCAGTCCGGAGCAAGAGTCGAGACGCACGTCGGCCTGGTTCTCGCCAACGCCGGCTGTCCACACGATGATGTCTACGCCGCCCATGGCTGCTGCGTATGCACCGATGCACTTCTTGATGCGGTACTTGTACATCTTCAGAGCCAGCTGCGCACGCTCGTTGCCTTCCTGTGCGGCAGCCTCAACGTCGCGCATGTCGGAAGAGACGCCCGAGATGCCGAGCACCCCGCTCTCCTTGTTGAGGAAGTCGGCCATCTCCTGCGGCTTCTTGCCGAGCTTGTCCATGAGGAATGTCACGGCAGACGGGTCGATGTCGCCGGAGCGGCTGCCCATCATCACGCCAGCAAGCGGCGTGAGGCCCATTGATGTGTCGATGCACTTGCCATACTTGACGGCTGTCACCGATGCACCGTTGCCTATGTGGCAGGTGATGATGCGCTGTGTCTTGATGTCGCGGCCAAGATACTCGCACACGCGCTGCGACACGTAGCGGTGGGATGTTCCGTGGAAACCGTAGCGGCGCACGTGATACTTCTCGTACAACTCGTAAGGTACGGCGTAGAGATAAGCATAGTCGGGCATTGTGCTGTGGAAGGCGTTGTCAAACACGCACACCTGCGGAGTCTGAGGCATGAGGTGGTCGACGGCGCGGATGCCCTTCAGGTGGCCGGCGTTGTGTACCGGGGCGAGGTCGCAAAGGCTCTCGATGCCGTCCTCAACCGACTTGTCCACGATGACGCTCTTCTCGAAGAGGTCGCCGCCCTGCACGATGCGGTGGCCAACAGCGTCAATCTCGTCAAGGCTCTTGATGACGCCGATCTCCGGGTCGAGAAGACACTGGAACACGAAGTTAACGCCCTCGCGGTGGTCGGGCATGTCGTGCATGATCTTCTTCTTCTCGCCGCTGGGCAGAGTCACCTTGATGAAAGCCTCGTCGAGGCCGATACGCTCAACGCCGCCTGCTGCGAGCACGGAGTTGTCGTCCATATTGTAGAGTTTGTACTTGATAGACGAGCTACCACAGTTCAATACTAAGATTTTCATTTTTCTTTTTTGTTTTCTTTTGTTTTCTTTTCTTTATAAGCCTGTCTAAGCCTTCTTAATCCAGCTAAGCCTATTTAATCGAAGCATATTACTCCCCTCCCCGGTCGGTGAGGGGATGAGCCGTCTTAGCGGTGAGTGTGGGGCTTACTTCTTTGCGTCCATTGCCTGGCAAGCCGTGATGGCCACCATGTAGTAGATGTCGTCAACAGAGCAGCCGCGTGAGAGGTCGTTCACCGGGCGTGCTATACCCTGGAGAATAGGACCGATGGCGATGGCGTCGCCAAGGCGCTGCACGAGCTTATAGCTTATGTTGCCCACCTCAAGGCACGGGACAACAAGCACGTTGGCATGGCCGGCGATGGCGCTGCCCGGAGCTTTCTTCTCGCCTACGGCAGGAACGAGGGCTGCGTCGGCCTGGAGCTCACCGTCGAGCTTAAGCTCAGGCGCGAGCTCATGGGCGAGGCGTGTGGCCTCCACTACCTTGTCTACCACCTCATGCTTGGCAGAACCCTTTGTAGAGAAGCTGAGCATGGCAACACGCGGATCCTGTATGCCGGCAACCGAGCGTGCCGTCTGTGCCGTGCATACGGCAATCTGTGCGAGCTGCTCGGCAGTAGGAACTGGAGTCACGGCAACGTCGCCCATGACGATGATACCGTCGTCACCATACTGATGCTCGTGTGTGAGCAGGAGCATAGCGCCGCTTACACATGTCACGCCCGGGGCGCACTTTATAATCTGCAGGGCTGGGCGCAGGGTGTCGCCCGTTGTGCTCAGTGCGCCCGAAATCTGTCCGTCGGCACCCTCGGTCTTGATAATCATGCAGCCGAGATAGAGCGGGTTCTTCACCAGCTCGCGGGCCTGCTCGATTGTCATGCCTTTCTTCTTGCGCAGTTCGGCAAGCAAGGTGGCATACTCTTCAGCCTTCGGGTTGTTGAGGGGGTCCACGATAGTGGCCTTGTCGATGTTGTGGAGGTCCCACTTCTCGGCGAGGTCCTTTATCTCCTCGGGATTGCCGATGAGGATAAGGTTGGCAAGATCGTCGGCCAATACGCGGTCGGCAGCTCTAAGTGTGCGCTCCTCTGTTGCTTCAGGGAGCACGATGCGTTGTTTGTCGCTCTTAGCGCGCGCAACAATGTGTTCAAGTAAGTTCATAATTATTTTGTGAAATAATTTTGGTTTGTTTCAATACTTTGTTTAGGGGTTTTGTCACATTGACTTTGCAAAATTAGTAAAAATAAATGAGCTACGCATAAGCGCAGCTCAATATTATTGTATTAAAAGTTCATTTCCTTGGACAATATATTCTCCAGCTTCTCTGCCGACAGGCGCAGCTGGAACTGCCCTTTTATGGCTACGCTGATGCCTCCTGTCTCCTCCGACACGACGACGGCGATGCAGTCGCTGTCCTGCGAGATGCCGAGGGCGGCGCGGTGGCGCAGTCCGAGCTCCTTTGGGATGTCGTGGTTGTGGCTCACGGGCAGTATGCACCCGGCGGCTCGTATGCGCTTGCCGGTGATGACCATCGCCCCGTCGTGCAGCGGCGAGTTCTTGAAGAAGATGTTCTCGATGAGGCGCTGGTTGATGCGTGCGTCGATTATGTCGCCCGTGTCAACGATGTCGTCGAGCCTGATTCCCCGCTCTATGACGATGAGCGCGCCAACCTTGCCGCGCGACATGTCCATGCACGCCATGACGATGGGCATGATTGTTTCCTTGTCAACGGTGTCGGCCTTCGACTTGCTGCCCATAAAGAACCGCGCCACCGCCTTGAACCTCTGGTGCGCGCCGAGCGAGTAGAGGAAGCGGCGTATCTCCTCCTGGAATAGTACGATGAGGCCGATGACGCCCACGCTCACCAGCTTGTCCATGATGGCGCCGAGCAGACGCATCTCGAGCACCTGGCTCACGAAGAGCCACACGAGCACGAACACGATGATGCCGATGAAGACGTTGAGCGAGCGGCTCTCCTTCATCAGGCGGTAGATGTAGTAGAGCATCATTGCGACAAGGAAGATGTCGATGATGTCCTTTATTCCGAATTCAAACATATCTTGCCGTTGCGAATTAAGAGTTTGGATTTTTGAGCTTCTCTGTTATCCGGCATGCCTCGGCAGCCTCCCTCACATCGTGCACGCGCAGTATTGACGCGCCCTTCATCAGCGAGATGGTGTTGAGCGCGGTGGTGCCATTGAGCGATGTGGTGGGGTCGCCGCCGATGAGCCTGTATATCATGCTCTTGCGTGATATGCCCACAAGCACGGGCAGCTCCAGCTCGTGCAGACGCTCGGCATGGCTCATTATCTCGTAGTTCTGCTCAAGAGTCTTGCCGAATCCGTAGCCGGGGTCGAGGATTATGTCCTTTGCGCCGAGGTCGCGCAGGCGCTGTATCTCGGCGGCGAAGTTGGCCATCATCTTCTGCAGGGTGGGTTGCACCGACATCAATATATAAGGTACGCCGAGACGGGCTACTGTCTCGAACATGTCGCCCTCCTCGTGTATGGCCTGTCCCACGATGCCGGTGAGCCCGCCTTCCGACACGTCGTTGATGATGTCGGCGCCGAACTCCTCTATGCACTGGCGGGCGATGAGCGGGCGGTAGGTGTCGACGCTCACGATGGCGTCTGGCTGTTCGCGGCGCACTATCGCCAAGGCACGCTTAAGGCGCGCCGTCTCCTCCTCCACGCTCACCACATCGGCGCCGGGACGTGTTGAGAACGCCCCAACGTCAATTATCCTGCCGCCTTCGGCAATTATTTGGTTGGCGCGGTCGGCAATCTCTGCCTCGGTCTGCTTGCGGCTGCCTGAGAAGAACGAGTCGGGGGTGGCGTTGAGGATACCCATCACTATCGGACGGGAGAGGTCTACCAAGTGGCCTCTTACATTTATAGAATATTGCATGTCGTTTTTTTATATTTTGACGCAAAGGACGCAATAAAAATCGGAACAGCCAAATAATTAAATCTTTTTATAAAACACGCGAACAATAAAAATCACTACCTTTGCACAGAAGTAAAAAAACAAGCATCATGGAAATATCTGAACTGTACAAAATCTTCACCGAGCATCCGGTAGTTACTACCGACTCTCGCGACTGTCCCGAGGACTCGCTCTTCTTCGCCTTGAAGGGCGCGTCGTTCGACGGCAACAAGTTTGCCTCCGCCGCCATTGAGAAGGGCTGCGCCTACGCTGTTGTCGACGAGAAGGAATATGCCCCGGCGGGCGATTCGCGCTTCATCCTTGTCGACGACTGTCTTGAGACACTCCGTCAGCTGTCGCGCTACCACCGCCGCACGCTCGGCACCCCTATCATAGGCATCACCGGCACCAACGGCAAGACCACCACCAAGGAACTCACCGCCGCCGTTCTCCGTAAGAAATACAATGTGCTATACACACAGGGCAACTTCAACAACGACATCGGTGTGCCAAAGACGCTGCTGCGCCTTCGTCCAGAGCACGACATCGCCGTCGTGGAGATGGGCGCGTCGCACCCCGGCGACATTAAGCGGCTCGTAGAACTGGTGGAGCCCGACTATGCCATCATCACCAACGTGGGACGTGCCCACTTGCAGGGCTTCGGCTCTTTCGAGGGAGTGATAAAGACCAAGGGCGAACTGTACGACTTTATGCGCGAGCGCGACAACTGGGACGCGCCAAAGTCAAGGATAATCAATTACTGGCAGAAACGTTGCGTGTTCATCGACAATGAGAATCCGTATCTCAAGTCAATCGCCCACGGCCTCAACCTCGTGCGCTACGGATGTACAGAGAAGGAGCCGCTTTGGGTGAATGGCAAGGTGAAGAGCTGTGACCCGATGCTAAGGTTCAGCTGGGAACATCACGATGGGTCGTTCACGAGTGTGTGGCATGAAGTCCCTACTCACCTCATCGGCTCATACAACATCACCAACATGCTTGCCGCCGTGAGCATCGGGCTCTATTTCGGGGTGAAGCCCGACCTTATTGTTGATGCCCTTATGCGCTACACGCCGTCCAACAACCGCTCGCAGTTTGAGCAGACCGCTGACAACCGCCTTATCGTCGATGCCTACAACGCCAACCCTACGAGCATGGCAGCTTCGCTTAAGAACTTTGCGGAGATTGAGGCCGACGGCAAGATGGTGATTATTGGTGACATGAAGGAGCTGGGCGAGGTGAGCCACGAGGAGCACACGAAGATTATTGACCAGCTCAAGGCTTCGGACATACAGACCGTATGGCTTGTAGGCTCTGAATTTGAGCGCTGCGACACTCCCGAGGGCTTCCGCAAGTTCGACAACGTTGAGCAGGTTAAGGAGGCTATCCGTGCCGACAAGCCACGCGGACGCTACATCCTCGTGAAAGGCAGCAACAGCACCCGCCTGTATGAGTTGCCCGAGTTGCTGTAGGAGAGTAGGGTATCCTTGCCCTACCCACTCTGCCTGACTATTTATTATGCTGAATTAGAGTGGGTATGGCAGGATGCAACACCCTCCAACTGTATGTTGAGAAGATTTTGTCAAAGTTATTAGTTGCTTATAGCACCTCATCTGTTGCAGAAAGCCTCCCAAGCGTTCACGCCAAATATGCATAAAAGCAGCATCACTACTATTGTCAGCGCATAGACTACAGGCCGTTTTTCCGTGTAGCAGCATCTCGCCAAGACAACTGCGATACATTCGCCAACAGGTATTGGCATGGAAGGCAATGTCTCTCTGAAGTCCATGAGGCGCACGGGCACCTCTGGCAGTATAGCACCTATGCATACGGTCAATGCAACAGCCGCAGAGCTGGTGGCGTTTCCCTTTTCTTCTCTGTCAAGCATGTAATACGTGAATGCAAAAAACATATTGACTTTGCAAGAACCACAAACGAAAGCGAATGCACCGCATTAAGTGGGCATACCACAATAGACAACAACGCTGAAGCTACAAGAATTGTAACTATTGATTTAAAGTTTGTTTTCATAATTGTAGGTTTTTATGGTTATTATATTGCAAATGTAATTTTTTTTTGAACTGGCAAGCAAATAGTTGCTATTTCTTCTTGTGTCCTGCTGATTTTTGTTCGAATACAATAAATAAGCGACATGTTGGCTTCACTGATTATATAAACACGTGAAGTCAATATGTCGCTTTGGTTAATAGGAACTTCTTGTTCCTTGTTATGTTAGTTGCCCGCTTGCGCGGTGCCTTCTTCTACTCAAAGTAGTAGAGGAATGTCGCGATGCCGGTGAGTGCCTTCTTTGGCGACTCCTTTATCTCGATGGCGAACTTTATCTGTACCTTTGCTATGCCGCGGAGGTTCTCGATGGCGTAGAGGTCGGCGACGAGGCGGATGTGCTCGCCCGACTTCACTGCCTGGCCGAACTTCATCTTGTCCATACCGTAGTTGACCATCATCTTGAGGTTCTTCACCTCGATAATCTGGTTCCAGAGGTAGGGGAGCATAGACAATGTGAGATAGCCGTGGGCTATGGTCGACTTGAACGGGCTCTCAACGGCGGCACGCTCCGTGTCAACGTGTATCCACTGATGGTCGAGGGTAGCGTCTGCAAACTGGTTGATGCGCTCCTGCGGAAGCTCTACATAGTCGGACACTCCGATGTTCTTGCCGAGCAGAGCGGCAAACTCGTGATAACTGTTGATGATTACTTTTTCCATTTATTGATTTTTGTTTGTAAATTTCTTTAGTCACCGTCCGGGGCGTAGAGGAAGTCGTGCAGCGGGTCGGGATAATCGAATATCTCGCCCTCGCGGAAGAACCGCTTCATCTCTATCTCGGCAGTCTCCACAGAGTCGGAGGCGTGGATGATGTTCTCCTGCCCACTCATAGAGTAGTCGCCGCGTATGGTGCCTGGGGCGGCCTTTCGTCCGTTGGTGGCTCCCACGATGTTGCGCACTACTGTCACGGCGCTGTTGCCCTCAACGCACATTGCCACTACCGGGGCCGACTTCATTGAGGCGGTGAGCCAGGGGAAGAACGGACGGTCAACGAGGTGGGCATAGTGCTCGTTGAGAATCTTGTCGTCAAGCTGCATCATCTTCATTCCGACAATGCGCAGACCCTTACGTTCGAGGCGGTTTATAACTTCGCCGATGAGACGGCGCTGCACAGTACATGGCTTCAAAAGAATTAATGTCTTTTCCATATAGAATAGTGTTTTGTTGTTATTGTATTTGGATTGTACATATGCAAAGATAAGTATTTTATATTTATTTTTGATGTTTTACGCCTAAAAATCAGTAATTTTGCACATTATGAACAATACAACGATACGAGATTATGAGATAATGGCGCCCGTAGGCTCTCGCGAGAGCTTGCAGGCGGCAATACAGGCTGGTGCAGACAGCATCTACTTTGGCGTGGAGCAGCTCAACATGCGTTCACACTCCGCAAACCACTTCACTATTGACGACCTCCGCGAGATTGCCGCCACATGTGCCGAGCACGGCATGAAGAGCTATCTCACGGTGAACACCATCATATACGACGAGGACGTTGAGTTGATGCACCAGATTATTGATGCTGCGCATGAGGCCAATATCTCCGCCGTCATTGCCAGCGACGTGGCGGTTATGACCTACTGCCGCCAGGTCGGCGTTGAGGTGCACCTTTCCACTCAACTCAACATAAGCAACGCCGAGGCGCTTAAGTTCTACGCCCAGTTTGCCGATGTGGTGGTGCTGGCGCGCGAGCTCAACATGGACCAGGTGGCATACATCCATGAGCAGATAGAGAAGCAGCAGATACGCGGTCCCAAGGGTGAGCTGGTGCGCATAGAGATGTTCTGCCACGGAGCGCTGTGCATGGCGGTGAGCGGCAAGTGCTACATGAGCCTCATGAATACGGGGCGCTCCGCCAACCGCGGCGCCTGCATGCAGCTGTGCCGCCGCTCCTACACCGTGACCGACAACGAGACGGGCACACAGCTCGAGATTGACAACAAGTACATCATGTCGCCAAAGGACCTTAAGACCGTGCGCTTTATCGACCGTATGATGAAGAGCGGCGTGCGCGTGTTCAAGATTGAGGGCAGGGCGCGCGGCGCTGAGTATGTATACAACGTGGTGAAGTGCTACAAGGAGGCCATACAGGCGGTGCTCGACGGCACGTTCACCGAGGAGAAGAAGGACGCGTGGGACGAGCGTCTCGCCACCGTCTTCAACCGTGGCTTCTGGGACGGCTACTACCAGGGGCAGACCCTCGGCGAGTGGAACAGCAACTACGGGTCGAACGCCACGGAGAAGAAGGTGTACGTGGGTCGCGGCGTGAAGTACTTCTCGAAGCTCGGCGTGGCTGAGTTCACGTGCGAGGCTGCGGAGTTCTCCGTGGGCGACAAGCTTCTCATCACCGGCCCGACTACGGGTGTGATGTATGTCGATGTGGACGAGATACGCTACGACCTCAAGCCTGTGGAAACCGCGCGCAAGGGGCAGCACGTGTCGTTCCGCGTGCCGGGCAAGATACGCCCAAGCGACAAACTCTTTAAATTGGAGAAAGTAGAATAACAAGATATGACAATCAACGAAGCACAAGACGAAGTCATTGAACAGTTTCAGGACTTCACCGACTGGATGGACAAGTACCAGTTGCTAATCGACCTCGGTGGCGAGCTTGAGCCACTCGACGAGAAGTACAAGACAGAACAGAACCTCATCGACGGATGCCAGAGCCGCGTGTGGGTGCAGTGCGACATGACCGGCGACGGAAAGCTTGTCTTTACCGCCGACAGCGACGCTCTCATCGTCAAGGGCATCATCGCGCTGCTCATACAGGTGCTGAGCGGCCACACTCCGCGCGAGATTCTCGATGCCGACCTCTATTTCATCGACCGCATCGGACTGAAGGACCATCTCTCGCCGACACGCTCCAACGGCCTGCTCGCCATGGTGAAGCAGATACGCATGTACGCTTTGGCTTACGAGGCAAAGAACAAGTAGGAAAGTAGGAGGGCTTGGCGTGTCAAAGCTCGCAACGAGACATAATCAGTGGCTGTGCCCTCCTATAAATAATAGTTTGAAAAACAGAAAATAAATGAAGAAATCAATATTCTTGTCTTTTCTGGCACTGGCTGCCGTGGCTATTGCCTGCTCATGCGCGTCGTGCAAGAACACGTCGAAGAGCGGAGCCGCCAGCGAGCCTGACACCGTGGCTCTTGTGGGGCCTACGTTCAGCCAGGACTCTGCCTATGCCTTTGCCGCCAAGCAGTGTAGCTTCGGCGAGCGCACGATGAACTCGAAGGCGCACGATTTGTGTGGTGACTGGATTATGGCGAAATTCCGTGAGTTTGGCATGAAGGTGGAGGCCCAGGATGCGGAGCTTACAGGCTGGGACGGCACCAAGCTCCGCAGCCGCAACATCATAGCGCGTTTCCGTCCGGAGCAGACCACGCGCATTCTGCTCTGCGCCCATTGGGACAGCCGTCCATGGGCCGACAACGACCCCGACTCAACCAACTGGCACCGTCCGGTGATGGCTGCCAACGACGGAGCGAGCGGTGTTGCCGTGATGCTTGAGCTTGCACGCTTGCTGAAGAGCGACACTGCTCTGAAGGTGGGTGTTGACTTCGTGTGCTTCGATGCCGAGGACTACGGCACACCGCAGTGGGCGTCTGTGCCTGACGATGGCGACTCCTGGGCTCTTGGCGCACAGTATTGGGCAACACACTTGCCTAAAGGCTATGAGGCCCGCTACGGCATCCTGCTTGATATGGTGGGAGGCGAGGGCGCCAAGTTCTATCAGGAGGGTGTGTCTAAGCAATATGCCGGTGAGATTGTGAACAAGATATGGCGCACGGCGTCACAGATTGGCTACGGCTCGTTCTTCCCGATGAAGGATGGCGGGATGATAACAGACGACCACGTGCCGGTGAACGAGAAGGCGGGCATTCCGTGTGTTGACGTCATAGCGTTCTATCCCGACTGCCAGCAAAGCTCGTTCGGACCAACATGGCACACCGTCAGCGACACCATGGAACACATCGATCCCAATGTGCTGAAGGCTGTCGGCCAGACTTTGGTGCAAGTGCTTTATTCCGAATAACAGGGAGAGGGGGTGTCCCGTCCACGGCATGAATAACTGTGGGAGAGGTGTCGTCCTGCCCCTGGCATTATTAGCTTATGTCGGGGGCGGGACGCCCCCTCTCCCAGTAAAAAAAAAACTGGTCGCAGAACTCTGGAGAATTCCTGCGGCCAGTCAAACGTTAGTATGTTATGAAAAATTTGAGAGAACTTGAAGCTTCGCAGCTTCGAGTTTTTTTGTTTTAACTAAAAATGATTTTATTGAGAAAGCATAGAAATATCTTTTTCTTACTTGAGGATTGTTGGGCCGTTCTGGCTCATTTGCGGAACGATTGCCGCACCGATGTTTCCTCTTTTTGTAGTGTCGATTTTTGCCGAGTCGTTGAGTGATGCCACCGAATTGCCTTCTGTCGGGCGTGGTGTGTAGGCTGACGGGACGCTTGCAGCTCCATTCCCCGCGTCATCTGCCTGGAACGAGAACTGTGCCGCCTGGCTCAACGTGAGCACTATCGCTACCATTGCCGCAGCCTTGAATAGCGGGGCGAAGCGCTGGCTGAGGCGTACACGCTGCGCTACGACCTCCTGCGGCTCGTCAATGATGGACATAAGCCGCTCGTCGAAGTCGTCGCCAAGACGGTCGGTCTTTTGCTCTGTCTGCTCGTAGGCGAATAATGGGCGATACTTCGCCAATTCCTCGGGCACGCACAGCTGGCTGAAGAAAGAGCGCAGTATCTGCTCCTCCTCGAGGGTTGTCTTGCCCTCCCAGTAGCGGTCTAAAAGTTGGTTTATGTATTTATAGTCCATAATTGTCGTATTTCAGAAATTGTTGTTTTATTGTCTGCCGCGCGCGGAATATATTCACCTTAACTTGGTCTTCGGTGATGCCGAGCACTTGGGCAATTTCTTTGTATGTCTTTCCTTCTATGTCGCGCAGTTGCATGCAGCTGCGTTGCTTTTCGGGCAGACTGTCAATGAGTGAGCGCACTATTTCCACTTTCTCTCGCTGGACGGTGCGCTCGTATGGATTGGATGCCGTGTCTGGACTTTCCTGCCCTACAGATGCATTGTCGACATCGAGCGACATGTTTTGGTTTTCGTGGAGCCGCATCCTGTCGAGAGCCATATTGCGGCATATGGTCAGAGAAAAAGCTTCTATCGACTCGATGGTGTCCCACGAGTCGCGGCGGTTCCAAACCTTGATGAGTGTGTCCTGCACTATGTCCTCGGCTTCCTCGCGGCTCAGCGTGATGCGCAGGGCGAGTCGGAATAGGATGTCCTTCATCGGAAGGATGTCGTTGCGGAAACTTATCTTTTTCATCTGTGCTCTATTTTAATGACGTTTGTCGGGGATGTTTGTTACAGACTAACGCTCGTTTTAACTTCGTTTAACTAATTTGGAGATGTCGGGCTCCTAACCGAATGTCACCACGAATGTTGTGTGATAGCCTGCCACGGGTGTGTCGGCGAGCCACAGCCCGCCATCCTGCGCCATCATCATCTGGCGGGCGAGCGCCAGTCCGATGCCCGAGCCGGTGGTCTTGGTTGTGAAGAAGGGTATGAATATCTCGCGTGCCACGTCGGGCGGAATGGGTGGCGCGTCGTTGCTGACGAGCAGCCTCGTATTACTGGGAGAGGGGGCGTCCCCGCCCCCGATATGCAGGAACGTGTTGGAATTGTTGGGCTCTTTGCCGCAGTCTGTTCGCACGTCGATGCGGCGCGCTCCAGCCTCGATAGCGTTCTTTATTATGTTGACTGCCACTTGGTGGAGCATGCCCTTATCGGCGTTGGCGTAGCGGGCGGCATGGGTGTCGGTGTGCCACTCTATGTCGGGGTATAGGGCCATCAGGTTGTCGACGAGCCGGTCAAGGTCCACCTCTGCGATGTCGGCGGGTTGCAGCTGCGTGAGTTTGCGGTAGTTGTCGACAAAGGCTGAGAGGCTGCGCGTGGTGTCGTGAATGGCCTGCATGCCCTCCTCGAGTGGCGTGTCCTTGACGAGTGGCGAGGCGATGTAGGCTTGCGTGATGCTCTGTATGGGCGCCACGGAGTTCATTATCTCGTGTGTGAGCACGCGCGTCAGCCGTTGCCACGACTCAACTTCGTTGCGCGCCATGAGCCGCTTTATCTCGCCGCTCATGTCGTTGAGCGCGGCTTGCAGGTCGCGCTCGCCTGGCAGAAGGCTGTCGGTGGGCAGACGGAAGGAGAAGTCGCGGTTGTGCAGTGCCTCGCGCATCAGGCGCACGCGTGTGGAGAGAAGGCGCTGGCGGCGATATATCCAGAGGAGGAGAAGCAGAACGGTTGCAACTAATCCTAATATATATAGTGTCATAATAAAAATCTTGTCCGTGGCGGAGGCCGGAGACCCCCGCCACGGGTGAGCCTCAGTTGTTTTTTATTTTCTTATACAATATCTGCCTTGTGATTCCCAGCATCTCCGCCGCCCGGCTCATGTTGCCGTGGCATTGCTCCACCACCTTGCGCACGTGCTGCTGCTCCACTTCGTCGAGGGGCATCACCTCGCGGCTGCTGTCTATGGCGTCGTGCAGTTTCTGGATAAGTTCGCTGTTGTCCCATGGCTTCATGATGAAGTCGGCTGCTCCGCTCTTCATCCCCTTTATGGCGAGCTGTAGGTCGGCATAGGCTGTGATGAGCACGACGGGCGTGTTGGGGTGCAGCTTTTTCAGCGTGCGCAGCCAGAAGAGTCCATCCTGCCCCGAGTTCACTCCGAGCGAGAAGTTCATGTCGAGCATCACGGCATCAACCGCTTCTTCTTTGGCGAGCGTGGCGACGAGCTTCTCGGGCGACGTCATGGTGACGATGCGCGCGAACTCCGTGGCGAGGCAAATCTTCAGCGCCGTGAGTATGGCGGGGTTGTCGTCGACGATGACGATGGTGTTGTAGTTGTATGTCATGCTACAAATGTAGCTAAATTTAGTCTTGCTTGCAAATGATTACCTCTTTTTTTTACAGGGAGAGGGGTGTCATTAACAGGGAGAGGGGGCGTCCCGCCCCCGATACAAAAGTAAGAACAACATCCCGCTCCCGATGTGACAGGGATTTTGAGGTGTATGTCGGGGGCGGGACGCCCCCTCTCCCTGTTAAAGAGTGTATGAAAATCATACACTTTTTGTGGATTTGTCACTTGTCGGTCGTTTTTCTGTAGAATGAGTTGACCGTGAAGCTTTGAAAGGGGCTACCTTTGCAGTGTCATTAAAAACAAAAGGAAAATGAAAAGACTGGTTTTAGCTATATTTATCCTCGCTGTCGGAGTCGCAGCCCGCGCCGCCGAGCCTTGGACCGTGGAGCGTTGCATGCAGTATGCCGCCGACCACAGCCACACAGTGGCGCAGCAACGCTACGCCCTCGACGACAGCCGCGCCGCCAAGACGCAGGCCATCGGGGCTTTCCTGCCCGAGGTGTACGGCTCGGTGTCGGGGCAGCTCAACTTCGGACGCGCCATCGACCCGTCCACCAACACCTACACCGACGTGAGTACGCTCTACAACGGCTACGGACTGCAGGCTGCCCTCACGCTGTTCGACGGACTGCAACGCTACAACCAGCTGCGCCTCGCCAAGGCCAACGTCGCCATGGGGCGCAGCGCCGTGCAGGCCGAGCGCGACGACGTGGCGCTGAAGGTGTACAAGGCATATATGGACCTCGTCTATTGTCAAGGGGCCGTGGACGAGACGTCGCAGAAGCGCGACGAGAGCCGCGCCCTGCTCCACCAGACCGAGGTGATGGCTGAGGTGGGACAGAAGAGCGATGCCGATGTGGCGCAGATGCGCGCCACACTCGCCGCCGACGAGTATGAACTGGCGCACATACAGACGCAGACCACCAAGGCGCTGCTCGCCCTGAAGCAGCTAATGAACTATCCTGCCGACTCTGCGCTCGCAGTAGCGCAGCCCTCAACTGGGACAGAGGCTGCCGTAGCAGGCTCGCCCGAGGATATATATTCCTATGCCTCCACTGTCAATCCGCGCGTGGAAAAAGCGCGGCAGGGTGTCGAGGCTGCCCGCTACAACCTGCGTGCCGCACGCGGCGCGCTGCTCCCTACGCTCTCTCTCTCGGGTGGCGTGTCCACCTCATTTTATAGAAACCTGGACAAAGGAGGACACGCCTCCTTCTCCGAACAGTTCAAGAACAACGCCGGACAGTACGTGGGACTGTCGCTCTCGATACCAATCTTCACGCAACTATCCGCTACGTCCACCATTCGTCGCCGCAAGATAGCCCTCGAGCAGGCGCGGGAGAACCTCGCCTACGAGCAGTCGGAGCTTCACCGCATAATAGTTGAGGCTGCCGCCGACGTGGAGAACAGCCGCAAGGAGGTGGCGAAGATGGCGGAGCAGGTGGAGGCCGACAGCCTTGCCTCGCATCTCACCACGCGCAAGTATGAGGAGGGACTCGCCTCGTCGATTGACGTGCGCACGGCGGCGGTGACGCTGCTTCAGAGCCGCGTGAAATTGCTTCAGAGCCGGCTGACGCAGGCTTACAACCAGACGCTCCTGGCATATTACGAAGGAAAAGGGTTGTGGCAATAACTGGGAGAGGGGGCGTCCCGCCCCCGATACAACTCCCGGAAACAATATCATTAATAAATCTATAGAGGGCAACGTCTTTACCCCGTCGGGGGCGAGACGCCCCCTCTCCCAGTTAAAGTTATGGACAGACAAATAGCAAAAAAGAGTTTCATTCGCCGCTACGCCTGGTATATAGGCGGCGGCGTTGTGGTGGCGGCGCTGCTCGTGTGGCTCGCCTTCGGCTCGACGGCCAGCACGATGACCGTCGACAGCCAGGACATCACCGTGAGCAGCGTCACGCGCGGCAAGTTCGATGACTACGTGCGCCTCAACGGTCAGGTGGTGCCCATCCAGGTGGTGCAGATCTCGCCTGAGGAGGGCGGCGTGGTGCGCGAGAAGGTTGTTGAGGAGGGCGCGCGCGTCCATAAGGGCGACGTCATCCTGCGCCTGAGCAATAGCAATCTCGACCTCCAGATACTCAACGCCGAGGCGGAACTTGCCGAGAAGCAGAACCTGCTGCGCAACACGCAGGTCACGATGCTGCAGGACCGCCTCAACAACCGCACCGAGCAGGCTACGCTCGACATGGACGTGCTGCGCAAGCAGCGCGCCTACCAGCAGAACGCGCGGCTCTACAAGGAGAAGCTGATCAGCCGCGAGGTATACATGCAGAGCAAGGAGGACTACGACCTCGCGCGTCGCAAGCACGGTCTCGTTGGTCAGCGTTTGAAGCAGGACAGCGTCTACCGCCGTGTGCAGATGGCGCAGATGGAGGACAATCTCGACAATATGCGCAAGAACGTGCTGCTCGTGCGCGAGCGCAAGGGCAAGCTTGAGGTGCGCTCAGCCATAGACGGTGAGCTGGGCCTGCTTGACGTGGAATTGGGTCAGAACATCACCGCCGGACAGAACATAGGACAGATTAACGACCTCTCCGACTTCAAGATTGAGGCGAAGATTGACGAGCACTATATCGACCGCGTGCGCCCGGGACTCACTGCCACCATCACGCGCGACGGACGGCAATACCAGCTCCGCGTGCGCAAGGTGTATCCCGAGGTGCGCGACGGCTCGTTCCGCACCGACTTCGTGTTCGTGGGCTCACGCCCCGCGCAGATGCGCAGCGGACAGACATATTATCTTGAACTCGCCCTCGGCAAGTCGACCGTGGCTACGCTCATACCGCGCGGCACGTTCTTCCAGGCAACGGGCGGCAACTGGATCTACGTGCTCGACCGCTCGGGCAAGAAGGCTTATCGCCGCAACATCAGCATTGCACGGCAGAACCCGAAGTACTATGAAGTGACCGACGGACTGCAACCGGGCGAGCGTGTCATCACAAGCGGATATGAGGCGTTTGGCGACAATACCGTTTTGGTACTGAAATAAGACTCTGAGAGTAGTGTAAAAGATACTTGAATGTCATCTCATATCGAACGTGATGAATGCTCATATCGAATGTTATGAGCACTCGTATCGAACGAAATGAATGTTCATATCGAACGAAATGAGACAACGATAAAGCAATAATTGAATAACAAAACGACAATACAACTATGATAAAGACAGAAAACCTTACCAAGATCTTCCGTACGGAAGAAGTGGAGACCGTTGCCCTCAACGGTGTCAGCATAAATGTAGAGGACGGCGAGTTCGTCGCCATAATGGGCCCGAGCGGATGCGGCAAGTCGACGCTCCTCAACATCCTCGGACTGCTCGACAACCCCGACGGGGGCGAGTACTGGCTCGACGGCGAGCCAGTGGGCAAGCTCCGCGAGAAGGAGCGCACGAAGTATCGCCGTGGACGCATCGGCTTCGTGTTCCAGAGCTTCAACCTCATCGACGAGCTTACGGTGGAGGAGAATGTCGACTTGCAGCTGCGCTACCTCGGTGTGCCGTCAAAGGAGCGCAAGGAGCGCGTGACGGAAATATTGCGCAAGGTGGGGTTGAGCCAGCGTGCCAAGCACTATCCGCAGCAGCTCTCGGGCGGACAGCAGCAGCGCGTGGCGATAGCGCGTGCCGTGGTGGGCAAGCCCAAACTGATACTCGCCGACGAGCCTACGGGTAATCTCGACTCGAAGAGCGGACTGGCGGTCATGGAACTCCTCTCGCAGCTCAACGCTGAGGGCACGACAATCGTAATGGTGACCCACTCGCAGCACGATGCGCAGATGGCGAGCCGCATAGTAAATCTGTTTGACGGACAGGTGGTGACAAACAACGACAAACTGCTGTAATTATGAAAACATTACTATATCTTTTCCGCCGCTACCGTGTGGCAACCCTGCTCAACCTTCTCGGCTTGGGCATAGCCGTGGCGACGTTCTACCTGTTCATGACGCAGGTGATATACAACCGCACCTACAACCACAACATACCCGACCATGAGCGCACGTTCCGCCTTGAGGTTTACGGCAACGTGTTCGGCGACCGCTGGGGCGGCGAGGCGTGCCGTCCGTTCGTCACGCTGCTGAAGGATGTGCCGCATGTGGAGGATGCGATGGACGTGTCGCCCTATGTGAACGATGTAACAGTGAAAGTGAATGAGCGCGAGACGGAAGTGCCACTCGTCAACATCAGCAAACCCGGCATTGAGTTCTTCTCTGGCAAGTTGCTCTATGGCAGCAGCAAGGAATGGGTGTCGGGCGCACCCAACGCTATCGTCAGCCGCAGCACGGCAGAGAAGATGTTCGGCACGGCGAACGCCGTGGGCAGGACATTCGTGTCGGACGACAAAGAAATTACTGTCGTGGGTGTGAGCGAGGATATGCCCGATAACTGCACCATCGACAATGGTGTGTACCATTGTGAGAACGACGAGGGACTGCAGGACACGGGCGAGTGGAGCTTCAGCATATACGTGCGGCTCGACAATGCCGCCAACGCGCCGAAGGTGGAGCGCGAATTCAAACTGGCGTTCATGAAGGCTAACGGCATAAGCGACGAGAAGGAGTTTGACAGGCAGGTGGGCATGAAATTCCGCCTCACGTCGATGGACGACGTGTATTTCTCGGGCGTGGGCATGAAGGACAAGGGCAACCGCAGTCTGGTGGATGTGCTCACCGTGGCGTCGTTCTTCATCATCTTCATTGCCATGCTCAACCTCTTGAACTTCACCCTATCCGAGATGCCTATGCGCATACGCGGCATCAACACGCGGCGCGTGATGGGCGCGTCGGCAGGAAGCCTGCGCATGAGGGTGATAATGGAGAACGTGGCGTTTGCGCTTGTCGGACTCATAATCGGCGTGCTGCTCATTGTGGCGTTCCAGCGCAGCGAGGCTTGCATGAGGCTCGTGTCGGGCGACGTGAGTTTCCCGGCGCACATCGTGCTTGCCGTCGTTATGGCTGCGGCAGCGCTCGCTGTGGGTGCGCTGTCGGCTGTCATACCGGCATGGTATGGCACGTCGTTTGCCCCGGCAATGGTGCTCAAGGGATCTTTCGGACTCTCGCCGCGCGGCCGCAAGCTGCGCATGGCTATCATGGGTGTGCAGTTTGTGGTGGCTTTCGCGCTGGCTATATATATAGGTGTGATGGCAAGCCAGTCGCGCTACATATTCAACGCCGACTATGGATTCAGCAAGAACGAGGTGTTCTATGCCACTCTATCCGATGAGGCTATGGCTAAGAGGGACGCCATACGCGCCGAGCTGTCCAAACTGCCTTTCGTCGAGAGCGTGGGCTACGCGCAGAACGCCATTGGCGCTGGCGACAACTACATGGGTTGGGGCCGCGGCAGAGACGAGAAGCAGATGTCGCTGCAGGTGATTCCGTGCGACTACAATTACCTGCGCACTATGGGACTGAAGGTTGTCGATGGACGCGACTTCCGTGAGTCGGACATGAAGACGGGCGCGTATGTGCTCAACAAGGCAGCCATGAAACAATACGCATGGCTGCAGGTGGGCGACTCGATAGGTCGCCAGAACGAGTGGGGCGAGGGCAACTATCTGGTTGTCGGCGTGTGCAATAATTTCAAGATTAAGTCGATGCGCAACGACAACAGCAAGATTGCCGTGGCGTTCATAATCTTCGGTCCCGACTTGCAGGGATGGGGCGACCGCCTGGCTAACGTGTTTGTGCGCGTGGCGAAGAACCAGGACAAGATTGAGGCGAAGAAGCGCATAGCGCAGGTGCTCAATAAGATTGACGGTTCGCAGGAATACACTATGAGTTTCCTCGACGACGACCTGCAGCGCACATACGTTGATGAGTTCCGCTTCATATCTCAGGTGAAGCTCTTCGCCATCATCTGCATCGTGATAACAATAATAGGAGTGTTCTCGCTCACGATGTTCGAGACGGAGTACCGCCGCAAGGAGATTGCCATACGTAAGGTGATGGGCAGCACGGTCGGGGCAGTGGTGCGGCTGTTCGCGATGCGCTATATGGTGCCGCTCGTGGCGGCTTACGTGGTGGCTGCCCCGATAGGGTGGTGGCTAAGCAGCCAATGGCTGCAGAGTTTCGCCGAGCACACGCCTATCTATTGGTGGCTGTTTCCGCTGGCGTTCGTGGCGGTGGCGGTTGTCGTGATAGCGACGGTGGTGGCGCAGTCGTGGAGAGTGGCGACGAGCAACCCGGTGGAAAGTATAAAGACGGAATAAAAAAGATAGAACAGCTAGTAATTCTAGCTGTTCTATTAATACTAGTAGTTATAGTGATTCTTAGTGATTCTATGATTTCTTGTCGCCTGCTTTTTCCAGCAAGGCTTTGAGCCTTTTTATCTCTTCTTGCTGTGCGTAGTAGGCTTTAAGGGCGCGTTGTTTGAGGTTTTCATAGGCCGCTTTCATTTATCTGCCTCGCTTTGGGCTGCGGCAAGCGCTTGCTCAAGGCGGGGCATTTCGCTCTCAAGCTGTTTCAGGCGCGCGTCCTGCTGCTGACGGTAACCGGTTCTGGCTTTGTACATGCGCTCCTTTATTCCGCCCTCGGTCACAAATTGCTGCTCAAGACGCTTCAGGAATGTCATCATCATCTTGTCAATCATGTGGCAGAGAGTCAGTGCATAGTTGCACATCTGCTCGTCATCCCATTGCTGGAAATAAGGCTCGTAGTCTTTTAGCTTGTTGTGACGGCGGCAATATTCCACCATCGCGGAATAACGGCTGTCGCCCTGAGTGTAGAACTGCAAGTGGCGTGACTTTAGGTAGTCCTCGAAATCCTCGCGGAGTTCCTTCAGCGAGGCACGCGCCACATTGAGCAGTTTCAGCTGTATCTCTGTTGACGTAATGCCGTCGGCAAGTCCTTCAACAATATTCTGCTTGCACGAGCGGGCCGCCTGTATAATCTGGTCGCGTGTGCGGTCTTTATACAGGTGAATATATCTGTTGCAAAACGCAAACGACAACTGGTACACGACATCCGACTTCTGGTAGAAGTATAGCTTCTCCCAGTTTATCTGATTGCCAAGAACACCCGGCTTGGCTTCTGTAGAATCAGCCATAAAGGATTCTTAGTTTCGTTTATATATTGTTACCGGCTGATAGTCGTTCCGCAATCGGGCTTGCCCAAGTAGTCGGCCTTGGTTATCACCACTCGCTTCACTCCTGCCTCCACGGCGGCAAGGGCGTTCTCTATCTTGGGCAGCATGCCGCCGGATATCGTGCCGTCGGTTGTGAGGCGATGGAAGTCGGCCCGGGTGATGGTGGGGATTACACTCGCGTCGTCGTCGGGGTCGGCGAGCACGCCGGGCTTCTCGAAGCAGTAGACGAGTGTCGTGTCATACAATGGGGCGAGGGCGCGTGCCGTCTCCGAGGCAATGGTGTCGGCGTTGGTGTTGAGCATGGTGCCGTGGCCGTCGTGGGTGAGCGGTGCGAGCACGGGAGTGAGACCGGCTTCGATGAGAGTCCTTATGCGGTCGGCTGCCACGCGGTCGACATCGCCCACAAAGCCGAAGTCGACTCCGTCCTTCAGCGGACGCTTGTGCGAGCGGATGACATCCATGTCAGCGCCGGTCAGTCCGATGGCGTTGACGCCAAGCGACTGCAGCCGCGCCACAATGTTCTTGTTGACGAGACCGCCGTAGACCATTGTCACCACCTCAAGCATATCGGCGTCGGTGATGCGTCGCCCGTTCACCATATGGCTCTCGATGCCGAGTTGCGCGGCAACTTTTGTGGCACGGCGACCGCCGCCGTGAACCAATATCTTCGCGCCTCCGATTTGCTTGAACCCTTCGAGCAGGAGGGAGAGCTGTGCCGGGTCCTCGACCACGGCACCGCCTACCTTTACTATTGTTATATTCATAGATGGAAATGAAGTGTGCTGTTCTTTTTGTTTATTCCAGATAAGTGTATCCATACAGTCCCGAGCGGTAGTTGCTCAGAAACTCCTTGCCTTCCTCGAGCGATATCTTGCCCGCCTTCACACTCTTCGTCACCCAAATCTCGAGCTGCCGCACGAGTTTCTTAGGGTTGTACTGCACGTAGTCGAGCACCTCCTCCACGGTCTCGCCGTCGAAGATTTGGTCGATGTGGTAAGTGCCGTCCTTGACGGATATGTGCACGGCGTTGGTGTCGCCGAAGAGGTTGTGCATGTCGCCGAGAATTTCCTGGTAGGCACCTACGAGGAATATGCCGAGGTAGTAGTCCTCGTTCTTGCGTATCGGGTGTACAGGCAGCACGTGCGTTGTCTGGCGGTTGGTCACGAAGTTGGCAATCTTGCCGTCGGAGTCGCAGGTGATGTCCTGCAGTGTGGCGTTGCGCGTGGGCCGCTCGTTGAGACGCTGTATGGGGACAATGGGGAATACCTGGTCGATGGCCCAAGAGTCGGGCAGCGACTGGAAGAGCGATATGTTGCAGAAATACTTGTCGGCAAGCAGTTTGTCCAGGCCTCGCAGTTCTTCTGGCATGTGTTTAAGTGTTTTCGCCATGGAGTTGACCTCGCGGCACACGCTCCAGTACATGCTCTCGATCTCGGCGCGTGTGCGCAGGTCGACTATGCCGTGTGAGAAGAGGTCGAGAGCCTCGTCGCGTATCTGCTCGGCGTCGTGCCAGTCCTCGAGCATGGTGCGCGTGTTGAGGTTGTCCCAAATCTCGTAGAGGTCTTTCACGAGTTGGTGGTCGTTTTCAGACGGCTCGAAGTCGTCGCGCATCTCTGGCAGCGACGTTGTCTCGAGCACGTCGGTGATGAGCACGGAGTGGTGGGCGGAGAGCGAGCGTCCGCTTTCGGTGATGAGGTTGGGGTGGGGCAGCCCGTTCTTGTTGGCGGCATCGACGAACGTGTACACGCAGTCGTTGACATACTCCTGGATGGAATAGTTGACCGAGCTCTCGCTCGACGACGAGCGCGTGCCGTCGTAGTCGACACCAAGTCCGCCGCCGCAGTCGACGAAGTCGATGTTGTAGCCCATCTTGTGCAGTTGTATGTAGAAGTTGGCTGCCTCTCGCAGGGCGGTTTGTATGCGCCGTATCTTGGTAATCTGCGAGCCGATGTGGAAATGGATGAGCCGCACGCAGTCGTGCAGGCCCTTCTCGTCGAGCGTTTCGAGTGCCTGGAGCACCTCCGAGGCGCGCAGACCGAACTTCGAGGCGTCGCCGCCGCTCTCCTGCCACTTGCCAGAGCCGCTTGAAGCGAGCTTTATGCGTATGCCAATATTAGGCTTCACGCCCAGTTTCTTGGCGGCAGTGGCTATGAGTCCGATCTCGTTCATCTTCTCGACGACGATGAAGATGCGCTTGCCCATCTTCTGCGCCAGGAGCGCCAGCTCGATGTAGCTTTGGTCCTTGTAGCCGTTGCATACGATGATGGAGTCGCTCTGGCACTGCACGGCGATGACGGCGTGAAGCTCGGGCTTGGAGCCGCACTCCAGTCCGAGGTTGAACTTGCGGCCGTGCGATATAATCTCCTCCACGACAGGCTGCATCTGGTTCACCTTGATAGGATAGACGATGAAGTTCTCTGCCTTGTACTGATACTCCTCAGCCGCCTTCTTGAAGCAGCTCGAGGTCTTCTCGATGCGGTTGTCGAGGATGTCGGGGAAGCGCAGCAGCACGGGCGGCGTGACGTCGCGGAGCTGAAGCTCGTCCATGACGTCGCGCAGGTCGATCTGCACGTTGTCCTTGCAGGGCGTGACGTACATGTCGCCCTTGTCGTTGACACCAAAATATGATGTTCCCCAGCCGTTGATGTTGTACAGCTCTCGGGAATCGTCAATGGTCCATTTTTTCATTTGATTTGTCGTTTTTGGGAGGATTGATAAGCCTTTCTATGCCTTATTGAGTATTTTCCTGCCTTCTTGCCTTTCTAAGCCTTGGGCTGGTTGATACTCTCGATAAGCTTTTTCACAGTGATGTTGATTTTGTCGTAGTTGTCGAGCAAGTTCACGTCGAGTGTGTATTTGGCTTTTGAATAGAACTGCTCGCGGTAGGCGAGTTGTTCAACGATGAAAGCCTTGACTTGTTCCTGTGTCTTGTTGAGCAGCAGCGGACGCACTGACTTGCCCATCTTCAGGTGCTGGTAGAGAACATCCGGCGACGCCTTGAGATATACTACCTGTCCTTGCTTGTTCAAGTAGTCAATATTGTCGAAGAAACACGGGGTGCCGCCGCCACACGAAAGCACCACGTTCTCAAATTCTGCCACCTCGTGCAGCATGTTGTGCTCGATGCGGCGGAATCCTTCCTCGCCCTCGGCATCGAATATCTGTTTCACTGTGCGTCGCATACGCGTCTCGATATACCAGTCGAGGTCGTAGAACGGCACGCCAAGAGCCTTGGCCAGTGCTTTCCCGACTGTCGTTTTGCCGGCTCCCATGTAGCCGATAAGGATTATTCTAATCATAGAATCAAATTTACTTCTTCCTCTTTTTCGGGGCAGGCGGGTTGTTGACAATATCCATGCACTGCTCGTAGGTCAATTCGGCTGCCTTCGGATGCAGGTCGCGTGGTATGCGATAGTTCTTTCCGTCGTAGGCGATGTATGGGCCATAGCGTCCGTTGAGAACCTCGAGCTTTGTATCCTCGTCAAACTTTTTTATGTGGCGTTCGGCTTCAGCCTTTCGCTTGCTCTCTATAAGCTCGATGGCTCGTTCAAGCGTAATCGTCATCGGGTCTTCATCTTTCGGGATGGACACATACTTCTTGTCGTGCAGGACGTATGGCCCGAAGCGTCCGGCGCCGATAGTGACTGTCTTGCCCTCAAACTCACCTACATTGCGCGGCAACTTGAACAACTCAAGAGCCTCGTCGAGGGAGATTGTCTCCATACTCTTGTCGGCTGGCAGCTGTGCGAATCGCGGTTTCTCCTCGTCATCTGCTGTGCCTATCTGCACAACTGGGCCGTAGCGGCCAATCTTGACGAATACCGGATGTCCGGTCTTGGGGTCGTCGCCCAGTTTGCGCTCGCCAGCCTTGTGCTCAGAGCGCGCGTTCATCACCTTCTCCACGGTGGGCTCAAATTCCTTGTCGAAATGTTTCATCATGTCGGTCCACTCCTCCTTGCCGTCGGCAATCTGGTCGAACTGCTGCTCCACTTTGGCTGTGAAGTTGTAGTCCATGATGGCAGGGAAGTTCTGCATGAGGAAGTCGTTGACGACGATGCCTATGTCGGTGGGCAGTAGCTTGCCTTTCTCGTTGCCGGTCAGCTCCACCTTGCGTGTCGGGGTTATCTGTATGCCGCGCAGTGTGTCGATGATGTAGGGACGTTCTTCTCCCTTCTTCTCGCCCTTTTGCACATACTCGCGTTGCTGTATTGTTGATATTGTCGGCGCGTAGGTAGACGGGCGGCCAATGCCGAGTTCCTCAAGTTTTTTCACGAGGCTTGCCTCGGTGTAGCGGGCAGGTCCACGCGAGTAGCGTTCAGTAGAGGTGATCTCGCGTCGTGTGAGGTTGTCGCCTTCTTTTATTACAGGCAGATTGTGTGAGAATTCGTCCTTGGTTGAGTCGGCTTGCTCATCATCGGTAGACTCGCGGTATACCTTGAGGAAACCATCGAATTTCACCACCTCGCCATTGGCTATGAAATGCTCGTCGGCGCCGGTCATGGCTATGCCGACGGTTGTCTTCTCAATCAGTGCCTCTGACATCTGGCATGCGGCAGTGCGTTTCCATATGAGGTCGTAGAGCCGGCGCTCCTGTGCTGTACCCTCAATGGACGTGTTGCTCATATATGTAGGACGGATGGCTTCGTGTGCCTCTTGAGCTCCCTTGGAATGGGTGTGGAAGTTGCGTGGCGAGCTGTATTGCTCACCGTATAGTTTTATTATCTCCTCCTTGGCGGCTCCAAGGCAGAGCTTGGAGAGGTTTACACTGTCGGTACGCATGTATGTGATGAGACCGTTCTCGTATAGCCGTTGTGCAACCATCATAGTTTGCGACACTGAGAAACCCAGTTTGCGTGCCGCCTCCTGCTGTAATGTTGATGTGGTGAATGGTGGCGCAGGCATGCGGTTGAACGGTTCTTTTTGCACGGAGTCGACGGTGAACTCAGCCTTCTTGCACTTCTCAAGGAACGTTATGGCGTCGTCGTGGTTGGTGAAACGCTTGTCGAGCTCCGCCTTCACTTCCGACTGCGATCCGTCGGTGTTGGTGATGGCAAAGATGGCATTGATGCGGTAGTAGGGCTCGCTCTTGAACTTCTGTATCTCACGCTCGCGCTCCACGATAAGTCGCACGGCTACCGACTGCACGCGTCCAGCCGAGAGGGCAGGCTTCACCTTGCGCCACAGTACGGGCGACAGTTTGAAACCCACGATGCGGTCCAGTACGCGGCGTGCCTGCTGCGCGTTGACAAGGTTCATGTTGATATGGCGCGGCATGGCGATGGCTGCCAGAATTGCCGGTTTGGTTATCTCGTGGAATACGATGCGGTTGGTGGACGCCTCGTCGAGACCGAGAACTTCGCAAAGGTGCCATGAGATGGCCTCACCCTCGCGGTCCTCATCGGAAGCGAGCCACACCTTGTGTGCCTTCTTTGCATTCTCGCGCAGCTTCTTGACGAGTTCCTCTTTGTCTTTCGGAATTACGTAGTCGGGCTGGAGTGTATCTTTGTCTATGCTGAGTTCCTTCTTCTTGAGGTCGCGTATGTGTCCGTAAGACGACATCACCTTATAGTCGCTGCCCAAGAATTTCTCAATGGTCTTGGCCTTTGCCGGGCTCTCGACAATTACTAAATTTTCTTGCATAATTTCGCTTTGTGTTCTTTAATTTGGGCGCAAAAGTAAGAAAATTTTTACGTATACCTTATTATATACGGTTTTTTTATGTTTTATTATAATCCAAGGACCACCACTTCCTGCACTTGTTCTGCGTGAAACCAGCGGTCGCCGCTTATTGTTATTTTGCGGGCGAATATTGGAGAAAAGCGGCAATATGCCTGCTCGTCCATCTCGCCGGAGCAAATGTAGGCGAGATGGTTGCCGATGTGTATGCGCTCACCGCGGCGGCAACCGCGAAATGTGACGCGTACAAGACCGTAGAAACCTGGTGAGAAGTCGTAGGTGACGGTGCTTCCGTCTATGTCGAAAAAGCGTGGAAGAAGTGTGTGCCGTGTATATGCGCTGTTGTCGGTCAATGTGTTGTATCCCAGTGGAGTATGACCGAAGATGCTTTCGGCAGAAAGACTGTTGTATGAATAGAATGTTTGTGGATAATATGTTGATGGTGGAATGATTTCTACTGGCTGCCATTGAGCCATCACCATGTCGCCATGTGATGGCGGCAACGCATCTGAACGACCATCCTCCAGCTCGTTTCCTGCGGATATGACGGTTGAGGCTGCGTGGCACAGCCAGCCGTCTGCGGATGATGAGGCAAATGGATTTCCGGTTGCTGTGGTGCCGTAAAGACTGATGGCTATCTTGGGAGAGGATACGAGGCCGTCATAGGCATATATAGGACATGCGAGCACTGCCACAGTGTTGGAGTCGGGGCGCAGGAAGCGCGTCACGTCGTATGTGGTTGAGACTGGTGCTGCAGCGTTTGCGCCTGAGGCGTTGGAATATAGTGATGTTGACACGTTTCGTCCATTGACGTAAAGGACGAAGCGTGAGGCGGAGACTATGCATACAGAGGCGCGCACGGGACGCTCCGTGTAGTTGGCGGTGACGAATGTTCGGCGGAACCAAAGGCACGAGGAGTCGTTGGGTGAAGGTGAGGTCATCCATCCGGTGCCTAACTGCTGAGCGTGCGCTGCGGCAGTATGCAGGAGAAATAGAAAGCTGATTAGACGGTGCATGCTGTAACTGGGAGAGGAATTGGCCCATCCCCGACATTAACTATTTGCTTGTATATTTGGAGAGGGGGCTTATCGCCCCGGCACAACGGCCATTTGCCGGTGTGTCGGAGGCGAGAAACCCCCTCTACCAGTTGCCCTTACGCGTCGATTGTGGCGTAGGTGGCATGATCCTCAATGAACTTGCGGCGTGGCTCAACGTCGTCGCCCATGAGCATTGAGAAAATCTCGTCGGCCTCGGCGGCGTTCTCGATGGTCACCTGCTTCAAAAGGCGGGTCTTAGGATCCATGGTGGTCTCCCAAAGCTGCTCAGGGTTCATCTCGCCCAGACCTTTGTAGCGCTGTGTGTGGATAGACTTGCCGTCCTCGGTGCCGTTTCCGTACTTGTCGAGGAATGCCTGCCGCTGCTGGTCGGTGTAGCAATACTCCTTCACCTTGTTCTTGTAGGTGCAGAGATAGAGCGGCGGGTTGGCTATGTAGAGATGGCCTTCCTGGA
>CALBYK010000249.1 GCA_937889855.1 uncultured Prevotella sp.
CTTTTCATAAAAAAATCCAATAAGAGGGCGTTTTTTATGGTTTTTAGTCGTTATTCGGATATTTCGCTGTAACTTTGTACTGATAAAACAGCGGCCAGCCGTTTTTGACGTTACTGCATTAGGTCTGTGTATATACACCTTATTTATATATTAGGACAAGATGATGTTATGTGTATGTCGTGACTGCGGATGGCATGTTGTTTGCAATAAATGTAAATATTATAAAAAAAAGAAATCAAGAGTAATTTTAATGGAAACTAAGAACAAGTTGGTTGACGCTATCGTTAAGGGAATTCAAGAAAAGAAAGGACAGAACATAACAATAGCCGACCTCCGCGGGTTGGATGGCACTATTGCCAACTATTTCGTGATTTGTCAGGGCAACTCTCCATCTCAGGTTGAGGCTATAGCCGACTCCGTTTGGGAGACGGCCCGTGTCGATGCTGGCGAGAAGCCTATACACGTGCAGGGGCTGCCGCAGGCTTACTGGGTGGCGATGGATTATGGTGACGTGCTCGTGCACGTGTTTGTGCCAGAGGCACGCGACTTCTACAATCTTGAGAATTTGTGGGAGGACGCTGCGATAACAGAAGTTCCAAATATCGATTAGTAAAACTAAGCTTATGGATAATAGAAAGAATCCTATGGGAGACAACCAGCCCAAGATGCCGAAGTTCAACATGAACTGGATATACACGATTGTCATCGTGCTGCTGGCTGTGCTGTTCTTCTCGGACGGGGGAAACATGATATTGGGCGGCCCGACGGCTACGCAGAACGCCACGTACACTAAGTTCAAGGTGTATGTTGACCGTGGGTATGCTCGTAGTGTTGTTGTAAACAAGGACAACGGAACACTGCGGATGTATGTGAAGCCGGAGAAGATACGTGATGTATTCGGCAAGTCGGTGCAGCAGGTGGGACAGAATCCGTTCGTGAGCGTCACCTATGGCTCGCCTGACGCCCTCGACCAGTATCTCTCGGCAGCCCAGAAGGCCAACAAAATAACCGATTTCAGCTACGAGAAGGACAACAACTCCGGACTGATGTCGCTGTTCTACACCTTCGGACCGATATTGTTCTTTGTCATCCTCTGGGTGTTCATGATGCGCCGTATGGGTAGCGGAACAGGCAGCGGCGGAGTGTTCAGCGTCGGAAAGTCGAAGGCCAAGATGTACGAGAAGGGCAATGACCTCGGCATCACGTTCAAGGACGTGGCTGGTCAGGCAGGAGCCAAGCAGGAGGTGCAGGAGATTGTCGACTTCCTGAAAGAACCGCAGAAATATACCGACCTTGGCGGCAAGATTCCAAAGGGTGCCCTGCTTGTAGGCCCTCCGGGAACGGGCAAGACCCTTCTCGCAAAGGCTGTGGCAGGTGAGGCGGGCGTGCCGTTCTTCTCGATGAGCGGCAGCGACTTCGTCGAGATGTTTGTGGGCGTTGGCGCGAGCCGCGTGCGCGACCTCTTCCGGCAGGCCAAGGAGAAGGCGCCTTGCATAATCTTCATCGACGAGATTGACGCCGTGGGACGTGCCCGCAGCAAGAACCCGGCAATGGGCGGCAACGACGAGCGCGAGAACACGCTCAACGCCTTGCTTACTGAGATGGACGGATTCGGCACAAACAGCGGTGTCATCATCCTCGCCGCCACAAACCGCGTCGACATGCTTGACAAGGCTCTACTGCGTGCCGGACGTTTCGACCGCCAGATAAGCGTTGACTTGCCTGACCTCACGGAGCGTAAGGAGATTTTCCAGGTTCATCTGCGTAAGGTGAAGATTGACGACACTGTAGATATCGACTTCCTGTCGCGACAGACTCCGGGATTCTCCGGCGCCGATATCGCCAATGTGTGCAACGAGGCTGCATTGATTGCTGCGCGACATAACAAGAAGGTGGTGGGCAAGCAGGACTTCCTTGACGCTGTGGACCGTATCATAGGCGGCTTGGAGAAGAAGACCAAGGTGATGACAAATGAGGAGAAGCGCACCATAGCGCTGCATGAGGCTGGTCATGCCACGGTGTCGTGGTTCTGCGAGCATGCCGACCCTCTCGTGAAGGTTAGCATTGTGCCGCGTGGCCGCGCCTTGGGGGCAGCATGGTATCTGCCGGAGGAGCGCCAGATCACTACCAAGGAGCAGATGCTTGACGAGATGTGCGCGCTGCTTGGCGGACGTGCGGCTGAGGAGTTGTTTACAGGCCACATTTCCACCGGGGCGATGAACGACCTTGAGCGAGCAACCAAGTCGGGCTATGGTATGGTGGCTTATGCGGGTATGAGCGACCGTCTGCCAAACATCTGCTTCTACAACAACCAGGAGTATCAGTTCCAGCGCCCTTACTCGGAAACCACCGCCAAGGTGATTGACGACGAGGTGCTCAAGATGATAAACGAGGAGTATGCGCGCGCCAAGCAGATTCTCAAGGAGCATAGCGAAGGACACAACAAACTCGCCGAGCTGCTCATGACACGTGAGGTTATCTTCGCCGAGGATGTGGAGCACATTTTCGGCAAGCGTCCGTGGGTGAGCCGCTCTGAGGAGATAATCGA
>CALBYK010000250.1 GCA_937889855.1 uncultured Prevotella sp.
GGCACGGTTGGCTGTAATGTCTATGTCTATAACCCAATCGCTGTCAAGGTGATAGTATTCAGATGCAGGAGTACCCACCACAGCATCATCTGGAAGTACGATAATACCGTTGTGGTCGTTGCCCACTCCAATTTCGTCTTCAGCGCAAATCATGCCGAAAGAATCGACACCGCGCAAGCGACTTTTCTTAATTACAAACTCCTTGTCACCATCGTATAGCTTGCAGCCAAGGTCTGCCACTATGACCTTTTGGCCTGCAGCCACGTTTGGAGCTCCGCAAACTATTTGTTGTGGCTCGCCTTTTCCAAGGTCTACGGTGGTAACATGCAGGTGGTCGCTGTTGGGGTGAGCCTCACAAGTGAGTACCTTTCCGACAAACAGACCTTTCAGCCCGCCTTTGATAGCTTCAACCTCATCAAGGGCATCCACTTCAAGACCCGTAGAGGTCAGTGCGTCGGCTGTCTCTTGGGGAGTAAGGTCAAAATCAACGTATTCCTTAAGCCACTTATAAGATATTTTCATTTTGAATTATTGATATTTTGTGCAAAATTAATAATAATCTATGAGCCAAGCAAAAGCTATCAATATTTTTTGTTTGTTGGGTTATTCAAAATGTGGGTTAAGATGCAGCAATCTTGTTTTGGGAAAAATAATTAGTGTCCACTGAATAAATAGCAACTACAAGATATTCAATGATTTATATTGCATTATCCTTGGTTGTTTAACATAAAATTCGTACCTTTATAGTGTTAAATCACAAACGGGATGAAATACACTTCGCATTTGAAACAGCTGTCCGTTGACATGTTCCGCTCGTCTTTTGATGACCTGGACAAGAACAATCGCTGGGTAAGGCTCGGCGACCTTCTTCCATGGACTGAACTTGAGAAGGCATATAACTCCAGGCTTGGCAATGTGTCCAAAGGCGCTGGCAACAAGCCGGCCCGCATGATTATCGGCGCGTGTATCATCAAGCACAAGTTCTCCCTTTCAGACGAGGAGACCATCTCGATGATTCAGGAGAATCCGTACATGCAGTACCTGTGTGGCCTGTCGGAGTTCACCGCCAAGCCGCTTTTCGACCCGTCCCTGTTCACGACCATCCGCAAGCGCATCACCATTGAGGAGATTAACCTGTTCACCACGGAGCTCCTCAACAGTGAACTTACGGCCAAGGGGACACGCCAGGCGGAATGGCAGAGGCGCGATGATGACAACGAAGAGCCGCCCGCAGACAATGCGGCAGACAATGGCGCGGAGTTTACGGACAGTCATGGCAGGACGCATAAAGGCACGCTGAAAATCGACGCGACCTGTGCTGACGCCGAGGTTCGCTACCCTGTTGACGCCGACATCATCCATGACGGGTGCAAGGTAGCGGATCGTTACATCAGGAAGATCTGCGAAGAGCTTCATATCAAGAAGGTCAGGAGTTGTTACCGTGAGGCACGCGGCTTCTATCTGGAACTTGTCAAGCGCAAGAAGAAGGGCACGAGACTCATTCGCTCCACGATATCAGCCATGTTGAGCTACCTGGACAAGGACCTCCGTAAACTCGCGGAGCTCTTCGTGGAGTACAGGGGCTGCAAGGGCATCTTGCTACCCCACGAGCAACGAATCCTCAGGGCCACCTTTGACATGTATTCCCAGCAGTTGGAGATGCATGAAGGGAAGAAGCATCAATGCAAGGATCGAATAATCAGCGTCTTCCAGCCGCACGTGCGGCCTATCGTCAGGGGCAAGTCGAAGGCTCCGACAGAGTTCGGGGCAAAGATAGGCGCGGCCGTTTATGAGGGATACACTTTCATAGACCACCACAGTTGGGACGCCTACAACGAAAGTTCCGACCTCTCACTGCACGTCCGGCTTTTCAAGGAACGTTTCGGATGCCTTCCCGCCACCATTCTCGCGGACAAGATCTACATGAGCAAGGCTAACAGGAAAATTCTCAAGGAGTATGAGATAAGGACTTACTGCAAACCGCTGGGCAGGCCGCCAAGGGAACCCCGAAGTCCAGAGTATCTCGAGAGGATGGCCAAGGCCGTCGGGGAAAGAAACGAGGTCGAATGCTCTTTCGGCACTGGCAAGAGGATATATCGAGCCAACAACATCAGGGCCAAGCTTCCAAATACGGCAGAATGCTGGACGGGAATGTGCTACTTTGTCAAGAACGTGATGAAGTTCCTTAGGGGACTTTGTCTTGTCCTTTTCGAATTTTTGCTCAATTTACGGATGGACACCATTGCAAAGCATGGCGGCCGCCGTTTTGAACTCGTGACGACTTATTAATTCAGTGGACACTAAATATGCAGCTACTTGGCGTTGCGGTATACCTTGT
>CALBYK010000251.1 GCA_937889855.1 uncultured Prevotella sp.
AGTCGCTGACTCAGTTTATAAATGAACGGCAATGGACCAACCTGCAATTCCAGCGCAACGAGCGCATATCGTGCAACTTCAACATAACGGTAACAAAATACGATAACTCGACAAATGTCTTCACGTGCAAGGCTGTCATACAGGCCAACCGTCCCGTGTATAATTCAAACTACACAACCACGTTGTACAACAATACCGACAACGACTTCAATTTTGAGTTCGCGCAATTCCAGCAGCTGCAGTTCAACGAGGAACAGGTTGACAACCAGCTCATGGCGCTTGTCGCATATTATGCCTATCTCATCATTGGCATTGACCTCGACTCGTTTGCCCCGATGGGTGGAGAGGATGTACTCCAGCGGTGTATGAACCTCACCAATAACGCGCAAAATCTCAACTATCCCGGCTGGAAGGCGTTTGATAGCGGGCGCAATAGGTTTGCCATTATTAACGACTATCTTGATGGAGCAATGAAGCCTTTCAGACAATTGCAGTATGACTATTATCGCAACGGTCTTGACGAGATGGCTAATAATGCCGAACGCGGACTCTTGAGAACGCCCTCAAGAAGTGTCATGAGGACCGTCCTCTGAGTATGCTCCCGCAGATATGGACCGACTACAAGCGCGACGAACTTGCAAACATCTATAAGGGTAAGGGAACGCAGAAAGAGAAGGAGTCGGTGTACGACATTCTTTTCTCAATAAATGCGAGCCAAAATACTGCGTGGGACAAAATTAAAGAATAAAACATGCTAAAGATACTTGACATAAAGAACTTCACTCTTATCGACCACTTGCAGATGCAGTTCTATCCCGGATTCTCCGTCATCACTGGAGAGACAGGTGCCGGAAAAAGCATCATAATAGGGGCTATAGGCTTGCTCCTAGGCAACAGGGCTGACGCAAAGCAGGTGAAGATGGGGCGTGAGAAGTGCATCATTGAGGCCACTTTCGACCTTAGCATATATCATTCGGATGTGCTGAAGGACTTCTTTGAGGCTAACGACCTCGATTATGAGCCGTCTGAGTGTATTCTCCGACGTGAGATAAATGTCAGTGGCAAGAGCCGTGCCTTCATCAACGACACGCCTGTCAATCTTGCCACTATACGTGAGCTTGGAGAGCAGCTTATTGACGTGCACAGTCAGCACCAGAACCTGTTGCTCAACAAGGAGGACTTCCAGCTTAGTGTCGTTGATATAATTGCACGCGACAGGCAGTTGCTTGCCGATTACCGGGCATCGTTTGCTAACTACCGCAAGGCGTTGAAGGAACTTGCCGACTTGAAGGCCCAGATAGAGCGCAACCGTGAGAATGAGGACTTTCTGCGCTTCCAGCAGAAAGAACTTTCTGATGCCAACCTACAGGCCGATGAGCAGGAACAGCTTGAACAGACTGCCGAGATAATGAGTCATGCCGAGGACATAAAGCGTGTGCTGCATGAGGCCAACCAACAACTTGACGGCGAGGAGGCTGGACTCGTGAGCGAGGCACGCAGCCTATCATCGCAGCTACATGGCATTGAGGGTATATATCCTGATGCAAGCGAGCTTGCCGAGCGTCTTGACAACTGCTTCATCGAACTGAAGGATATCTCGCAGGAGGTGGCGTCAAAGATGGACGATATAGAGTTCGACCCTCAGCGATATAATGAGATTACCGAGCGTCTTGACACCATCTACTCATTGCAGCAGAAATATCATGTCCAGAGTATTGGCGGATTGCTTGACAAGCTTGCCGAACTTGATTCCGAACTTGGCAATATAGACAATAGCGACGAACGTCTAAGGGAGTGTGAGGACGAACTTGCAGAACTCCGTGCCGAGTGTGAGGATAAGGCCAGTGTGCTTTCCTTACAGCGTCGCAAGGCTGCTGTGGAGGTGGAGCGTGAACTGTCTAAACTGCTTGTGCCGCTTGGCATTCCTAATGTGCGTTTCAAGGTTGACGTCATCCATTGCGAACTTGGACCTACAGGCACCGACCGTGTGGTGTTCCTTTTCAGCGCCAACTCAAGCACTGCCATGCAACCCGTCTCTCAGGTGGCATCAGGTGGTGAGATTGCACGTGTCATGTTGTCGCTTAAGGCTATGATAAGCAAGGCTATAGGGTTGCCTACCATTATTTTTGACGAGATAGACACTGGTGTGAGCGGACGTGTGGCTGAGCAGATGGCGCATATCATGCGCGATATGGGCGATGCCCACAGACAGGTGATTTGTATCACCCACCTTCCGCAGATAGCTGCCTTTGGCTCCAACCATTATAAGGTGGCTAAGCATGAGACGGAGAACGGCACTGTCAGCACTATGACAAAGCTTACTGATGAACAGCGTGTCACGGAGATTGCACAGATGTTGAGTGGCAGTGATATCTCGCAGGCTGCCATTGACAATGCCAAGACTCTTTTGAAAATGAAGTAAAGAAATAGAATACTGAAACAAAAAGATATATGAATCGTTTTTCACTATTAACATTCTCCCTGTTGCTGGCAGCCTGTAGTGCCAATGCCCAGACTTCACAGGTGAAGAATGTTGCAAAGTCAACTTTCCGCCTTACTGCCTATGACGCGTCGGGCAGTGAAACCAGCACAACATGTGGAGTGTTTACGTCTGCCAATGGTGAGGCTGTGGGCTCGTGGTCGGCTCTTGCTTCTGCTGCGCGTGCCGTAGTGACCGACTTCAACGGCAACACTTATCCTGTTAAGGCCATTATAGGCGCAAACGACCTTTATGATGTTTGCCGCTTCAAGGTGGATGTGTCAAAGACTGTTGCAGCTCCTCTTGCAAAGACGGCTGTGCCGAAGGGGGGCAAGCTGTGGCTTGTAGGCCAACAGGCAAAGAGTCAGGTGGCTGTGCCGTTTGAGGTTGAGCGTAAGGAGACATTCGGTGACAACTACAACTATTATGTTTTTGCCTATAACGACAAGGCAGGCATGCCTGGAAGTGCTTTTGTAACCCTTAACGGTGAGGTGGCGGGATTGCTCAAGCGCTCTACCACATCGCTTGACACTCATGCCGTTGACGCGCGTTTTGTTACGTCGCTGGCGTTTGGGGCAATGGACATAAACAATCCGCTTTACTCGAAGTCGGGTATA
>CALBYK010000252.1 GCA_937889855.1 uncultured Prevotella sp.
TACGTAAGCCTGGAACACAGTATGTCAAGCCATACCAGTCGAACCAGGTGTTTGGTTCACACGCCGTAGCTACAAGCATTGAGGTTGGCTACGACATCTTCTCGCAGATTGCCAAGTTGCGTGCCGACCGTCAGAAGCTGTATGTTTTCGGTCATTTCGAGTATTACAACTCATGCATAGGTGGCTCTAAGGAGTATACCAGCAAGAAGATTTTCGCTGGTGGTATCAACTATTACCCATTGCCTCAGGTATGCGTGAAGGCAGAGTACAACTACCGTAAGTTCAAGAAGCAGTATAACGATGAACCAGCTCTCAACATAGGCGTTGCCTATCAGGGACAGTTCCTCTAAGATATAAGTTTGACGCATTAATAACCAATTAATAATTAATAGTAAGATCAATGAAAAAGATTCAGAAGTATGCAATGGCGTTCCTTCTTGGCGCCATTTCATTGGGATTCACCTCTTGTAGTGATGACGACGATCCAGTTAATAATGGAACTGTTACCGTCGCAAAGAACGACATGCAGACCGTGACACAGGCTTATGTAGACAACGTCGTTTATCCCACATATACAGAACTGGCAAAGAACGCCCGCGACCTGTATTCCAAGGCTCAGGCTCTGTACACGTCTGCCGCCAACGGCACGATGACTCAGGCCGAGATCGATGCTGCCTGCGAGGCATTCAAGAATACGCGTTGCCAGTGGGAGCGTAGCGAGGCTTTCCTCTACGGTTCGGCTTCCAACAACGACCTTGACCCGCACATCGACTCATGGCCTCTCGACCACGACGAGCTTGTGAAGGCTCTCAACAACCCAACTCTTATCGCTGGCTTCAAGGGTGATAATCCAGCCAAGTTTGTGTCTGACAACAATACAAAGTTCCAGTCGGTACTTGGTTTCCACGGCATGGAGTTCGTGCTCTTCCGTAATGGCGCAAACCGTACAGTAGCCGCTCTCAACGACAACGACACAGAAGAGGGTATGGAGAGTGTTAAGGGTATCGACGAGCTTGCATTCCTCCAGGCTGTGGCTGGCGACGTGCGCAACGTGACTGCCGTTCTTGAGTATACATGGATGGGCGAGTCGGCAAGCGCCGAGACCAAGGCACTCATCAAGGGCGATGCAAGCTATGTGACAACAAATCTGCGCTACGCTGGTATGGCCAACGAGAGCGGCATGGCTTATGGCACATTCCTCCTCTCTCCAAGCTCAACAACTGGTTACAGCTCAACATGGGTAGGCACTATCAACCAGATTTTCGTAGGCGGTTGCTCTAACATATGCTCTGAGGTTGCCGACCAGAAGCTCGGTCAGGCTTACCGTACAGCCACTGGTTCTGGTTCAGAGGAGGGCTCTCGCGACTACATCGAGTCTCCTTACAGCCACCGCTCGTTCATCGACTATCAGGACAACATCTACTCTATCAAGAACTCTCTCTATGGCACACGCGACATCACAGCCACAACTCCTGCCGCAAACTCTATCATGAGCCTCATGCAGAAGGCTGGTTATACCGGCTACAACGACCTCAACAATGCTCTCAACGCTGCCCTCGACGCTCTTGAGACAGCCAAGAACAGTGGCAAGTCATTCGTAGAGGAGCCGGGTGCACAGCGTGTTAAGGACTGCATCGACGCAGTGTCCAACCTTGACGATGAGCTTAACAAGGCTGGTTCTTGGATTAACAAGCAGAACGAGAAGTAATACAAGAAATACTTTTTCGCGTAGAATTAGTATGAATTGAAACAATACGAAGTGTCTGGGGGTTAAGCAAGCCACTTAAACTCCAGACACTTATCCATATAGAGAAATCAACAACATCCCTTATTTAAACAAAAATACATTATGAATAAGCACATATACCTTTTCGGTTCAGTAGCGATGGGTCTTGCAATGTCGATGACGGCATGTTCAGACGACGACCCTACAAACAACGAGGATTTTCAGCCTGACGGACAGTATGTAGGCCAGGCAGTAGGCAACTTCGACAAGTCGGAGTGGTATCCTGGCGGCGAGCTCGGCACTACCGACAACGTGGCTACAGGATGTTATGAGGACGAGACTCCTGCTGTCACAGAGCAGGGACTGCTCGACGAGTTCAATGCCGGCGAGAAGTTCTTCGAGCGTCAGTTCACTTCAGGCGTGTCTGGTTTCGGTGGTCTTGGTCCTGCTTCTGTACGCCGCTCTTGCCTCGACTGCCATCCAAACTACGGTCATGGCAAGCGTATGGAATCATATACGACATCTTACGGCAACGGCAATGGCTATCTGCTCGCTGTCTATCATCCTGCCGACGGTGCCAACAGCAACGACGGCGGATTAGTGGCAGAGGTGACGAGTATGCCACAGACTCAGGCTACAGAACCTTTCAAGGCTCCTATCGACGAGAGCAAGATAAAGCTCTGGTGGCATGATGTGACGGCTATGGAGAGCGGACTGCCAATGCAGTTCCCCGACGGCGAGAAGTATAGCCTCATCTATCCGGAGATTTCAATACCTCGCGACGCTTTCCGCACCAATCCTAACCCATACGACGAGGGCAACAAGGCTGTGGCTGTACGTATGGAGTCTACCATCGGCGTCATCGGTACTGGTCTGCTCGACGCTATCTCTGAGGACGACATCAAGGCGCAGTATGCGTCTACAGCCAATTACTATAAGAATATAGCTAAGGTATCAGACGTTTCTGAATACGTAAATTCGAACTTCTGGAATGCCGATGCCAACGACTTCGCCGACGGCGCATGGTATACAGCTACCGTAGGTGCCGGCAAGACAGCCGACGGTGGTGAGGGCAAGAAGATGGTTAAGCGTTTCACCTACGCCTTGACCCGTGCCACTCTGCAGGATGGTCCTGGTGCAAACGCAATTTGGAACATCACCAACGTGACACGTCCCGACCGCCCGAAGCTCTACACAACCAACGCATGGGCCAAGGCAATGGCTGAGGACAAGGAGGTCATCGCCAAGATTATGGCAGACCCTACATCACCGTTCTGGGCTTCTACCGAGGAAGAGACAAAGGAGAAGGTGGAGGGACTGCTCCAGCCAGGCACCAACCAGTTTGACAACAAGTGGCACAACTTCGAACC
>CALBYK010000253.1 GCA_937889855.1 uncultured Prevotella sp.
GCAGCCGCTTCTGCGCAAGTATATTGTTAAGTATTTGCATGAATGTGGCGACAAGTCGGTGACCATACAGTCACTCAATGACATCCTATTCATAGAAAATGGCATGGTCCCCATACCGTCGCACACACCCTACCTCGCGGCAGATGGTGTGCATTTCATCTATCAGCAATATGAGATTGGACCGTATGCGATGGGTATGGTGTCGTTCACTATTCCTTACAATGAGATAAAACCGTATCTGACGAAAGAGGCATATGATGTCATTGTATGGAATGAGTGTAAGTAAATGTGCCTATATGTATGCTGGTATGGCAATACTTGCCATGCCAGCATACTAAAAACTTGCTCAGCTGCTTATTTGCATGTTCCGAACATGTCGAACGAAGCGTCCCAGTCTTTCCAGACAGGCTCTCGTCCCAGTTCCTTAAGCCGCTGGTTGATAACCTTGGCGGTGCGCTCATCACTCACAGAGAACTGTTCAAGTGCCTGTGGATATGTGTGGTAGCCACCAGGATTCACTTTCGATTCCGCCGACATTGTTGTCACGCCGAGAGTAGCCATGTTGTCGCGTATGAAAGCGGGCTCGCGTGTTGAATAGGATATGTCAACATCGTGGTCGAAGATGCGCATGGCAAATGTTGCCTGGGCCAGTTCACGGTCGGTCATGTAGCAGTTGGGATGGAATCCCTCGTTCTGCGCAGGGCGCATACGCGGGAAGTTCACGCTGTACTTAGTGCGCCAGTAGTGTTTTTGTAGATATCGCAAGTGGTAGGCCATCATTGTCACATCTGTGCGCCATTCCTTTTCAAGGCCAATGAGCACGCCCATGCCAATGGAGTGTACGCCAGCCTGTCCCATACGGTCGAAACCGTTGCATCGCCACTCAAACTTGCTCTTCATGCCATGTGGATGGTATATGTTGTAGTGGTCGCGGTTATATGTTTCCTGAAAGCAGATAACACCGTTCATTCCGTGCTCGGCAAGTGTGCGGTAGTCCTCTGCCGACAGAGGCATAACCTCAATCTTCACGTTGGAGAAGTATTTCTTGGCAATGTCTATAGCCTTTGCGAGATACGGCACTCCTGCTTTGGCAGGGTTCTCTCCAGTTACGAGCAAGATATTCTCGAATGGTGCAAGTTTCTTTATCGCCTTGTATTCATTCTCTATTTGTTCTGGAGTGAGAATAGTGCGTGCCATTGGGTTCTGTACATGAAAGCCGCAATATACGCATGAGTTGGAGCAAGAGTTGGTTATATATAGGGGAATGAACATTGACATCGTCTTGCCGAAACGCTCCTCCGTGTATTTACGTGACAGCCGTGCCATCTCTTCAAGATGGGACTCGGCTGCCGGTGACAGCATTGCCATGAAATCGTTGATGTCGCAATGCTCTTTGGCAAGAGCGCGTCGCACATCGGCATCAGTCATTGAGGCAATGCGCTCGGTAGTTTCCTGCCAACTTATTTTGTTTAGTTCGTCTGAAAACATTATTGTTGTTGTTTTAATTTTTCTTTGCACAGGGTTTGTAGGCATATTCCCTGATTGTATTTATTGTCGGATTGTTGCCGCAGAGCGCACAGTCGGAGTTGCGGCTTACGTCAAATCTTCTCCATTCCATAGTCATGGTGTCGAGAGTGAGCAGCGTGTCTGTGAGCGGCTCGCCTATGTTAGCTATACATTTGATTGCCTCTGTAGCCTGCACCGCACCTATTATGCCCGCGAGAGGTCCGAGCACTCCCACCATAGAACAAGTTTCCACCACAGCCATGGCTGGCGGTTCTGGGAAAAGACAACGGTAGCAGGCCGAGTCCGGCAAGTGTGTCATTATTTGTCCAGAGTAGCGGTTGATGCCGCCGATGGTGAATCCCTTGCCAAGCATCACGCATGCGTCGTTGACAAGATACTTGGAGGCGAAGTTGTCAGTGCCCTCCACAACGAAGTCGTATGGCCTGATAAGGTCGAGGGCATTTTGCTCGTTGAGATAATACTCGTATGTCGCCACCTCCACGTCTGGGTTCATGGCCCTAAGCCTTTCGGCGGCAACTTCCACTTTTGTGCGCCCCGTATCGGCAGAAGTGTATAGCACTTGTCTCTGCAAGTTGGTCACCGACACGAAATCACCGTCAACTATGCCAATGTGTCCAATCCCGGCTGCGGCGAGGTACATGGCAGCCGGCGAGCCAAG
>CALBYK010000254.1 GCA_937889855.1 uncultured Prevotella sp.
CAACGAGGTGTCAAACGTAAGTCTGTTTCCCGTGACTGACGACAGTGGAGCAATAGTGCCAAGCGTCAGCGCGTCCGCCACGCACGGCACTTACACCGTCAGTCTTGGCGACACTTGTGTATTGAAAGCCCAGTCCAAGGAGGCACGTATTGTCGAGTTCTACGTCAACGAGTCGCAGGCCGACGTGCCAAAGTATTTTGTGATAAGTCTTGACACCGACCAGCCTACCGTCAGCCGCCGTGTCGCGTTCCTGCAGTGGAACACCATATCGCGTGGCGACCTGCTTGTAATTCCTATACGCCTCAACGACTATAGCGTGCGCTTCGACGTGGAGCAGTTCACAGCCATCGGCGTGTTGCCCGATGTGCAGAGCGATGACAGCCAGCTCACTGTGCGTTTCCATAGTTATGGCGAGTTCCACATACGCCCGCATGTCATACGCGTTAGCGACGGCAAGGAGCTAACGCCAGGCACCGACAGCAAGGACGGATGGCTGTTCGCTTCTTGGTCAACACTCGATATGTCGCCGTCCGGTGGCGACGGCACGTGCATATACGACAAAGTGCCGGTGCCTGTTGGTGCCAGCCAAACCTTTGAGGGCATCATGGGCAACCGCCCTGGATATGCCATACACCAGATGCTCTTCCGCGTCAATGGCTTGGGGTATGACATACCGTACAAGATTCAGATAATTAAGGAATAGGACAATCATGTGCAAGCGATATCTTTTAACGGCATTTATTGCTCTTGTGGCGTCATTTGCCAACGCGCAGATGTTCAGCCACTACCTTGGCGTAGCCAACACTACGTTCAACAACAGGGGAATGCAGCGTGTGGCAGAGGTTCACTACTATTATTATGTGCCTACGGACGGCAGCAAGTTTGAGCTTTACCTCCCGATCTTGAACTACGACAAGGGAGGCAACGACACCGAGCCATGCAACTACTTCAGATGGTACGACTATGCCACCGATGCCAAGTCGGCTCATCTCTCGGCTTATGGCAACTGCCTGAAAGAACTTAACGACTCCACTGGCACGCCGCGCGGACTCTTTGCATGGAACCTATATGCCAACGGCAAGAAGGTGCCGAGCCATACCACAATCGGCGTGATGTACACACCGCCTGCCGATGCCGCCGACGAGAACTGGAAGGGCGACGTGATTGCGTGTGACGTGAGTCGCTACAATGACTTTGGCGGAAAGGGCGGCACGCTGTATGCCGAGCCGACGCTGTCCGTGCGCTACATCTTCCATATATATTCTGCCAAGCGACAGGCACGACAGATAATGGAAGCGTCGTCGGCAGACATTCATGGACGATACTCCGACCTTACCCTCGAGGACAACCACCGCATAGTGTTCGGAGTGAAGGATGCCAACTCGCAAATGACTCTGCGCACCAACAATCCGCAAAAACGCTACTATTTCTATCCGCTCCGAAACACGGCAAAGCATATCTATGCCGACAGTGACGACAAACTCATCAAGTCGTCCGACTTCAACACGTCCGTTATCTGCCAGGATGCTGGATTCCAGTGGCGCGTCTACGACCAGACGAAAACAAAATACACCATTCTCGGGACAAGAGGCGGACCGCAGATGTGGAGCGGCACTTCCATAAACACGCTGAGGAACAACCGCAACGGATGGAAAACACTTGACGGCAAAAGCACTTCCGTACCCGACATAACATTCGGAAGTATTGTGTATTTCGTCGTTTATGCCGTCAACGGCAATAACATGGCGCCTATTGCCAACTTCGAGGTGCAATATCAGAACACCTATCCCAAGACACGCGAGGAGGTAATAGCCGACGGCGACAATGAGCGTATGGTCACTTACCTCGAATCGCACTATCAGCAGGCAATGAAACCTATCTCGTTTGACGATGATAACACCGAGATGGACCTATCGGCCCCAACCAACCGCGATGACAACATGAGCCGGTTGCCGTCAAAATGGGACCGCCGAACTTACGGCTTCACTTATCGTGAGCTGCAGAAGTTCACGCATTTGAGCACTACTAAGAAGAAATGGTGGCAGCCTTACACTCCGGTACACGGTGAGTATGGACTGTACAAGAGTGCCAATGTGAAAGGCATCAGCGACTACGCGAGCGGCTACACATGGTGGTGTTCCAACACTGTCTACGACCGTACCTACGAACTTTCGGGCGGAAAGTACTATGGACATTTCCTGTATATTGACGCCTCTGACGAGAGCCGGCAAATCGCTGCAGCCGACTTCAAGGCTAATCTTTGCTCAGGCTCGCGCCTTATCTTCACGGGAGCCATTGCCGACTTCACATCGAGTGACGGCACGCAACCGCAGGTGATGTTTCGCCTGTACGGAGTGATACGCGACGACAACGACAACATAACCGACCAGCGGCTTATCGTGTCATTCTCGTCGGGCGACTTCAAGACCAACATCAAGCAGCGGCAGCTTGGCAAATGGTTCCAGGTGTACAGCAAACTCATATTGCCGAAAAACTCCGGGGCAGAAAACTACTCCGACTTCCGCATCGTAATGGACAACATGTGCCAAAGCACAGCCGGAGCCGACTATCTCATCGACGACCTCCGTCTGTATATCAGTCCGGCGAAGGTGGACGTGGTGCAGAACAAGGCGGTGTGTCCTGATGATGCAACGTCGGCTTCTGTGCCAAAGGACATCACTCTGAGGATAAGCGCGCACTACGACAACGTGCAGGCGTTCACAGGCGAGGACAAGGAATCCAAACTGTTCTACCGCATATGCGACCTCTCTGGAAATGCCGTGAAGAACATCGACTACGATGGAGATGGCAATGTCGACGAGTATGGCACAGCCGAGGTGCCCGCACGATATGATGCCTCGAAGACTCTGCCCGTATATGCTGCCGGTGGCAGGGACGACGTGAAGATGTTCGATACTGACAGCGAGCACCACACCATACTGCTGATTGCCGACCGACACTTTGACCTGCCGATAGGAACCAAATACTATGTGTCAGTGGCTTATCCTGATGAGGATAAGCCCGACGAGCCTGGCACCTGGGGCAAGCCTACAAATGTATGCTCCACGTACAGCGAGAATTTCGAGATTGTCAAGCAGGATGTTGTCATTACCGATGCCAACGGCAATGTGGTGACTACCATACGTGTGTCGTGCGACGCCGACCGCACTCCAGATATCAGTATTAGCGGACGGCTTGAGACAGCCGATATCTCTTCGGGCGGAAGCATAACGCTCAATAGTGTGAAGTTCGACTGGTTTCTGAGCAAGCCCAATAAGCCAAACGACTTCACAAGCATCGCCTCGCTGCAGGAGACGCTGCGCAGATACCGCGACGCTTTTCCTGATGCCACAACGCTTGACACGCAGTTCAAAAATACTGATGCCGACGGTTATGCCTTGCTCAAGAAATACGTCGACGAGGGAAGGCTCGTCATTGCCGCAAGCAACGACCTTGGCAACCACAAGTTCGGCAAGGACATGATGGGCACGTATTCCATTGCCGCCATTCCTATCGCTACCACAGTGAAGGAGGGCAAGACAACATACGACATATGTCCCGACCCTATGTACTTCTCTCTGCGCGTGGTAGAGGACGGACCGCGGCTCACGCTTGGCTTCAAGGATGTCACTTATCCTAACGACGAGCGCACGGTGCGCATCGGATTGCCGCAGGTTAAAGCCATGATTGCCAAGGACAAGGAGCTTGTTCTGCCGGTAATGTCGCTTGAGAGTACAAAGCAGATTAAGTTTGAAAACAACTCTGAAGTGTTCATATCCGACACCAACGACCCTACATTCGACAACACCAAGCAGATTGTGGGAAGGGTGAAGGATGAAAGGCTTGGCACTGGCAGTTCGCAACTGGCGCTGGTGTTCGAAAAGAGTGCGCTGACAACCTTGCACGAGGGCTACTGGTATGAGCTGAACTTCTCATTCGTGCAGGACCGTATAGGTAACGAAACGGTTGTGTCGTGCCCTGGCGAGAGTTTCATCATGTTCAAGGTGGTGCCCGAATATGCCACATGGAACTCTACCCCTGAAAACTCGCTCAACGCCAACTGGAACAATGACCTCAACTGGCTACGCTCCACTGCCGCCCAACTCTACCGGCACGACTACATCGACTACGGCTATGCCACATACGATGGCAATGAGTCCGACACGCGTCTGTCGCGGCAACAGGCTTATGTCCCGATGAAGTTCACCAAGGTCACCATTGCCGACCAAACAGGTAAGGTGTATCCCGACCTCGGCAACATTGTCTATCGCGCGTCAAACCTGATTGCCACGAAACTCACCAACGCCAAGGGCGAGGCGGCTACGGCAAACATAGAGTATGATATGGCGGTGAAATGGACCGAGACGACAGCCGACCATTCCGACACGGGCGATGGCGTGTTCTCGTGCGAGAAGTTCCAGGGCAACGTGTGCGACGCTATTTACTTCAAGCCACACACCGAGTTGCTCGACCCTTGCTACCTCGTATACAACCGTGCCTATGTGGAGAAGGAGCTGAAGGCTGGTAGTTGGTACTTAGCCTCGTCACCCTTGCGCGACACTTATGCAGGTGATATGTACGTGCCCGCTGCCGACGGGCGACAGACAACTGAGGCTTTCTGCCCTATAATATTCGAAAACAATGTATATAGCCGCACCAAACGACCCGTTTATCAGCGCCAATGGGACCAGCAAGGCGAGGAGTCTGTTGACGGAATCACATTCTACAGGGCGTACGACTTTGATGGTGTGGAACAGCGCATCGACACTATATCCGCCCAGTCGCTCAATGTGGAGTCGCTCTACTGGAGCCACGTATATAATAATGTGGACGAGAGTTATTCCGATGGACGCGCATTTTCGATAAAGGCTGGTGACGAATACACCGTTGACGGTGACGAGACATGGCTCATGCGTCTGCCTAAGGCCGACACCAAGTACAGCTATTTTAGCTATGACGGGACGGAGACCGCGGCGACAAAGAGTGTAGACCGCTCCGAAAACTATCGGTTGCTTGTGAATCCAAGTCCTACGGAGACATCATACAGTCCGCTTACCGAATCGCTTGAATACAACACACATGGTTCCAATCGCTATCACGTCCTTGGCAATCCATATCCGTCTACGCTCAGTATGCGCCAGTTTCTGAAAGGCAACCCGTCGCTTGAGAATAAGGTTTGGACATTGGAGGCAGGACGACTTGAGGCTTATGTGCTGTCTGGCGATGCTGATGACAATTCTGACGACCATCAGAGCGATGTGCTCATCGAACCTATGCAGGCTTTTTTTGTGAAGACAAAGGATGGAGCCGAAGCCACAGAAGCCTATTTCACGACAGCTATGACTGTTGACCGTTGGATTAGTGGAGGAACAAGTTCACAATCCGCAGCAGGACAGATAACGCTTACGGCCTCGGCTGATGGCCGCTCGTCATGTGCAAAGGTTGTTGTAGACAAGGATGCCGACATCGACAACAACAGCAACGCTGAATTGCTGTCTGTTGCCGATTTGGAGAATGTGCCGCAAATATATACTGTGACTTCTGGCAAGGCAATGGCTGTCAACACAACTTCTGGCATTGACTGGTTACCGATAGGTATTTTGGCACAGACTGACGTTGAGGCTGACGTGACGTTCGGCATAATGGGACATGGTGCCGGCAGCTACTGGCTTTTCGACAGCGACAACCGCTCGTTCACTCCTGTTGCCGACGGCACGATGCTTAAGATGCGTGCAAATGTCCATGGACGCTATTATCTGACGACTGTTTCAAGTCTGCATCGAGAGACAAATGAAGGAATGGCATGTTTCTCTGTTGGAGGAAATACGATAGTGATAAGCTTGCCGTCGGTCAAAATAAGGGATGTGTATGTTTATGACCTCGGCGGTGAGTGTGTTAAGTCATTGCATGATGTAGGACAGGCAAGCTGCAGCATACAGGCAAGCAGAGGTGTGTATGTTGTGAGAGTGACCGTAGAAAACGGCAAGACATATGTTAAAAAACTCGCTGTCAATTAACGCTTGCTTGATACTGTTGTCAGTTAGTACATATTATGGCGCAAATAGTAGGAGATGAATTTTTATTAGAATCGTCACTCCTGCCATTTGCGCCATTTCTTATTTCGTAAAAGGGTAGGCTTTTATCCTTTCAGCCGTCCCACACTCCGTAGATACGTGCGTCGTCCATAGACGGCAATCACTACAAAGCAGATGAGAGGCATTACGAACGACACGTTGACGGCGGGCATACCCAACAACTCACCGCAGTCGATAATAGAGGCCTGGAGCGGAGGCAACACGCTCCCTCCGAGAATAGCCATTATGAGTCCGGCTGCTCCAAACTTGGCATCGTCACCCAGTCCGGTGAGAGCTATGCCGTATATCGTTGGGAACATGAGCGACATGCACGCGCTTACGCCAACGAGACAATAGAGTCCATAGATGTTCTGTAGCATTATCACGCCACCGGTGAGCAGTCCACCGGCAATGGCGAGTATCATCAGTAGTTGTCCTGTGTTGAGGTAGCGCAGGAGGAACGTGCAGACGAATCTTGATATACAGAATATGCACATGGCAATGATGTTGTAACGTTGTGAAAGCACCTCTGCCGCCTGTTCGGTCATTCCCTCTGCCATGAGCACACGCGTGCCATACTGTATGATGAATGTCCAGCACATTATCTGCGCCCCGACATAGAAGAATTGTGCCACCACTCCCTCGCGGAAGTGCGGCAAGTGGAAAATGCGGCGCAGTGTTGGCATGAAGTTTATGTCATGATTGCTGTCACCGTTTTTGGGCATCTTCATGAACAGGATGACAAGGAACATGGCAAGAATCACGAGTCCGATGGCAAGATAAGGATTGATGAGCACACCAAGGTCGTAATCCTTCACAGCCTCAAACTCTTCGGGTGACAACTGTGATCGTGCCGACGTGTCGAGCGGACTGAGCTTGGCCTGTATGAAGTTCATCGCCACAAACATGCCGAGCAGCGAGCCAAGCGGGTTGAATGATTGGGCAAGGTTGAGCAGGCGTGTGGCCGAAGTCTCTGTGCCCATTGATAGGATGTAAGGGTTGCACGATGTCTCGAGGAACGACAGTCCGCAAGTGAGGATAAAGTAGGCAATGAGGAACGGATAGTAGTCGCCCGTCATCTTGGCAGGGTAGAACATGAACGCACCGAAGGCGTAGAGCCCCAGTCCTACGAGCACGCCAGCTTTGTAGCTGAATCGCCTTATGAACATTGCTGCGGGGAAAGCCATGGCGAAATATCCGCCATAGAACGCCACCTGCACAAGTGCGCCGTCTGTAGCCGACATGCGGAATATCTTTGAGAAAGCCTTTACCATAGGGTTGGTTATGTCGTTGGCAAATCCCCACAGCGCGAAACACGATGTGATGAGGATGAACGGCACGATATACCTCACACCGTCATTCTTGAATATAGGTTCTTTTTTTTCTGTCATTGGGTTAGATTTATTTTCATTGTTTAGGCGTTTCTTCGTCCTAAAGGCTCATTCGCTTGCTTATGCGTCTCATTTCATTAATGTTGCTCACCTCGCCCTTGGCGAGAGCCTGGGTGAGAATGTTGCCTATGCCAGTAGCCTCCACAGGTCCAGCTTCAACCACAATGCCGAGTGCCTCTTCGGTCAGGCTGTTCAGGAGCTTGTTCTGTGAGCCGCCGCCTATGATGTGCAGTTTCTTTATAGGTGAAGGGAGCATGGCGTTAAGGGCGCGTGTGGCCTCTGCATATTTAGCGGCAAGCGACTGCAACACCACACGTGTCGTCTCAGCCTTGTCCTTTGGAACGGCAAGGCTATGAGCCGTGCAGTAGTCGACGATAGCCTGCTGCATTGAAGGCGGATTCTGGAACGCTGCATCGTCTACAGGTATCACGGTGCTGATTGTCGCACGTTCGGCAGCTGGAACAAGCGTGTCATATTGTTGCCCCTCGCCTTTGTCGCGCCATTCAGCCATGAGCCGTTGTATGAACCATAGCCCTGTTATGTTCTGCAAGAATGTTATCTTGCCGCCTATGCCCCCCTCATTGGTAAATTCCGCCCGGCGTGCCTCCTCTGTGAGAATAGGCTCGTCTATCTCCACACCGAGCAGCGACCATGTGCCGCTGCTGATGAAAGCCACTGGATGCTCGTCGTCGGTTGCTGGCACTGCTGCTACGGCACTCGCTGTGTCGTGCGAGCCTACCGCTATGACGTCCACCTCGCCCAGTCCGGTTTCCTTGGCGATGTCAGGGCGTAAGCGTCCGCGCACTGTGCCAGGCATGACGATGGGGCAGAAGAGGTGGCGTGGCAACCCGATACAGTCGATCAGCTGCCAGTCCCAGTCACGCTTTCGTGCGTCAAGCATCTCGGATGTTGACGCTATGGTGTACTCGGTGTTGGCTTCGCCTGTGAGGAAATAGCTGAAGAGGTCGGGAGTGAACAGCATGCGGTCGGCTATGGCGAGTTGCTGACTATTGGCTGTTTTAAGGCTCAGCAGTTGGAACAGAGTGTTTATCTCCATCACCTGAGTGCCGTTGACGGCATAATGTTCAGTACGGTCCATATCAGCGAAGAAGCGTTCAGGCATTCCCTTTGTGCGTGCGTCGCGGTAGCATACGGGGTTGCCTATGAGGTTGCCGTCGCGGTCGATAAGTCCGAAGTCGACGCCCCACGTGTCGATGCCTATGCCCGACACCTTGAGTCCGAGTTGCGCCGCCTTCTTGAGTCCGGTCTTCATGTCCTCGAATAGAGCGGGGAAGTCCCAGTATACATGGCCGCCAAGTCTCACCTGGCGGTTCTCAAAGCGGTGGACAAGCTGCATGGAGAGTATCTTCTCTCCGTTCTCGCATGTTATTGTTCCGGCTATGACACGGCCTGAGCCACCGCCGAAGTCGATTGCTAAATAGGTCATTTCTATATGTTGCGGGTCCTATTTCTGTTTCTTTCCAAGCACGTAAGCCTCAAGGTCGTCAATCTCATCGGCTGTCAGCGTGTTGTACTTGCCGCCACTGAGCACGATGATACGGCATGCCATCTCAAAGAACATGGCACGTTCGAACACCTCGTCGAATGTCTTTCCGCATACCACCTGTCCATGCTTGAGCATAAGTGCCGAGTTGTGGTCTTTAAGGGCAGCCTTTACAGCCTCGGCAAGTTCGTGTGAGCCAGGACGGAAATATGGTATCACCGGAATCTCCTTGCCTACATGGCACGGAATCTCGGCTGTCACGTTGAAGTCCTTCGGCGTGTCGGTCATGCACGACACTACTGTGGCGTATTTCGACTGGAAGTGCAGCACCACGTCGCAGTCGGGACGCTCGCGCAGCACACCGAGATGGAATCCGCTTTCCATTGACGGTTTCACGCCGTTGAGCACTTCACCATCGGCAACGCGGCATATTGCCACTTTCTCCTTTGGCAGTGTCGGCACCCATGAGCCGGTGCCTGAGACGAGTGCCTCGTCGCCGATGCGCCAAGAGATGTTGCCGCTTGAGCAAAGTGTCAAGCCTGCGTCGCCCACGCGGTGGGCCTGGCGCAGAAATTCATGTATCTGATAGTCTTGTATCATAGTTGTCTGGATTAAAAGGATTTAGGTAGTCTTATTGTTATTGGTCTTCACCGTCATCATCTTCACGTTTCTTTCCATAGTAAATGGTTATAGCGATGGTGAAGCAGAAGAGAAGTATGGACATGAACATTCTGAATCTATAGTTTGGGTCTTCTCCGATTTGTCCGGGTGGATACATGGCGCCTGTGGCGGCAAGACCTGCGATAAATATAAGCAAAGACATCTTCCTGCTCATGTTGATACTCCTCCTCTTTTATATTAATACATTATTTGTAAATTGGTCCATAGTTCTTGCAGGCTCTGAAGTCGGCTCCCTCCTTGTCCATACCGAACGCGTTCCATGCCGCCGGGCGGAAAATCTTGTCTTCCTCCACGTTGTGCATGCACACAGGTATGCGCAGGATGGAGCATAAAGTTATGAGGTCGGCTCCAATGTGTCCGTAGGAGATTGCTCCGTGGTTGGCACCCCAGTTGTTCATTACTGAATAGACGTCCTTGAATGGTGCCTTGTCGGTCAGGCGTGGCACAAACCATGTCGTAGGCCATGTCGGGTCGGTGCGTTTGTTGAGAACCTCGTGTATTTCAGGGTCGATGTCCACAGTCCATCCCTCGGCTAACTGGAGTACAGGACCGAGCCCCTTGACGAGATTCAGGCGTACCATTGTGACGGGCATGCCGCCACGTGTGAGGAAGTTGGAAGAGAATCCGCCGCCACGGAAGTAGTCGCGGTTGGCCGGATACCATGTTGTAGCCTTCAGGCATGCATCCACGTCTTTGTCTGTCATTTCCCAGAAATGCTTCATTACGGGGTTGCCGTCAGCATCGCTTGCCGCGCCCGAGCCGTCGAGCGTTGTGGCGCCTGAGTTGATGAGGTGGATTATTCCGCCTGCAGCGCGTCCGGTGAGTTCCTTTCCTGTTACACGTTTCACGGCTTCCGGACTCCAGTAGGTGCGCACGTCGGAGAATATCTGGGCGCGTCCGGTGAGCAGGTGGTTGAAGAGCATGGCAACACCGTTGCCTGCGTCGTTCTCTGTGGCGAGGGTGATAGGTTCGCGCAGTCCATTCCAGTCGAACGAGGTGTTCATCAAAGCCTCTGGATAGTCGCCGTTGGGGTAGAAGTCGGTCCATTGGCGCTGGCCCTGGAAGCCGCCGGCTATGGCGTTGTGTCCTATAGCCTCCTCCTTAAATCCGAGTTCCTTGAGACGTGGGTTGCCATGCATGAGGTCTTTCATAATAATCATCATCTTGACGATGAATTCCCAGTCTTTATCTTTCTGCTCCCGGGTCTTGGCCTTCTCTGGACGGTTGCCTATGTCCTCGCCTTCGTTTGCCATGCAGTGCTCGCGTGTCCACGCCATTGCCTTGTCAAACTCCACGGGGTCGTATATGCCCTCTGTCATGCGGCGTATAATCTCGGTGAGGTCAACGCTCTCGTTGCGCATGCCGAGGTACTCCTGGAAGAAGTCGGGGTTGACGATGGAGCCCGCTATGCCCATGCATGCCGAACCCATAGATAGATACGACTTGCCACGCATCGTGGCCACTGCCTGTGCCGCGCGCGCGAAGCGCAATATCTTCTCCGCTACGTCGGCTGGTATGGAGTCGTCGTCGAGGTCTTGCACGTCGTGCCCGTAGATGCCGAATGCCGGCAGCCCTTTCTGCGCGTGTGCCGCGAGCACGGCAGCGAGATACACCGCTCCGGGGCGCTCAGTGCCGTTGAATCCCCATACAGCCTTGGGCCAGTGTGGGTTCATGTCCATCGTCTCGGCGCCAT
>CALBYK010000255.1 GCA_937889855.1 uncultured Prevotella sp.
AAGACTGCCAGTAACGATGGGTATGCACCGAGAGATGTAACTGCCAAAACCAGGGAATTTCAGTTTATACTCACCGAGTTTTACCCTTTGCAGAGTAAGCGATGAGCCGTCGTAGCTGTAGCTCATCTGAAGCGAGGCAGTGCCGGTGTTGCGGTTAGCCGTGACCTTGCCACTGTAAAGAACGCGGAGCACAGACCCATAAGTACGGCTACGGTTGAGCGGCACACGGTTGAGGACAATCCAGCCAAAGAAGGACTTGTCGTCGCCATAGCCAAGAAGTTCGACAACCTCCTGATAAATATTGAGTTCGACAGTCTTGGAGCCATCCTCAAAGAAATACATGCCTTTTGGCGCAGAAATGCAGTAAGAGTCGGAAGACACCATCCCGTTCCATTGAAAATTGACAAGAGTGACCTTGCGCCCGATGCAGTCGGTAGACCAAGGAAACGACACATTATGCACCCACCCTTCATCAGCGACAGGCAGCGCCAAATTGTCGTAACGCTCGGCATCGCTCCAAGTATTGCCTTGAGAATCGTAGTTGGTAGAGCCGTCGAAAAGCACGAACGGCTGCCGGCAAATGCCCTTGAACAATCCATTCTCGGCATTGACAGTACCGTTGAACGTGCCGGAGTCGGCATTGACCTCACCTTTGAAATAGCCTTGCTCACAATGAATCTCACCAGTGCGGAAGTTGAGATAAAGCCGCGGGACGAATCCGGACGGGGCTTCGGGGTTGTCGGCATTGAAGTTGGTATAAGCAGTGTCAACCTTAGAGGAAGACTCGTCGATGGTTTCGCCGTTGAGCCTGCCGTACTGCGAGATAAGATAGTCGCCCACCATGACGGCCGAGCCGAACTTGCCGAAGTCGGACATGACAATCTTGGCAAACACCATATCATCTTTGGAAACAAGCTGCCACTCGCTGTTGTTGGCATTAGGCTCGATGTTGAGCACACTGTTCTCAGCAGACGGTCGCCAGTAGCAGCCGTTGTGACTAACCACCGGAATAAGCTCAGACGTGCGCGTGTAGGTGACCCCCTGCTGCCACTCGCCAGCGAGATAGGACATAGGACCGGGCAACCCAGACTCGCCCTGCGGACCGCGAGCTCCCTCTGGGGCACGGAACTGCCCGAGATTAGTCCATGACGATGAACCAGCCACCCAGATGTCAGACAGAATGATGTAGGCGTCGCCGACTTTGGCAGGCTTGCCCGCATTGTCGGCCGGGAACCACACACATACATTGCCGTCGGCACCCTTGTCGACAAGCCACGTGCCAGTACCTTTGGCTGAAGCGATGTCGGCGGCATGGCCATCGGCAGAGCCACGGACAACGAATGAGGAGCCATCCTTGCCGTCGGTACCATTGGAGCCATTGGCGACATACGGCACCGATATGGCAGCAACCACCTTAGAGTCAATAAGAAGCTGGAAGTCGTAGCGCGAGACAGACCGTGCAGTGGCAGCTGTAGGCTTGATGGTGGCAGGCATTTTGGTAGAACCCTGCATAATCTTGGCACCCTTGGCGTTGTAGAACGATATGACAGCCGATCCAGTATAGGGCGAGATGTTGTCGCCCACTACCTTGTAAGCCACGACGTTCACCAGCGACACAGTAGGATTGCCATCGGCATCGACCTGGATGACCGACGGCGACGCCACCATGTAGTACTGAACGGCAGGAGTGCCCGGCTCGCCGTCTTTGGGAGCAGGGATGAGATGATCGATGCAAGTGATGCGAGTCATAGGCTAAGACTTGGAAGCTTCGAGGCGCACAGACACGCCATCGTATTTGCTTATGTTGTCGTAAGTAAGATTTTTCTCGGTAAGGTCGGAAAGCACATCGCCTTTGGAGTCGGTGAAAGTGAAGGCGAAGCTCCAACCGCTTGACGGGTCGCCAGTGGAACGGTCGTAGACCACCGGTGAATAAGTGACCTTGCCGCCGACGGCAACGGCATTGGACGACTGCGAGCGCCCCATCTCGATGTAGAATGGGTCGTGAATGTCGGACACCTCCGCCATGCCATAATACTCCTTGCCGGCATAAGTGACGACACAACGGAACACCTCAATGCCCTCGACAGCGGCATTGTAGACCTTGAGAGAGTTCGCAGTAATCTCGGTGACCGACTTGACGCTTGAGAGATCAGTCCACTTGCCTCCCACAAGACGCTGCCACTTGTATGACGCGGAGCCGTCGACCGGCGAGCCGGAGCGCGACAGCGTGGCCACAATCTGGCACCAGTCGTTGTCGTTGGACAGCACATTGTCGCCATTGCCGCTCTCGCCGACATAGTTGACAGTGACCTGGTAAGAGTCGCCAACGGCAGTCATGATAGGAATGAGCTGCTGGCAAGTGAACGCCTTGCCTTTGTATGACGACTTATAATAGATGTACTTGTCGGTATGGTCGGCCTCGGTGGCGAGGTTGCCCTTGATTTGGATAGCAGGGAACGTCATGCCATTAGCTTCAATGGAAGCCACATCGAAGAGCGCGGCAAACTTAGACTTGACCTTGCCGTCTTGCAAGATGCCGCCCTCGTCGGAGATGTTGCCATAGTACCACTGCTGCCCCACCTGCTCAGGCACGACGAGCGAGCCCCTCTTGGACGAGTAAGGCTGCGGGAAAAGCATGACGGGATGCTTGGAGAAGTCAGTCTCCATGACCTGCTTTGTGGTAGGATTCCAGTACTGCTGCAGGCCGTAGCCAGTCTCGCCGTTGGCCCAGCTGATGCCCATAGCCGCAGAGATAGTGTCGCCATCCTCGAAAGCGTAGAGATGGTCGATAGCTGAAATAGTGCTCATAGACGATTAAATGCTTTTAAGTTGATTAATGAAGTTGATAGCCTCCGCCTCGGAAGCCGGTTTGGCACCGGCCTGCAAAGCAGCGTTGATGCCAATGGGTGCGAGGTCGCCGACTGTGACGACATAGCCCATAGTGCTGTTGCCATGGCGGAACTGTATAACGCCGAGACGCACAGCGAGCTGATAGGAAACGATATAGTAATTCATAATAGTCAGACCCCCTCTTTGCTTGAAGTTGGAAACTGCGCCACGACTGGCTTGCCGTCGGGTGTGACGAGCACAGAACCGTCGGACATGGCAAGCGGCACGAAAGCCGACAACTCACGGCAGATGTCGCCCACCTCATGGTCGGTCGACATCTGGTCGCGCTCGATGAACGCCGTAGTTGCATTGCCGAGCGACTCCCAAGGAGCCTTTGGCGCAGAGCGGTAGAACAGCTCTATGTCGAAGAACCTCTGCGGGTCGGTGATGTCACCCTGACGGTTGGTGACCGTGACCTGCACCTGCGCCTGCCTTGTGTCGGTCATGATGAACTTGGCAAAGGCAAACTCGGGCGAGTCCTCCCACTGGCCATACCAGCGGCGGACGAGCACCGTGTCGGAGAACTGCCTGTCGGGAAACGCCTTGGAATAGGCCGTGACACGGAGGAATACACGCTGCACGAAATCCTGCCGCACGGTGATGGTGCCGGCAGACTTGCCCGACACATACCAGAAGTCGTCGGAGTCGGATATGTCGCGCCACTGCCGCGAGTCGTAGTCGAACACCTGCCACAGATACACACAACGGTCGGCCGCCATAGGCTCAGAACCGTTGGACAGCACAGCCTCTATGGGGAAGTCACCATACGACTTGAAGGGCGAGAGGTTGAGCTTCTTTGGAGCCTTGAGGTCGAGCTGCAGGCTGACGGACGTCTCCTCCTGAGTGGAGAGCGACTTGTGCCACGAGAAATGGCTGACGGTGCCACGAGTCTTGTCGAGATAGTCGGCAGAGAACTCAATGTTGACAACCTCGCCGGTGGCGACATTACGCGATATAGACAGCGCGTTGCCCGACGACACAGTGTAGTCGGAGCCAGCCTTCAGTCTGGACGAGTTGCCGCCCTTGCAGAGCGTGAGCGACCACACGACATTGACAAGGAACGCGGCATAGTCGCCGGCGGCAATGACACGCTCAGGGTCGTCGATGACAAGCTGCGGCCGCAACATATAAGGCGTGAGCTGCCGGTTGGGAATGAACGACGCCGAGACGGCATCGTACTTCTGCGATGAGCTGCCGCCAAGCTCAAGCATCTGGAAAGAGAAAGAAAGCGGCGAGTGAACGATGCGGCCGCCGGTGGATTTTAATCGCATAACTGGAGTATTATTATTAATTGGCGATGGTGTACTGGGCGGAGTACCCGGCACCGTCGGGGAAGGTGACGACAACCATGAAACCGACAGAAGAGCCAGTCGACCATGTAGAGGGCAAATCTGTGGTGGAGTCGACATGCAGCGTGAGTCCGACAGAGCCAGTTGGATGGCGCACATTCCACGCCGTGTCGCCGTCGGAGTCGGAGCTTTGTCGCAGCCATGTGATGGATGCAAGTCCGATCTCGCTCTCAGACAACAGCATCTCGGCATTGTAGACCGATGCTATGAGGTCGGTAGACCAGTCGGTGCCGGAGCGGAAGAAGTTGCCGGCAGACGATACTATGCCAACCGACATGTTGGCGCCACCTATAAGACACACCCAGTCGGTGTTGTTGAAACGAGGCTCAGAGCCAGAACACTCAGGCACGGAGCACTCCCAGTAGCAGCCACCCCACCACACACGGTCGGCATAATAGCCGCGTGCCTGCTCGTCGTAGCCACGGATATAGCGTCGAGATACACTCCACTGACCGCAGTCGCGTGGCGAGTAGACCGGGTTGCCCTTGTAGTCGACCTGTATGAACTCCTGCGCCATGATGCCACGGAAGTAGACATAAGGTTGCGACTTGGAGATGGCACCACGGCTGACAAGATCGCGCACAGCCTCGATGTCGGGCGGTAGACCGATGAAGCCCGCGTAGTTGGAGGAGTACTTGTTGTCATCGAGCATAGGCTTGTTGACCCCCTGGAGAAAGAGCCAGCGCCCATCGTTGGACGACACAAACCAAGTAGACTGGCGCGACTCGTCGACAGCGTTGCCCCAGCGTATGACACGCGCGGCAGCCACCGGTGCCGAATTGGAGCCGCCCGGGCAGTCGGCATCGGCATAGAGTGTGCAGACAGCAGCGTTGGCATCGGTGTCGACCGACTCCACACGCAGCCAGAACGAGCGGTAGGTCTTGGCTGTGTCGAGATTGTTGACACGGCCGAGCAGGATGTCATTTACATGGAAGGTGACATGATCGTCGTCGTACTCACGGCGGAACACAAGCCGGTATTGGTTGAGGTCGGTGTGCTCAGTGCTCTCGATGATGGCGCGGTCGGTGAAATAAGTGTCACCCTCAAGCACATTCTGGTGGTTGAACACCAGCTCGTCGAATACAGCAGAGCCGTTGACGCGGATAGAGCCGCAGGTGATGGAGCCGTCGGGAGAGAGGCTGATGTTGCCATTCTCGCCAATGACGGCACCCTTGAGCAGACGCAGGAGGAAGCCGTCGGTGTCCTCCTGGTCTTTGCGCAGGAATGGCGCGTCGGCGAGGTAGTCGAGCAGGGCGAGGAAAGCCGAGCCGACACGTGTGGCAGTGTTGGCGTGAGTGCGGCGCTCATCGCGGATGGCGGTGAAGAGGTCGCGCAGGGTGTTAAGCTCTTGGGCGATTGTCATGTGGCAAAGATAGTGAGAGGATTAGACAAAAGAAAATACAGAGGTTATAGTTGGGAGACGGTGCGGTCGATGGAGCGCGAGCCACCGCCGAAGAGCTGCGAGAGGAAGGAGGATACAAGACCGTTGTAGGTGGTGCCGTAGAAAGAAGCCTCGAAGTCGTTGAGACGGTGGATGGAGTACATGTACTTGCGGGCAAACCAGTCGCGCTTCTGGCGGTGGTGGGGATTGGTCTTCCAGTCTTTGAGGAAAGGCAGGTCGCCGGGGTTGCCACGGCGGTAGCCGTTGCCCACGCCACGGCATACATAGATGCCGTATTCGAGGAAGCGGTGCTCTATGGTGGTGACGGGACCGGGATGTACGATGCCCTGGACAGAGCGCGCGAGAGCGCCTGTGTCGTTGACTGGCGGCGAGAACTGCATCATGCGCTCGCGCCACATCTTGACCATGAACTGGCTCCAGCCCTCGACCCAACGGTCGTGGTCGGCTGCGGAGATGTTGGAGTTAAGTCCACTCCGACTGGTTGTAGGAGATGTCGATGGGTTGCTCATTCTGAATCATGAAATAAAGCCCCGTGACACCGTTGTAGGAGTAGCGGGGAAGTTCGGTGGAATAGACATTACCAAGATTGAGGAACGTGAGGCGGTCGTCGCCGAGGTGTCGCGGTCGTGCAGCAGGCGCGAGTGGAACTGGCGGAATATCTGCCGACAGAGCATGAGCTTCTGCTCACGGTCGGCAAGGTCGTCGTGGCGGTAGGCGGCGACAATGAAGACTGTGTAGACATCACGGCGGAAGAAGCCGACACCATTGCTGAAGGTCTGCTGCGAGGTGGTGTCGTCGACCATGATGAAATTCTGGTACTTCTTGAAACCCTGCATGATGCCGTCGATGGAGTCGGGACCGGAGCAGAGGCAGGGATGAAACTGGTACTCAAGGGCGAGACGGTTGGTCTGGGCGAGCCGGGTAAAGTAGTCGAGGGCGGGGAAGAGAGTTTGAAACATGAAAATATGAGAATATTGAAAGATGGAAATATTATAAGCCTTACTGGGTCTCTCTAATCCTTGCTAAGCCGAGGGGAAATGGAGGATGACTAATATTGTGCGGTGGCTGCTATTGGGCAGCTTTGGGGAACTTGCGTCGGAACTCCTCAGCTTCGCGTGCCTTGGCATCAAGCTCTGTGAGTGCACGCCAGCAGTCGAGCTGCTTGACGGCGTGCTCCTTGGTGACATCGCCATCGGTGAGGGCACGGAGCTGCACGTTGTACGACTCAAGTATGGAGAGATCGGCGGTGTCGGCATCGGCCTTGGCCTTGCGGAAGAAATGGGGGAAGGCAGCAGCCATGACGAGCTTGACGTGGGCATACCACGCTATGGTGGCGAGACACTCGGCAGGAGTGAGCGACAGCTCGCTGACACGCGAGTAGTCGGGACGGCGGTAGAGGAAGGAAGCAAGGCGGTCGATGTGCGCCTCGTCGCGCGAGTTGTGGAAGTGCTGGTACTGTGCCTCCATGTAGAGATAGTCGTCGAACGGGACGTAGCGGCCAGTATCGGGATTGAGCTGCAGGAGAGGGTCGACAGCGTGGAGACCCTGGACAACATCCAACCTATTGTCCATGGTCTCGTAGCTGCCGACCCAATCGAGCTGTTGTATGAATGAGTGAATCTGCCACAACTGGATGTAGAACACCTGGCCACCCTTTGCACACTGCCAGCCGAAGCGGTTGCGCCTGATGACACGGATGCCAGTGAAGCGCACGAACATGTAGGTCTTGACCACGGTGAGGTCGGCAAAGGTGGCAAGAAGATAGAACACGTAGCGGAGCTGCTGTTGTGATAGCTCGCGCCATGATGTGGGGCAAGTGAGATTGACGGTGTGCATGGGTGGAGATTTTACTAACCGTTGAAGAGAAAGGCTGATGACTCTTTGGTGTTATGAAATGACTCTTGGTGGGCAACCTTGTAGGCATCGCTCGCAGCATAGGGAGCAAAGAGGTCGAGATTGCTGTCGGCCTCGCGCTGAAGGCGGCGGTAGGTGGGCGACTGGAGGGCAGCCTTGGCACGGACAGCCCAGAGGTCGGTGAGGTCGCAGGAGAGCTGCATGAATGCTGCGTAAGCCTTCAGACGGTTGCGGTCGGCACAGCGATAGGCATCGAGGATGTCGTCGAGCTGTGTGTCGGAGAAGCGCAGGCGCAACTGCTCGTCGGTGTCGAGGATGGCGGTCTGCATGGCCTGCCAGTCGAGGTAGAAGCGCGAGCCAGTGTTGGCAGGGCTGAAGAAGTAGTAGTGCTCGGTATAGACGAAGCGGATGAAATTGGCTGCCTCGGGACCACTGCCCCACTCAGGCGAGCGCAGGAGGTCGACCGTCATTGCACGGGCGCGGCAGAGAGCCGTGCGCAGCTGACCCTCAAGAGCGTCGACACGCTGCTTGGAGGCAGGCGAAACGGTGTCGTTGCTGACGATGCCGAAGCCAGTGGGCGTGAGCACAAGGTCGAGCTGGCGGAACACGGAGAGGAAAGCGTCGATGCAGACAAGCTGCCTGAAGTATTGCTTTAGCGGAGTGCTCTCGTCGGGCGACTCAACAAGCTGTGCGCCAGCGTCGCCGAGGAGCATGGTGTAGTAATTGTTGAGAGCCGTAGAGATGGCTGGAGCTACAGACTCGTAGACCTCCTCGTGGGCGGACGCGCCGACGGGGAGAGACTGTTCGAAATCTTGGCGGGAGATGGTGAGCATGGGAATATTGAAAGATTGAAAGATTGAAAGATTGAAAGATTGAAATATTGAAATATTGTAAGCCTTGCTGGGTCTCTCTAAGCCTTACTAAGCCGAGGGGACAGTTGGGGCAGATTTTTTGGCGGTTATTGTTTGGCGGAGGTGCTATTGCCAGCGGTGACTTGCTTGGCATCCTTGTTTTGGTCGAGGGTGGTGAGCATAATCATGGGCACGTCGACGGTGGCGCGGTCTTGCCAGTGGTTGTAGTGGAGAATGACGTGGTAGGGCTTGCACATGAGATCGTGGCACGGTTTTTCTATCGCCTGCTTGAGGGTGAAGAGCTCGCGCTTGTCGGAGCCGGAGTTGTTCATCTGGCTCTTGCCCGGAGTGGCACCCACGAGGTTGGGATGGATGCCGAAGGCGAAGCAGAGAGCGTTGGACGCCTCCGACATATCGTCGCTCCAGTTGCCGCCCTCCTTCTTCGAGGCATCGTTGAGCGGCACAATGCGCACCATGCGGCACTCCTTGCCGTTGGGGTCGACATAGTAGCCGGATATCATCGCCTTGCCGGCATTCTCTATGCCCGTGACGAAGTCGATGATGTTCTGCTTCTCCTGCTCCTTGCGCTCGCGCCGCTTCTGCTCGTCGGAGATAAGCTCGTTGTCGCAGACGTTGTCCCAGTAGTCCTCGTGTACCTCAATCTGCACGCGCGGTGCAGAAGTGTTCTTTATCATGTAGCGCTTGCCTATGCCGATGAGCCGGTAGATGTCGAACCATGCGTCGCGGAAGATTGACGAGTAGTAAGGCACGGGATAATACTGGCAGCCCGGTGTGGCCATGCGGCTGACGATGGCAAACTTGCGGTCGCGCGTGGCTGGCTGGAGCTTGCCCGTCTTGGGGTCAGGCTCCTGACCCATGCGCACGAGCAGGTCGCCCAGAGGATTCCAGTAGTCGAGCAGCGGTATGGCTTCGATCTTCGACTCGTCGAAGAATCCGAGCCGGAAGTCGCCGAAGAACACGTGCTCGATGTTGCCCGACTTGGTGCTCGGCGCATACTCGAAACGGCAGAACGACGCATCCTTGTTGCGCACGGTGACGACGCGCTTGCCGTCGCGCGAGAGAATGACTACGGTGACGGAGAAGGAGTAGAACTTGATGTCGGTGGCCTGTTCGAGGAACACCTCCTGCAGGGAGTTGCGCAGGCAGAACTGCAGGATGTCGGGGTCGGTGACATCCTGCTTGGTGTCGCGGTTGACGAAGCGCACCCCCTGGCCGTAGCACGACACGATGTTGAACTGCTGGCACTGCGCGGTGATCATGTTAGCCATAAGTTCACGGCGGATGCGGTAAGGCAGTTGGTCGTCGGAGCCCCACTGCACATACTTGTACTCGCGACCGCCGACACGCATGGTGCGCACAAGCTGTGCTCCGGGACGGTCGTCGTCGTCGAAGATGGAAGCCGAGTCGCCGCCATACTCCGTGCTGACCGAGTTGCTGGCAGATCCTATGCCCGACGGCACGATGCGGTAGCGGCGGAAACCGTCGGAGTCGGGGCGCTGTGATGTAGGCTGGAGGGTTATGTCTTGATTGCTCATAGATAGATGCGTTGAGAGTTGATTTGTATGATGAATATTTGGGGCAGCGTGCGCAGGGCGCGAGGATTGCGCGGATTGCGCAGGCGGACGTAGCCGCCTCGCCAGTTGACGTGGTGGACGAGCCATCCCTTGTAGTGGATAATCTCACCCGTGCCGCCCTCCCATGCGAAGATGTCAACGAGAGAGCGGTGCTGGTAGGCCTGGTCGAGGAGGCGGAGCATGTCGGAGAAGTGAATGGCCTTGGGCATGGGACGATGGGAATATTGAAAGATGGAAATATTGAAAGATGGAAATATTGAAATATTGAAAGATGGGGCGACTAATTGAAGGTGTTGTCGAAAGTGTTGTCGAAGATGCGGCCGGAGCGAAGAGTGTCGAGCATGTTGTGGTTGCGCTGGGCATACTGGTAGGAGAAGGTGAAGCGCGGGAGAGAGTCGTCGTCGTTGGTGTACTCCGACTTGGAGTCGGTGATGATGACCTCCTTGCCGATGTTGGGGTTGCCATCCTTGAAATTGACCACATGTATGCACTGCGAGCGGAACAGCTCGTCGGCCCAGTTGGCCATGGGGAAGGTGAGAATGCCGGTGTCGGCCTTGAAGGTGCGCGTCTCGGTGATGTTGTAGTTGTGCTGGTAGCGGCCGATGTAGCCCTGCTCGCGTTTGTAGGACGGTGCGACGGTGTGCGTGCCGGTGCAGTAGAGCAGCTCCTCGACACCGAAGGAGTTGTCGAAAACCAGGACGGGAGCGCAGTCGGGCTCAGACAAGTCAATGGTGAACCACTGGCTGCGCTGCCCCGCCTGGACAAAAAAACCTAATAACTCATGGCTGCTAACTACAAACTGTGAGGGCGACACGTCGAGCGTGGTGTAGCGGTCGTTGCCGGCGACGGGCAGAAGCGGAAACTCGCGTGTGGAATCGTCGTCGTAGTAGGCCGTGACCTTTGCGCTGTCGGTGCCAATGAAGTGGACATACTCCATGCGGCCCGGAGCCGTGAGCTTCGGACCGTCGAGCACGGTAAGAAAATGAGACGCGATGAAGTCGGCTGCAGACGTGCCGATATCGGCAGCCGAGTAGATGATGTCGGCAGAGAGTGTAGCCGTGGAGGTAGGGGTGCCGGAGCCTTCGGACTGCTCGGCGATGTCCACCTGCAGGGCTATCTTCAGACGCTGGCGGGCATAGGGCGTGAGCAGCGTGTCGAGCTCGGCGAGAGAAATCTTGCCGTCGACCGGATAGAGGTGCTCGGAGTATATCTGGGAGCCGTCGACAGACATGGTGACGGCAGCACGGTAGCCGCCGATGGAGAACACCACGTCGGGGACATTGGCAGAGAAGTAGGTGCCGGAGAGAGACTGAAGGATTGTTATCATGT
>CALBYK010000256.1 GCA_937889855.1 uncultured Prevotella sp.
CCCACCCCATTACTTCCGACAAAACAATTCAGCTTTTGGGATAGTGTGAGGCTGGCTTGCAAAATATTCTTATAGTTGATTATTGAAATTTTCTTGAGTATCATAATTATCCGCAAAGGTAAGTCAAATATGCGACAAACCTACTCTTTTGTATCACAAAATGAAAAAAGAGCTTTATAAATTTCAATGTTTGAATAAAAATGATTAAATATAGGCAAACCAAATAGAAAAATAACAAATAAAAATAATGGCAAACAACAACGAAAAGGAGACTTTTGATGCATCCGTAAAGTCGGAGGCATTTTTCGAAAAGAACAAGAAGATTATCAGTGGAGTCATCATTGCAGTCATTGTCGTCGTGGCAGCTGTAATCTGCTACAACCAGTTTATCGGTGGTCCTCGTCAGGAAAAGGCAAGCACGGCTTTGTCTCGTGGCCAGGAGTATTTCAACGCAGACCAGTTCGACAAGGCACTCAATGGCGACGGCGCGGGATATACTGGCTTTGTAAAGATCGCGAGCGACTATGGCAGCACCGATGCCGGCAACCTCGCAAACCTCTATGCCGGTCTTTGCTATGCCAACCTCGGCAAGTGGCAGGATGCCGTGAAATATCTTGAAAATTATTCGCCTAAGGGTGATGCCATGATTAGTCCCGCCGCTATCGAGGCCTTGGGTAATGCTTACGCCCACGTTGGACAGATAGACAAGGCCATCAGCACTCTCAAAGACGCGGCAAGCAAGGCCGATGACAAGGCAGACAACGGCACAAACAACAGCCTGTCTCCAACGTTCTTGCTGCAGGCTGGAGAATTGCTCGAGTCTCAGAATAAAATTGATGATGCGAACAAGCTTTATCAAGACATCAAGAAAAAGTATGTCAATTCAGCCATTGTTCAGAGCAATGACATTGACAAGTACATTGAAAGGACAACCAAGTAATGGCAACAGAGCTTCATAATCTTACTGATTTAAGTGACATAAATATCCCTGACGCAAGCAATATGAACTTCGGTATAGTGGTAGCCGATTGGAATCACGATATTACCGGAGCATTGCTTCAAGGGGCTGTAGACACGCTTGAGGAGCACGGCGCATTGCCAGAGAATATTCATGTCAAGCATGTGCCAGGCAGTTTTGAGCTTATTTATGGAGCACAACAGATGAGCAAGAACGATGGTTTTGATGCCATCATCATCCTTGGAAGCGTTATCCGCGGTGCGACGCCTCACTTCGATTACATCTGCCAAGGCGTGACCTATGGAATAGCTCATCTCAATGCCACGCAGAATATTCCCGTCATATATGGTCTTCTTACTACAAACGACCTGCAACAGGCAAAGGAAAGAAGTGGCGGAAAACTTGGAAACAAGGGTGCGGAATGTGCCGCAGATGCTATTATGATGGCTAAATTCTAAAAAGGACTAATTACTTTTTCCAATGCGTTTATACGAACTTCTTCAAGCCTATGAGTTTGACGAAATTATGCCAGTCATAGTCGATATGTTCCCAGGTACAGGCAAGTTTCGTGGACAGTTGCATGAGGCGTGGGACACCCTTCTTCGCATGAGGCCTATTACGTCAAAGAAAGAAATAAAATATAAATTCATGAAAGGTGCCAAGGAAGATGAGCAATATATTGGCGCCGATGATCATGACTTTGACACCACATGGGAGGTAATTATCGGAAAGAACCTTAGCAGGGAAAAGGGTGTTGACCTTAATGACGCGGAAATGCTTGCCAACTGTTTGGTAAATATCTGCTTGATAGGAAAGCATCCAAGGAGTTTTGAAAATTCGTACAGGATTCTCTCAACCCCCGACAGATAACATGAATGAAACAACGAAGAAAGCGAGCAAGAGAATATTCTTACTCGCTTTCTTCGTTGTTGCTTGATGCGATGGAAATGCCTC
>CALBYK010000257.1 GCA_937889855.1 uncultured Prevotella sp.
AGAGCGGACGGCTCGTCTTGTGCGATGCCGGTGCCGAGACCATCAACAACTATTGCTCGGACAACACGCGCACATATCCTGTCAACGGAAAGTTCACCGAGCGTCAGCTTGAGATATACAGCATCGTGGAAGCCTGCCACGACTATGTGCTTGACGTTGCCAAGCCTGGCGTGAAGTATATGGATGTGCACTTCGCCGTATGCCGCCTTATGACCGAACGGCTCAAGGAGCTCGGACTCATGAAGGGCGACACCGACGAGGCTGTGGCAGCCGGCGCACACGCCATGTTCCTTCCCCACGGACTTGGGCACATGATGGGCATGGACGTGCACGACATGGAGTCGCTCGACCAGATTAACGTTGGTTTCGACGCCGAGACACGCCCACGCCTCGACCAGTTCGGCACCAACTGCCTGCGTATGGGACGACGTCTCGAAGAGGGATTCGTCGTGACAGACGAGCCCGGCATCTACTTCATACCGGCACTTATCGACGACTGGAAGCAGTCTGGCCACTGCGCCGAGTTCATCAACTTCGACAAACTTGAAACATACAAGGATTTCGGCGGCATACGAATCGAGGACGACGTGCTCATAACCAAGGATGGATGCCGGTTCATAGGTAAGGACCGCATACCTTACCATCCAAAGGATGTCGAGGCTTTCATGGCAGAATAAGCGAAGAGGCGCCTAAGGGATTTAACACATTATGGCTCAGAAAGGGCCATATAGCCTGAGAAGCCATGAAAGACTTAGAAATTAGAAAGGCTTAGAAAGGCTTATAATCAACAATAACAATAAAAACAAAAAATGAAAAAAATCTTAACACTTGCGCTCCTCGCATGCTTGGCGATCGGCGCAAACGCTGAAGAGAAGAAGGACTCAACAAACAAGAACAAGCCCGTCTTCACAACAATCAAGGCTAATCCTATCACAAGCGTGAAGGACCAGAACCGCAGCGGCACATGCTGGGACTACTCTACACTCTCGTTCTTCGAGGCAGAGATTCTCAAGGCTACCGGCAAGACATACGACCTCTGCGAGTCGTTCGTTGCCAACAAGAACTACATGGACCGCGCCATTCAGGTGGTTCGTCTGCACGGCGACTGCCAGTTCTCCCAGGGCGGATCAGCCTACGACGTGTTCTACGTGCTGAAGAACTACGGCATCTGCCCCGAGGACGCCATGCCGTTCCCAGGCTCTCTCTACGGCGACTCGCTCAACAACTTCAACGAGTTCTTCGGACAGCTTGAGCCGTATGTGGCAGGCATAGCACGCACTAAGGCCGACAAGATATCAAGCCAGTGGAAGGTGGGACTTCAGGGCATTCTCGACGCCTATCTCGGCAAGTGCCCTGAATCGTTCACATACCAGGGAAAGAAGTACACTCCGAAGACATTCGCAGCAAGCCTCGGACTCGACTGGAACAACTACGTGTCTATAACAAGCTACTCGCATCATCCCTACTACTCACAGTTTGCCGTTGAGGTGCAGGACAACTGGCGCAACCCGTTGTCATGGAACCTTCCGATGGAGGACATGGCACGCATCATCGACAACGCCATCATGAACGGCTACACCGTGGCTTGGGGCGGCGACGTGAGCGAGCCGGGATTCACACGCAAGGGTCTCGCCTACTTCTATGACACCAAGAAGATGGAGAATCTCTCCGGCTCCGACATGGCTCGTTGGCTCAAGCTCTCGCAGGCTAAGCGCACAAGCATCGTCGACTCGCTCGGATGCACGGTGCCTGAGCTTACTCCCACACCTGAGCAGCGCCAGCAGCGTTACGACAACTGGGAGCTCACCGACGACCACGGCATGCTCATCTATGGCATCGCCAAGGACCAGAACGGCAAGGAATACTACATGGTGAAGAACTCATGGGGCGAGACAGGCGACTACAAGGGCACTTGGTACATGACAAAGAACTTCATCATCGCCAACACCATGGACTACATGGTCAACAAGAACGCCATTCCTAAGGACATCCTCAAGAAGATGGAGGACGCGAAGAAGAAACAGTCGATTGCCGACTAATCAGCTTCCACACCACCAAATAACCACATACAGCGCATAGACAGCAATAATGTCTATGCGCTGTTTTTTTTTTGCACACAACCGCCTCAAATGTTTCAAACCATGCAGTAAAATGTTAATATCAACCATAAAAACTCTAAAAAGACATCCTTAAAATCATTATTATTTGTACTTTTGCATTGAAAAGAAGCACAAACCAAAGCCAACAAACTCTTAAGAACTTAAACCACACATTTTATATAATACTTACTAAAAACGATGAATCATCAATATCTCTTAGGCTTCGACGTTGGCAGTAGCAGTGTCAAAGCCTCACTCGTAGACATAGACAGCGGACAGTGTGCCGCATCGGCTTTCTTTCCCGACCATGAGGCTCCTATCAAAGCCGTCAAGAAAGGCTGGGCAGAACAAGACCCTGAGATGTGGTGGCAAAACGCCAAGCTGGCTCTCGCAAAAATCATGGCTGAGACAGGATGCAATGGCGACGCCATTCGCGGCATTGGCATATCCTACCAAATGCACGGACTGGTGTGCGTGGACAAGAACCTCAAGCCACTGCGCGACAGCATCATATGGTGCGACTCACGAGCCGTGCCATACGGCGACCGGGCGTTCAACAATCTCGGCAGCGACTACTGTCTGAGCCATCTGCTCAACTCGCCCGGCAACTTCACGGCTGCAAAGCTGGCATGGGTGAGAGAGAACGAGCCCGACACTTTCGGGCAAATATATAAGGTGATGCTGCCTGGCGACTA
>CALBYK010000258.1 GCA_937889855.1 uncultured Prevotella sp.
GAGCGTCGGCGGCAGATGTGTACGACTTGATGTCGTTGTAGCCCATGTATATCTTAACGTCGCTCTCGTCGGTGCGGACCTTCAAGTTGTCGTTGCCACGGTACGGATAAGCGATGCGTACAATCTCGCCGCCATTCTCGCCCTTCACCTCAGAAGGATAGTATGCAGCCTCAGAGTAGTCGTAAGCGCCATAGTAAGTGACAGGTCCGTGGGTGTCTTCACCCTCATCCTTGCCGCTTGTCACGATGTTGGTCCAAGCAGTAGAGCCTTTCTCAAGAACATTGATTGATGTCTCGTCTGAGGTGTTGTTGCTTGTGTCCTCATCGCCCTCAAGCTCTACGACAGCATAGAAGTTGAACTTGCCATCCTTGAGCGGGCGGAATGTTACATCAACGTCAGCCGACTGTCCGGCTTCAAGGGTGGGAACGTTGGATGTCTCGCCAACCAATGTCTTCTCGCCCTCGTCATCGCAGTAAATCTTAACCGTGTAGTTGCTCTGAGTGTTGGAGCCAAGGTTGCGCACCTTCACTGTACACTTGTTGTCGGCATCAGCAACAGCCTCGATGATGTTGTCTATAGAGAAAGCCTTGAGGTCGTTCTCGTGAACGTAGTCAACCGTGAGCCCAAAGAACTTGAAAGTGTTTGGCTGAGCGTGTGTGGTGAATGTGATGCCATAATAGTAGGTGCCGTCCTCAGGGGCTGTGAACATGTCCTCAAATTTGTTGCGAGTGTAGTTCGGATAGTCTATGTCCTCGTCGTTGCGGATAACTGTCGCACCACTAATGTCGTCAGACTTCTTGCCCATTGTAACCTTGAGGTCGAACGGCGTCTCGGCGTTGTTGTACACATCACTCACGATGCGGTAAGACTTTCCGCCCTTGAGTTTGAGAGGAGGTGACACGATTGTAGACTGGTAATCGCTGTAAGCGTTGTCTGAGTAGCCAATCAAGCAATCGTAGTCCTCGTTATAGCCACCGGCATAGTAGAACGAGTAGCTATTGCCGAATACATAAGTTGTCCAACGCTCCTGGTCATCATCCGACTTGAATGTGAGGTTGATAGGAGTCTCAAGTGCGGAACCGGCCATAACCTTGTTTGTTTCCACTGTAGCTCCCTCACCTGTAGCGTTCTTGCCCTGGATGATGTAGCTGTACTTTTGCTGCTCGCCGAGAGTGTTGTCAACAAACTCGGTTCCCTTAAGATTCTCTGCAACAACAACGTTGTCTGGCAAACGTGTAAGCTTGTAGGTAATGTCGTCTGCCTTTATGTAGCCATTGTTCTTGCCATTCTCTGGAGCGCTCCATGTAATCTTCATGCCTTCGCCTTGCTTCTCGGCATAAGCATTCTGTACGGCTCCAGGTACGTCTATGCCCGAGTAGCAACGTATGCTGTCGGGTACGCCAAGCTCGCCGCTCACGCGTGACGGCACAACATAATATGTGTTGATGCCGCTGAGAGGTGTCTTGTCCGTATATGTCATCTTGCCGCCAAGCTCACTTGTCTTAACGGTAGCGATGAGGTCGGAGTTGCCAGAAGAGAGAAGCTCCTCAGTGGTGGTGCGGTCGTTGGTTGCGACACCTGCCTTCTTGCGGTAGATTCTCACTTCCTCCATGCTGCTGAGCTCTGTTCCGTTCCATGCCTTCGTAGGATTGATCCATGATATGGTGTTCTCGTTAGTTCCGTCATCCTGAGCCTTGGCATCAAGGTCGCCCACCTGTCCGGCAGCCAAGCGGTTGGCGCCTGTAAGATACGGGATGTAGAGGCCAGTGAACCAGTTGCCCATGTTGAGCCAGCTGTGCCAGCTCATCACGGCAGTCTGCGGGTCAATGGTGTATATGGTTGTAGCGCCGTTTGCTGTTGCAGGAATCCAGATAATCTGGTTGTTGGTGTTGTTCATGGTGATGGTGCCGAAGTTGACCATGTCAATCTTGCTTCCCCATTCATCCTTTATTTCCGTTGCCGAGACTTCCTGGAAGTTGCCGTCAAGCTTTGCAAGATATGTGCCGTCAGCAGTGGTGCCGTCCTTGGCTGGTTTCGGGCGAGTTGCCCAAACGTTGCCGTCATAGTCGAAGCAGAACTCCCAGTAAATCTTGTCAAGGGTGGTCACCAACTCGTGCTCGCCAGTCTCGGGGTTTATGGCGTAGATGGCAGTGTAACCCACAGAGCCGTCCTCGTTCCAAGCATAGCCCATGGCATAGAGTGTCTTAGTGTGCGGGTCGTAAGCCATGTCATAAAGGGCGTTGCGCTTACTTCCGCCAACTCCTTCTCCGTACCATGCGTTTTGCTCTTCTTTAGTATATTCACGTATTACAGTGGCATCACCAGTCTCCATGTCAATCTTTACGAACTTCTTGCCCATTACGGAATATGTGTATGACTGGCAGAAAATGGCGTAATAGTTCTTGCCGTCTGATGCGCCGCAATAGATGCCGTAGTCTTGGTGCCCGATGCCGTCCGGGTCTGGATATGTCTGTATGCGCTTGAAATTGCTCGCATCCTTTGAGTTGAATTTAACGAAGGAGCGCAACTTGCTCTCGTCCATTCGCTCGCTGCCGTATACAGTGACGCCCTTTGACTTGTCGTCGATGGCAGCAGGAGCCTTGAGCTGGTTGTTACTAAGCTTGAAAGCTTTGGGGGCTGTCTGTCCCCATGTCGCGGGAAACTTGTTCACCGCGACTTGACCGTATGTAGGCATTATTGACATGCCTGCCAATGCGAGTCCTAAGATGTAGCAATTCTTCATAGACTTATGTTTAGAATGTTAAATAGTTTCTAATGAATGAATATTTTATAAATAATAATCAATTGTTAACTTTTAGGAGTGCTTTATTATGATTTGATGTTGCAAATGTATGCAATTATTTTGGATTATAAATACAAAAGATGATTTTTTTTGCGAGATTCATGTAATATTGTTATGTCGCAACAAAAAAGGCATGGATAGGTTATGTAGTTTCCCATCCATGCCTTTATTCGTTTTATAATAATTTGCAGTTTTTTATTTAACTCCAAGTTCAGCAATTCTTACATTTTCACCTTCTGTTATCATACGTTCCGCCTTTAGCTTGATGTAGCGTGTGCGTGTGGCTGGAAAGTTGACGGTTTGCAGCACGGGGTTGTTCTGTATGTTTGAGAACTCGCCGGCTTTTAATGTCTGTAACTCTGTCCCGTCTGCCTTGCATGTCGCAACGGAGTAGGTGTGTATAAGTCCGTGCCGTCCTTCGCTTTGGTCAGGCAAATATAATAATGTGGTGACAGCCTGCTCCTTGCCGAGGTCAATGACAATGCTGTTGTTGTTGCATGTCAGAACGGTAGCTGGGTTGCGGTCGGTGACAGTTTTTAGTTGTGCCTCGTCCAAACCCACTACTGTGAACGGCAGCGACTTTATGGCATCTGAGGTAGGACTCCATGTAAGTTGGGCGTCTTTTCCTCCGTCATACACCCCAATGTTGTTGATACAGAGGGGACCGCGTGCGTCCAATATACGCACTCTTATTCCCTTGGATTCTACTGTGCTGAAACGCAGCAAGCGTTTGTATCCTATTGTTGTTGTCTCCTCGTTTTGGTCAACAGGAAGCCATGAGCCATTGTCTGAGAGGTATTCCACGGCAAACTTCTTGACGCGCTGTCCGAGCGGGATATATTCCTGTAGCATGATGCGGTTCATCCGTTGCGGGCGCTTGAATGTGAATGTTATGTCGGCGGTTGTCACTCCGTCGGGTGTGGCCCAATAGGAATCCCATGAGTTGTCGGTCATAGCCTTGGCATTGAACTTGCCTCCACGCTCGCTGCTCACTGTAGGCTTCATGCCGGCTACAAGATTGTGGGCAAGCTCCTGCTCGATGATTTTGTGGAAGTTGACGGCGTTGGCGGAGTCGATAGGGTGGATGAGTCCGTCGCGGTCAACTGGGAAGTTGAGCAGAAGGGTGGCGTTGTGGCCCACACTGCGGTAGTAGAGATCGACCAGCTGTTCTGGCGACTTCACCTTGCCGTCTTCCTCAGGATGATAGAACCATCCCGGACGTATTGACACGTCGCACTCGGCTGCTGTCCATTGGTTGCCGTCAGGATGCCCATATTGCAGTTCTTGGTATTTGGGATAGCCTGGATACACCTCGCCCTTACGGATGAAAGCCCAATTGGTCTCGCCGGCAAATCCTTTCTCGTTACCTACCCATCGGCATCCCGGTCCGCCGTCGCCGAACACCACAGCATTGGGCT
>CALBYK010000259.1 GCA_937889855.1 uncultured Prevotella sp.
CACACGGCACACATGTGGCTGCAATAGCCGCCGGCAGCGACGACTACAAGGACGGAGCCTACGTGGGCAACGCGCCGGATGCCGACATCGTGCTTGTTGCCCTCGACCTGGCGTCATGCACCAGTGCCGACATCTGCAACGCCGTGCAGTATGTGTTCGACTATGCCGATGAGGTGGGTGAGCCTTGCGTTGTGAACCTCAGTCTTGGCAATCACGAGGGACCACACGACGGCACCTCCACATTCGACACCATGACCGACGCCATGCAGCGTGCCGGACGCCTCATCGTGGGGGCGGCAGGCAACCACCGCACCGACAAGTTCCACATCGACCGCTCTTTCGGCTCGGCTGACGACGCCCCGCTTAAGACCTTTGTGAAATACAAGACAACACCGTCGTCTTCGAAGACTGGCGGCAGTATTGAGATTTGGGGCGAGAAGGGTTCTGACTTCACCGTTGAGCTGATGGCCTACAGCACATTCAACAAGAAGGCAGTTGAGTCGGCTACGGTATATCCGTCCGACGGAGTGACCGACGTGTCGTTCGGGCGTTACGCCACAGGCACATGGAAGGTGGCGTCGGAGACAAGTCCGCTCAATGGTAAGCCTCATGTTGTGCTGACATCCGACATCACAAGCCTGCGTGCCAATTATGCCATAGCACTTGCCGTAACACCAAAGAACAAGGGCAGGGTGAATGTGTGGGCTGACAACACGTATCTTGAACTGGAGTCGCGTGACATGGATGGCTTCTCTGCCCCTGACGCCCAGTCGTCCACATTGGCTGAGATTGGCGGTACTGGCAAGCGTATTCTCACAGTAGGCTCATACACCACGCGCAACGAATACACAACAAACAGCGGCACTCAGTCGACCGTCAGCGAGACTGTCGGCGACTTAAGCTCGTTCTCAAGCTACGGTCCTACGGCTGACGGCAGAATGAAGCCTGAGATAACCGCTCCCGGATGCCTTATCATATCGGCTGTGTCCAACAACGACAACTCTGGAACACTGATGTATGCCGACTACAATGAGAATTACGGCCGCAACAACCTCTATGGCTATATGCAGGGCACATCGATGTCGTCGCCTTTTGTGGCAGGCATCGTGGCAACATGGCTTCAGGCTTATCCGGAGCTTACTCCCGAGCAGTTGCACGAGATTGTGGAGTCTACGGCACGTGGCGACAAATCCACCGCACCTGACAACAACTGGGGCTATGGCAAGATAAACGCTATTGACGGACTGCGTAAGTGTGTCAACCTGCACACTTCTGGAGTGGAGAGCATAGACGGACAGTTTGACGGCGGCATGTCGGTTGAGAACGGCAGCATCGTTGTGAGGTTTGCCAGCAGTGCACACGCGGCAGTAAGCGTTGCCAGTGTGGCTGGTGAGTTGGTACTCCGCAAGGATTTCGGGCTGCGGCAGGCTGGCGACACCGTCGTGTTGCCGTTGCCTGCGCTTGCCAAGGGCGTGTATGTCATGTCGGTTAAGGCTGGCAACGCAGTAAAGACTTACAAGTTTGTATGCAAGTAGTTCAAACGTTTGCATAAGGAAAATATATAAAAATGCATATCTTTTGTTCTTACTTGCTTGGTTATTTTGTAATTTTGCATCGAGAAAAAGAAAAAGATAATACATATAGGTAAATATACAGGTTCGGTTATAGATTAGATTGTTGACTAAATAAGGTTTGTTTTAGTAAAAAAATTAGGCTAATAAGGTAAATAGACAGTTTGATTGTTGTAAGGACAACATAGAAAATTTACTAAGAGGGCAAGGCTTCGTGAGAAACCTTGCCCTCTTGCTGTAATTGGGAGTCACTCTATAACCGCTCAGCCTTATCAAAATTCAGCCCTGAACGTAGACGCCGGCAATCCTTCGCCATTCACGAGATTGGCACGTGTGAACGGTTGCCAACCGTAGCGCACATAGTGAGGCGTCTTAACCATGTCGGAGGCAAGACGTATGCGGTTGCCATCGACAGCTACTGTTGCAGGATAGAACAGTCCGTCGTGCTCAGCTATCTCGAATGTCCTTACAGGCTTGCCGTCGGATGTGGCAAGACGGTCGGCATACTCGAACTCCACTACGGCGGAGCTTCCTTCACGCCACGCTTTCTTGAGCAGCGGACCGCTGGGCACAAGCGCCTTGCCATACGTCATGGCTAATGCCCAACGCCCAAGACGGACACCTATCTCCTGCTTGTTTATAGGGTGAACGTTGAGCGAGTCGCCAAGGTCGGACGACACTGCCATTCCCGTACAAGGAATGTCCTCCATCAGGCGGCGCTGACTGTCGCGGAACCACGTCCACGACGGACGGTTGAGACTTGAGAGCTGCACATAATAGAACGGCATTGACTGGTTGTGCCACGTGCCGCGCCATGAGTCTACGAGCAGGCGGAACAACTGCTCATGGGCTTCCATGTTGTGTGCGTTAGATTCTCCCTGATACCACACCACACCTTTTATATTATACTTCTGCAAGGGTATGACACCACTCTCATAGAGATAGCACGGCTCATAGGGATGACGCGTAAGGCGACTCTCGCCATTGGATATGTTCTTGGACGCACGCTCCCTAACCCATGGCTGGATGAAATCGTTCGAAAGCCAGTCGCGGAGTATTGCGGGGAAACGGGTCTCAAGTGTGTTGCGGTCAATCCACGATTCGACTGGAGCGCCACCAACGGCATTGCATATCAGTCCTACAGGCACTTGCAGGCTGTCGCGCAGCATACGTCCGAAATAATAGCCGACGGCAGAGAATTGCCGTGCTGTCTCGGGTGTGGACTGTTTCCATACAGTCGGCGCAAAGTACTGCAGATGGTTAAGCGAGTCGAGTGCCGTCTTTGGCCATGCAACGTCGTAAGTCGCCCAGTTGGCCTTCATGTCATAAAGGCGCAGGTCGGGATCGCCGGCAAACGGTATGTCACGGCTTGCGGTAGCCGACTCACACAGTTTGAAAGCCATATTCGACTGTCCCGAACACAGCCACACCTCGCCCACAGCGACATTTTGAAACGCTCTACGTTCCTTGCCGGCTTCTATACTAAGCGTAAGATTGCGAGACACCGGTATTGGCGGAAGCACAACGGTCCATTCGCCACGGTTGTTGGCACGTGCCTCAGCCTTTGTCTTGCCAATGCTCACCCTCACGGTTGTCCCGGCATTGGCCGTGCCATGGATGTCGAGCGGCACATCACGCTGAAGCACCATGTTGTCGGCGTACATCTGCGAGAGATGCAGGCCACCATAATCGCCTGTTATGCCACCATATACGGTGCGGGCAAGCAGACCCGCTCCTTCGGGATTGGGGTGTACGGCATCGGGCAGAAGATTAGGGTATGGGTAGAGCGGAGCATGGAAGTCTATGAGCTCGGAGCCGCTCACGCTCGCCACCGTCTCTATGGCCTGCTGTATCTCGTCGTGCCACTGCTTGGTGCCGGACATGAATCGTGGATGGCGGTCGGCAATTGGAGTGAGACGCGCTATTATGACACGCATCTTAGGGTTGGCATGCCGAAGCGAGTCGACAAGGGCAAGATAGTCAGACACAAACTCGTCGCGGTAGTTGGGCCAGTTACGTGGGTCGGTGTCGTTAATGCCGAGGTGCACTACGGCAATGTCAGCCCTGAACCCAAGAGCATCCCGAAACTCCTTCTGCTCAAAATACGGACGGTGGCCGTGGCGAAGCAGAGTGGCGCCGGGCTTACCGAAGTTTGCTACCTCGTACCTGTCGCCGAGCATTTGCTGTAGCTGCACAGGATACGAATAGTGATCACGGTCGGCAATGCCCGTGCCATATGTGATGCTGTTGCCCACACATGCCACACGTATCTTGGCCACATTCTTCCTGCTTGCAGCCATTGTTGTTGTTGAAAAGCAAATGGCAGCCAACAACATGACGGCCGTTATCGAGAACAGATTGCTGGACTTCATGAACAAAACGGCTTTCTTTTACAATTTCACCTTTACAATTGCCTTGCGCAGCGTTCCCTCACCAATGATTGGGGCATGCCCGTCCTCTGGCCATGCTATGAGAAACTGCCCCGGCTCCAATGTCACGTATGCTGACGCTGGCTCCGAGTATGTGCCAAAGTCGGCTTCTGCATCATACTCCTTGTCAACGGCCGAGAGGTCGGCAAGAGGCTTCCACCCTATCGTCTCCATGCCGTTGAGCGGCACATGTATGTCAATATACTGCCGGTGCACCTCCAT
>CALBYK010000260.1 GCA_937889855.1 uncultured Prevotella sp.
AGCAGCTTTCGGGTATGCGTGGTCTTATGGCCAAGCCTATGAAGGCAGGCGCCGAGGGACACCAGATTATCGAGAACCCTATTATCTCGAACTTCAAGGAAGGTATGTCAGTGCTTGAGTACTTCATCGCGTCGCACGGTGCCCGTAAAGGTCTTGCCGATACCGCTATGAAGACAGCCGATGCTGGTTACCTCACACGTCGTCTTGTAGACGTGTCGCACGATGTAATCATTTCGGAGGAGGACTGCGGTACGCTCCGCGGACTCGTATGCACCGCTCTCAAGAACGGTGACGAGGTTATCTCTTCTCTCGAGGAGCGCATCCTCGGTCGTGTGTCTGTTCACGATATCATACATCCGTCTACCGGCGAGATTCTCGTTCATGCCGGTGAGGAAATCACAGAGCCTATCGCGAAGGCCATTGAGGAGTCGCCTATCGAGAGTGTCGAGATTCGTTCGGTGCTCACTTGCGAGAGCAAGAAGGGCGTCTGCATGAAGTGCTACGGCCGCAACCTTGCCACACAGCGCATGGTGCAGCTCGGCGAGGCTGTCGGTGTAATCGCCGCACAGGCCATCGGTGAGCCGGGTACACAGCTTACCCTCCGTACATTCCACGCCGGTGGTGTGGCTGGTAATGCAGCCGCCAATGCTTCAATCACGGTCAAGAACGATTGTAAGCTCCACTTCGAGGACCTGCGTGTCGTTCCGTTCGTAGAGAACGACGGTGAGAAGGACATCGATTGCCAGATGGTTGTCAGCCGTTTGTCGGAGGTTCACTTTGTCGACCCGCACACCGACATCACGCTTGCCACACAGAACGTGCCTTACGGTTCTTCACTCTACTTTAAGGAGGGCGACCTCGTGAAGAAGGGCGACCTCATCGCCAAGTGGGACCCGTTCAATGCCGTTATCGTTACGGAGTATGCTGGTACGTTGCGTTTCAACGACGTTATCGAGGGCATCACCTACCGTGCCGAGACCGACGAGGCTACAGGTCTTACCGAGAAGATCATCACCGACTCGAAGGACAAGTCGAAGGTCCCGACCTGCGACGTGCTCGACCGCAACGGCGAGGTTATCGGTACCTACAACTTCCCGGTGGGTGGCCACGTGGTTTGCGAGGACGGCCAGACAGTGAAGACTGGTACAACACTTGTGAAGATTCCTCGTGCCGCTGGTTCGGCAGGCGATATCACCGGTGGTCTTCCACGTGTCACCGAGCTGTTCGAGGCCCGCAACCCGTCCAACCCTGCTGTCGTTTCTGAAATTGACGGTGAGGTTACAATGGGCAAGGTTAAGCGTGGCAACCGCGAGATCATCGTCACATCGAAGACTGGCGACCAGCGCAAGTATCTCGTATCGCTCTCCAAGCAGATTCTTGTTCAGGAGCACGATGCCGTGCGTGCCGGCACTCCGCTTTCCGACGGTGTCATCACCCCGGGCGACATCCTCGCCATCAAGGGCCCGACTGCCGTCCAGGAGTATATCGTCAACGAGGTTCAGGACGTTTACCGTCTGCAGGGTGTGAAGATCAACGACAAGCACTTTGAGATTATCGTTCGTCAGATGATGCGCAAGGTGCGCATCGACGAGCCGGGCGACACCACCTTCCTGGAGCAGGAGATGGTCGACAAGCTCGACTTCGCAGAGGAGAACGACCGTATATGGGGCAAGAAGTATGTCACCGACGCAGGTGACAGCGACGTGCTCAAGGTTGGTCAGATTGTCTCTGCCCGCAAGCTGCGCGACGAGAACTCAAGCCTCAAGCGCCGTGACCTCCGTCTCGTTCAGGTGCGCGACACCATCCCTGCAACATCTACCCAGATTCTCCAGGGTATCACCCGTGCCGCTCTCCAGACCAAGAGCTTCATCTCGGCTGCCTCGTTCCAGGAGACAACCAAGGTGCTCAACGAGGCTGCTATCCGCGGCAAGGTTGACTACCTTGAGGGCATGAAGGAGAATGTTATCTCCGGTCACCTCATCCCGGCAGGTACTGGTCTTCGCCAGTGGGAGAAGATAATCGTTGGCTCTAAGGAGGAGTACGACCGCATGCAGGCCAATCGCCGCAACGTGACCGACTACTCCAACCAGACCGACGCCACAACTCAGGCTGAGTAATAAATGAAAGAAACCATAAGCGGCAGCTTGTCCGTGGCGGAGGTCTCCGGCCTCCGCTGCAACCAATAGACGCAACTGCTGCATTGCCGGGCATCAGCACCGCTTTAAGTATAAAAAACGCTGCAAGCGATTCTCCTTATGAGATTGCTTGCAGCGTTTTTTTCCATTAAAATATGTGTCATTCCATCACTAAATGCCGAAATCTGTGGTTAATGTTTTGATTTACAACGATTTCCGTTTGTGACATATCTCTGTATGCCGTGCCAGAAGTATCACGCGAAGTGTCACCTGTCTGTCACATCTGATTGTTTCTGGTGGTTGGATGCTGCGGAGGCCAGTGACCTCCGCCACGTGTGTCCCGCGATTGTCACTCAATATTCATGATGGGTCTCAATATTCCCCCCAGACCATGCTTCTCGACAGTTTGATGGTCTTGGCGCAGCCCCTCATTCCAGTGACATAGTAATATTCGGCCAAGTTGTCGCTGAACTCCCGCACGAAAGCCTCCCGTATGCGGGCGCACTTCTCGTTGATGGAGTTCGACAGCGGATTGGTGACGGCCTCGACGCTCGCCTGCAGTCTCTCCTCTGTAAGTGGCGTAAGCGACGAGCGGCGGCGCACGTCGGCATATATTCGCGCCAGTTCCTCGCGGTAGTCGGGCAGATGCTTGAAGAGAATGCCCTCGGGGTGGCGCAGAAATAGGAAGAACACCGCCTTGGGAAGCGGCTCCATGCGTATCTCTATGTTGTTGTAGTCGGGCAGCGACAGCCGGCAGTCGTTGCCGATGCTGAGCACGCTTAGGCACCTGTCCGACTTCACAAGTTCGTCGAGCACCCATTGGCTCACGCCGTTCAGACGCAACTTCTTGATGCGCTCGCGCACCTCGTCAATGAGTTTCTTCGTTTCGTAGTCGAAGCACAGGTCGGACGCTGTGAGCTTGTCGCCGTCGATGTCTCTCAGCTCACTTTCGTCTTCCAGCATGTCTGTATTGCAGCAGAAGCAGTCGTCCTGTTTCGGTTTCCATTGCGGTGCCAGACCATGGCTTTCGCGTATTCGCGCCACTGATTTGTCGGCTCTCTGGTATAGGTCGAACAGAGCGTCGATCATGGCGTCACCGTCCTTCACCGTATCGCACATCACCTCGCAGAACGCGAACACCTGCTCGTCGTCTCTTCTTGTTCGCTCCACCTTTATGAATCCGGCGTGGAAATTGTCGTTGAAGTCGAGCAACTTTAGGAACTCCCTGCTGTCGAATTCCGGTTTCATGCCGGCACTAAAGAGCCAGGGCGCATTATACCTCAGCACATCGGCATAATCCTCCATCATGTCCATGCACCGTATAAGCCGTATGTCGCCAATGCCGTCATACATATCGCGCAGCCTCTGTTCTATTGTGCCTGCTTTTTGGCGCACAATGTCGCGCATGACGGCGCTTGGATATCTCTCCACGTATATCAGTCCGTTGAACTCGTTGAGGAAATAGGGCAGGGTGTCAACGGCGGGGTGTATAATTCTTTTGCGTAATTGAATGTTGTATGCCATTGTAATCGTTTGGGTTAAATATCGTGCTAAGTTAGTCAAAATATTCCATTCCTCCTAATTCTCCGTGCTCCGCAAGGCTTGTGGACTGGAATCTTGCTTGTATTCAGACAGAAATGCTTATTTTTGCCGAGGATATTCATACAACCAATCGTAAGATAGGACCTTATAGATGGAAAGTGATTGTAATTTAACTATTTATAAAATATATGGAAATAAAAATATCTAAACAAAATTTACTTCAAACCATACAAAAGGAAAAGGCTTTGAATGCAGGTATGAGTGTGTTTTCTGCCACTTTCAACCTTGAGATGAAATTGATGGGATTTGTTCCATACTATGCCTCTGAGGATGAAATAGGTTTTTGTGACTTATCCTTGAACGATAAGGTGATAGTGACTCCATACAGAATCAGGTTTGAGTCAACGAATAGCACATATCCTCTTATGAAGAATGTCAAGACTGCTGCTGATGGAGAAAAGTTCCTGATTTCAGAGACTCTTATAACGAGGGTTTCCAACAGCCACTTCGAGACATATTTCAAGCACAAGAACCTTGGCTCATCGTATCTACATTCTGATACTGCTATAAAGAGCGTGGTGCAATATTACGGTTTCAAAGAATCCAGGAAATTTTCTGCAGACGAGAACCAGATACTCTATTACAATGCGGGCATTGATGATTATGTGTTCACAAGAAGCAGGGGAAATTACACTGTCATAAAAAACATGTTTGCATGCCTATGCGCGTTTATAAATCCAATAACAGGACTTCCCAGTTATGCAGTGTTTGCACCAGAAGACGTGTATCCGATAATCTAAGAAACAAGGAGTATGGCAGATCGTTACTTTGGAGACATTGGCTCTACGTTCAAGTTCGGGAAATACCGCGGTCAACTTCTTTGTGATGTTATTTCAGGTAACCCGGGGTATGTGTTTTGGTGCATTAAAAATATTCCGGAATTTTGTTTCGGGGCATGTGCCGTAGATCAAATATCTGAGATATACCCAGCGTTCCCCAAATTGCTGCTGCAGGAGGCTGCGGAGCGCGCCAGTGATGATTGTGACTATTGCGATATGTATGACGAGTATATTGAAGAAGAGGACAATTTTGAGGAGTCTCCCAGCTATGATATATATTCAAGCTCATACGCGCAGGACGAGATGGGATATTCTGATGAGGCTATTGATACAATATTTGATGGTGACCCAGATGCATATTGGAACATAGATTAACCGCATAAAGCGCGATGTATTCAATTGTGGTATAAAATGCATTCATTAGGAGGGTAGGGAATCCTTGCCCTACCTACTCTGCAAGAAAACATCTATGGCTTAGTGGGTATGGCAGGATGCCATACCCTCCTAAATATACAAGATACCAGTGTCTTTTCGTGTGGAAGAAGATAGCCGATGTTATACTTGATTCAAGTTTCGGATTTAAGTGTAAAGTTGGTTCTCAGAGCCTTCGGCTACTGAGAACTGGTCAAAGGAACACGGATAACACAGATATGACGGATTGGTCTTTTCACGGATCTTTGACCATATAAATTTGGATTTACCCACGCCTGCGGCGCGGATTTTTGGTGGATTTCGGACGCAAGCGTCCCGCTTCGCCTTGCTGTTGTTTTGCTTGTATATTTGTGCTGCGGGCGAGCTTGCTCGCCAAATCCTTTTAAATCAGCGCCGAAGGCGCATAAAATCCAAATGTGTAGGTCTAAGGAAATCCGTGAATGACCAATCCGTCATATCCGTGTTATCCGTGTTCCTTTGACCAGCGTCCACTCGCCGTAGGCGGTGGACGCTTTGATGAAAATCTAAATCCGAAACTTGAGTACTTGATAAAACTTGTAGCGGGATTACCTGGCTTTGGTAGCTGGGCTACCTGGCTTTGGTAGCGGCGTTACCAGGACCAGGTAATGGCGTTACCAAAGCGTGGTAATGCCGGCGTAACAATTCTTTCAGACCGAAACGCTTGCCATGTCGTGCAAAAGTTGTATCTTTACCCCGTGAAACTAACCCCGCTTGACTGATAATTAGCGACAATTACACGAATCTATTAACGGATGATTAACGGACATTAGTGGCTAATATTATGTCGTTAATTAAGTTTCATCCGACATTCAAACATTTGTCAGTTTAATCAGAAAAATCCGCATTTCCTTTTTGTCCGAATACGGATTTTTCTGATTAAACTGATTCAAGTGACCAATATTTATACGGGCACAATCAATAGATTCTGCTGCATATTACAGTTTCTGGAACTCGCTGTAAATCTTGTCGGCGATTTCCTTGAACTCGTCCTCCGAGAGCTTGAGCTTCGGGTTGGAGAAGAGCATGTCCTTCTCCGACTGCATCGGGATGAGGTGAATGTGGGCGTGAGGCACCTCAAGTCCGAGCACAGCCTCGCCCACCTTCACGCACGGGAAGGCACGCTTGATGGCAATAGCCACTTTCTTGGCAAACACCTGATACTCGGCAATCTCGTTGTCGTCCATGTCGAAGATGTAGTCAACCTCACGGCGCGGAATGACGAGAGTGTGGCCCTTCACCAACGGGTTGATGTCAAGGAAAGCATAGAACTTGTCGCTTTCGGCACACTTGTAGCTGGGAATCTCGCCAGCTGCGATTTTTGAAAAAATATCCATAGTCTTTATATGTATTAAGATAAAACAAAAAGAAGTCGCGGAGGCCAGCAAAACAGTCTCCACAACTTCTCATTAAAAATCTTTTTACTCAATTGTGATCTTGTCGATGCGCAGATGGATGGTGCCACGCGGAATCTTTATCTCCACCTCGTCGCCCACCTTGTGGTTGAGCAGTCCCTGCGCGATGGGGGTGGTGATTGAGATCTTGCCCTCGCGGAGGTTTGCCTCGCTCTCGCTCACGATGGTATAGGTCATCTTAGCCTTGTTGGCGAGGTTGGTCATCTCCACCTTCGAGAGAATCTGTACTGTGTCGGTGCTCAGTCGCGATGTGTCCACAATCTTAGCCTCGGAGATGGCAACCTTAATGCGGTTTATCTTCTGTTCGAGATGAGCCTGTGCCTCCTTTGCTGCATCATATTCGGCATTCTCGCTGAGGTCGCCCTTGTCGGCAGCCTCTGC
>CALBYK010000261.1 GCA_937889855.1 uncultured Prevotella sp.
GAAATTCTCATAAATAGCTCATTTTAAGCTATTCAGCAGAATTTAGCGTATTTTTATGGGAAAAACTTTTTCTGAAGTGAACAAACAATAAAGCGGGACTCCCAAGACTGGGAATCCCGCTTTATTGTTTAATCATCATCAATGCATATCTTACTTCAATATGTAAGTTCTGCCATTGATGACGTATACGCCAGGCTGCAAGCCGTTGAGAGAGGCTGCGCCGAGCATAACGGTCTTGCCGTCGAGAGTGTAGACATTATACTCAGAGGCGTTCTCGATGGTCTCGATAGCCTCGATTGAGGTCGCGAGAGTGGCCGTGTTGGAGAATGCGCTCTCTGTGGTGTTGCCCTGGCTGTCGCGGAAGACTATGGTAACGTTATACTTGCCGTTGCCAGCACCAGCCTCCGTGTCGGTGTAGCTCAATGTAGAGCCATCCACGGAAGCGATGAGCTCGCCGTCGCGGTAGATGTTGTAGCCAACAATCTCGTCGTTGCTGCACTCGGACGCTATCTCATAAGTGATGTCGTCAACACCAAAGAGGTAAGCCTGATCGGCAGGCGTGTTCTGGTGTATGGCGAAGTACTGTGAGCCCTTAGGCAATGACACGGTCACACGCTTCCAGTTGGTGTCCTCCGTTGCCGGAGTGTCGCCGTCGGCTTTTTCAGACGCCACCTTCTTGAAGTTTGACACCTTGTTGGAGCCAAGCGACACGAGCACGTCGAAGGTCTCGGTGTATGGGCTGTCGGAGCTTGCGCATATATTGTTCACGTAGAACGAAACGGTCTGCGCGTTGCCCGAGAGTTTCGGAGAGATGAGCCAGTTGTCGCCATCAACGAATCCGCTCTGGCTGTCGTCCTGAGGCTCTGTCCACTCGTATGGCACGGCAGCATACTGGTTGCCGCTGTGGGCGTCGTAGCCAGGATAAACGTCGAGGATGTTGCCCTCGTTGATGCAGGTGGCTGGGTCGAAGATGATGAACGCGAACTTCTCGCCCTTGAACGGGCTCTCATACTCGCCGAAGAGGTTGCATGCCTCGGCGTCAGGATTGCCGTTGACGAGAGTCCAGTCGCCGAACGATGTCGACCACGGAGTATAGCTCTCGAACGACTCGGTGACGGTCTCAACACCATTGTCAGAAGGCTTGCTCCAGGTGAGGCTTACGCCGCCATCGGCAGAGGATGCGCCAAGGTCGCTCACTGTGGCGGTCTTCACCGGCGACACGTTCACTACCTTCTTGTCTGTAGAGTTGTCGGTGTCGTTCTGGTCGAGGTCGTACACCACGGTGGCATAAAGCTCGGCACGGTTGCCAGCGTTTGCAGGAACGCCGAAGCTGAGGTCAACCGTTGCTGAGGCGAATGAGGCGAGCGTGCTCTCCACCGTCTTCTCTGCCACCTTCTTCTTGTTGAGATAAAGCTCAACGCCAAATCCGGCGGCATCCTTCAAGCCGTAGTTCTTCACCTCAACCTGCGCCTTTGCCTGGCGGCCTGCCTTGAGGTTGTCGTCAACCTTCAGGCCTGTAGCTGCGAGGTTGTAGTCGATGTTGTCAACCACGTTTATGTTGTCAACATATATTGCCGGGTTGTTCTGGCGACTGATGCCCTTGAACTTGCACACAATTGACTTCTCGCTCTTGAACTCGGAGAGGTCGACGTCGCATGTCTTCCAGCCCGTCTCGCTGCCCTCGTTGGAGATGGCCTTCACAACCTTCTCCGTTCCGTCGGGAAGCTTGACGATAGCCTCGAGGTCGCACTTGCCGGAGATGTTGTAGCTGAAGTGGAGCTGCGGGTTCTTCGCGTTGGCGAGTGTTGTCTTTGCCACGCAGAATGCCGACTCGTCACCGCTCTTTATAGTGTAGCTTGCGCCGGAGTTAGTCTGGTAAGGAGTCCACATAACGCAACCGCCGTCGTTGTCGGCCGACTCCCATGTAGAGGTCATCCACTGTGCGGCTGTAGAACGGTTGTTCACGGCGTCGTTGTTCTCAGTCCAGCAAAGCTCGTTGTCAACATATCCGTCGGCAAACGACTCGCGGAACGGCAGCTTGATGGACGGGCCTACAACCATGCTCGAAGAGAACACGTAGTTGGTCTGTATCTGCTCGCGTCCCTCGGTATGTGCAGCCACGGTGTAGAGGCTCTGCTTTCCGTCGTTGTAGACCGACGCTTCCGGGTCGACGCCAAGGTCGACGCTTGTCTCGCCCGGCTCGCTGACAGCGAGTCGTGAGCCGAGATACATCTGGCCGTCGCCATAGTCCTCGATGCTGTACACCGACACTTTCACGTCGTCGGGGTTGGCGTAGCCGCCATGCTCGCCCTTGCCGTCAAACTTGTCCCAAGAACTGTATATCGTTGTGCCGTTGGAGGCGATGGTGACGTTCTTCGGGTTGAGCGGCAGGTCAGTTCCCACCCATACCTTTACGGTGGCCTTGTCGCCCTCATTTTCGCCTACGAAGCCGGTCACGGTATAGGTCACCTCACCGTCGTTGGGCACGTTCTTGTCCTCAAACGACAGAGCCTCGCCGCCTGCTACCTTTCCAAACTCATGTATGAGCTTGCCGTTGCGGCGGAGCTGCACGTTGTCGAGAGTCTGAATCTTCTCGCCCTTGCCGTTAAGCGACGGGGCGTTGAAGCTAACGGTTGCCGTGAGGGCACCCTTCTCGCCCGCTTTGGCCGTTAGGTTTGTCGGGGCGGCAGGCGATATGAGCAAGGCATTGGCGTCAATCTCGACGAGGTTGAGGTTGAGCACACCGTAGTCGGGATAAGGCGACACGTTGTGGAAGCCCACATAGTAGTCGCCGTCAGCCTGCGGAGTGATGACAAACTCATACTCGGTATACTGTGAGCTGATGTTGGTCTTCTTGAAGCCCACGTTGGTGAGCTGGGCGACAGTGTTGCCGTTGCCCCACTTCACCTCAAGCGAGTTGGGATATTTCTCGTATCTGTTGCGTGCGCGGAACTTCACGGTGTATGTGCGGTCGGCCGTGAGGCGAACCTTCGGCGTGACGAGCCAGTCGTCGTCCGCCGTGCCCTTCTCGTCGCTGTAGTAGGTGCGCATGCACTTGTTCTCGGAGTCATACTTCCATGACTTGCCGTCACCGTTTACATCAATTATAGAATAGAGCTTTGTGCCGTCAACCTTCGAGAAGTCCTCGGAATAGTCGGGCTCTATGGCGTCGCCAAACACCTCGGAGTCGCTCTTTGCGGCCTCGCTGACAGCGTCGCCGTTCTTGGCGTATACCTCGTAGAAGTGCTCGGCAAGCTCTGGGTTGACAAGAGTCTCGCTGAATGATGTCTCTGCGAGGTCCTGTGCCACAAGAGTCTTCTTCTTCGGCGTGCAGCGGTAGACATCATACTTGACGCCGGAGAGCGTGTTGCCGTTGACGTCCTTCTCCACTGGCTGCCAGAAGAGATTGATGTCGTAGCTGCCCTCCTCACGGGCCATGGTGAGGAACTCGGGAGCCATCGGCGCCACCTTGCCAACCCACTGCTTGACGGTGGCACGCTGTGAGGTGCCGCCCTCGCCGGTGATGGTCACGGCAAACTCGTAGAGTCCGCTTGAAGGTACGTTGAGAGCAACCTGCTTCTCCTCGCCCGCCTTGACGCTGCCCGTGGCAAGCTCCTCGCCGTTGGCCTTTACCGAATAGGTGAGGTTGCCCGTGAGCGTGCTGCCGCCATAGGTCTTGGTAGGAGCCTTGAACGAGAGCGTACCAGAGAGCGACTCGCCTGAGAAGCTCACCTTCAGGTTCTCGGCACGTCCCGGTGCCGCGTCGTCAACAATCTCCTGCGGGATAACCATGCCCACCATACCGGTGGTGCTGCCGAAATCGCCAATCTTCGTGGCCTTGCCGGTCTGCAGGTCTATGGTGTAGAGGCCGGTCTGTGCCTTTGCGTCCACAGCAGCCCAATAGAATATGTCGGTGCGCTGGTCAATCTCACCCGTCTGGGAGTAGACCTGGCTTCCGTATTCGTCAGACACGGTAAGGCTAAGGCCTGTGGCGCCGATGAGTGTCTCCGAACCGTCAACCGTGCTAATCTTGTACAGATTGCCGTCGGCTGCGACACCATAAAGCTCGTTCTTGCTTGTTATGCCAATGGCAACATACTTGCGCTCGGCGTCGCCGAACGACGTGAACTGCTCGGTCTCGTAGTCGACCGTGCCCCACTCAAATCCACTGAGGTCTTCCTTGTAGAACTCGCCGTACACCGTGCCGTCTGCAGCCATGGCTGTCTCCTGCGCTATGAGCCGGCAGCTTGCGCTCGGGAAGAGTCCGGTCTCGTCGTCGATGGCTGTCCAGTCGGTTGTGTTGAACGCGAAGCGGTAAGGACTTGCATACTCAGGTCCATATTCCGCACTCGCCATGTCGGCATAAACGCCATATAGCTTCGAGCCCTTGAGCTGCACGCCATAACGTGCCACAAGAGAGGTCGGGGCAGGACTCTCGGTATTGAGCCATTGGGGAGTGATGCTGGCCTTAGGTGTGAACGAGTAGAAACCGTAGTTGTCGGTTGTATATATATTTGCCCAAATAACGGTTCCGTTAGGAGCCTTCATGGGCACCTGCGCAACGGGCTGCTTAAAGGGTACCGGCATGCCTGCCTTCGACTGGCGCAGGTTGGTTTTCGACTGTCCAAGGAGAAGGTTGCTTGCAAGAAGGGGATACTTCTTGCGGAACTTCTCCATCTCGTCAAGGCGCTGCTGCATGGTGAGCTTCTTGGCTATACGTGGCTGACCGGGCGCAAACGATGTCTGCGCCATCAGTGTGGGAGCCGCGATAAAGCTCATAACCACCGAACAAAACGCTTTGTTCAAAAAAAGATTCTTCATAAAAGATATATTAGGTATATTAATTGTTTTTATTGACTTTTCTTATTTTCGTTTTAGTGACTTGTATTTCACTTATTGGCTTACATTTTAGTAATCAGCAAACGAAAGCAGGCGTTTCGCTTACGTTTTGCTCGCAAAGTTAACCATATAATTTCATTTAGCCAAACAAATAGTATGTTTTTTTCATAATTATTAAATTCGCCATGCTTTCAGGCACTCTGTATAAAACAAGTTAAAAAATTTTGAAAAGGTACAATTTATTTGTACTTTCGCAGACTGACAAATAAAATACGCATAAAAAACACCCTACCGGAAAATAAGCAAACACCCCTCAAAGACGAGACAAACCAACTCTATTACAAGAAATTAACAGCATTGTAGATTATGAAATCTAATCAAATCGTGGAAAAAATGATGTGCAAGCGTAGCGTAGCCGCACTTTCACTGCTTGCTTCCATGTCGCTGTCGGGATATGCGGCAAAGTCGGCTCCGGCCTTGCCCACCTCATTCCCCGACACCGAAAACATGGCTCAGGACGCCAAAGGCGTAGTAACAGGAACCGTTGTAGACAAGGCAGGCGAACCGCTCATCGGCGTAAGCGTGAAGGTTGTTGGCACGAAGGAAGTGACCGTCACCGACATTGACGGCAAATTCACCGTGAAGGCCCGTCCAGGACAGGAACTCGAGCTGACATACATGGGCTACTCCGCCCTTAAAAGTAAGGCTACGGCTTCCCCGATGCGGCTTACGATGGCAGAGAATACACAGGTGCTCTCCGACGTAGTCGTGACGGCACTCGGCATCAAGCGCTCTGAGAAGGCCCTCTCGTACAACGTGCAGAAGATGGGCGGCGAGAACCTCACGGAGGTGAAGAACGCCAACTTCATGAACTCGCTCTCCGGCAAGGTGGCTGGCGTGAACATCAACGCCTCGTCAGCCGGCATGGGCGGAGCAACACGTGTGGTGATGCGCGGACCGAAGTCAATCTCGCAGTCGAACCAGGCTCTGTACGTAATCGACGGTGTGCCTATTAACAACCGCTCCGAAGGCGGCAACTCCAACTCAATATACGCCACACAGCCGGGCGGAGAGGGCATCTCCGACCTCAACCCCGAGGACATCGAGTCTATCTCCGTGCTCTCAGGTCCGGCAGCCGCGGCCCTCTACGGCTCGGCGGCAGCCCAGGGCGTGATAATGATTACCACAAAGAAGGGCAAGGAAGGCAAGGTGAGCGTGGCGATATCACACAGCTCACAGTTCTCGCGTCCGTTCGTGTCGCCCGAGTTCCAAAACTCGTACATCAACCGTCCGGGCGAGGTGAAGTCGTGGGGCGAGAAGGCCGCGTCACCGTATGGCGCATACGACCCTATGGACTTCTTCAACACCGGCTCCAACATCCAGAACAACGTTGCCATCACAGCTGGCTCAGAGAAAAACCAGACCTACCTCTCTGTAGGCTCAACAAACGCTGACGGCATCATTACCAACAACACATACGACCGCTACAACGTCACGTTCCGCAACTCGACGTCAATGCTCGACGACAAGCTCACGCTCGACTTCTCGTTCAACTACATCAAGGAGCGCGACAAGAATCTCATGGCACAGGGACAGTACTTCAACCCGCTCCCCGCCCTCTACCTCTTTCCACGAGGCGAGTCGTTCGACGCCATACGCACGTTTGAGGTGTGGGACGCCTCACGCGGCATATACACGCAGAACTGGAACTACGGCAACGCGCTACAGATGCAGAATCCTTACTGGATTGCTAAGCGCATGAACCGCACCAACGACCGCTCACGCTACATGCTCAGCGGCTCCATAAAATACAAGATAACCGACTGGCTCGACGTAACCGGACGCATGCGCTGGGACGACACCCGGACAAAGGCGGAGGACAAGCGCTACGCCTCGACCATCGACATCTTCGCCCACTCAAAGTATGGCTTCTACGGCTACAACAACGCCGCCGACCGCAACCTGTACGCCGACATCATGGCTAACGTCAACAAGACCTTCGGCGACTACTCCATCGGCGCCAACATAGGAGCGTCGCTCTCACGCACACACTACACCCAGGAAGGCTACCAGGGCGGACTCAAGTCGCCCTCAAACGTGTTCACGCCAAACAACATAGACTACGGACAGGTGACCAACGACAACCGTCCTATCTTCGAGGGCAACCGACACAACATCAACTCCGCATTCGCCAACGTGGAGCTGGGATGGCGCTCAATGCTCTACCTCACGCTCACGGGACGCAACGACTGGGACTCGGCTCTCGCCGGGACAACGCACGAGTCGTTCTTCTATCCATCGGTGGGCGTGTCGGCCGTCATCTCTCAAATGGCGAAGATGCCAGAATGGATTAACTACCTGAAGGTGCGCGGCTCATGGGCATCGGTGGGCTCTGCCATCTCGCCAAACATCTCGTCAGGCGCACGCTATGAGTACAACCCGGCATCGGGCACATACAAGACCGTAACCTACAAGTTCCCAAAGACGTTCTATCCGGAGCGCACCAACTCATGGGAGGCCGGACTCACGGCGCGCTTCCTCAACAACGCCCTCACACTTGACGTCACGCTCTACCAGTCGAACACCAAGAAGCAGACCTTCCTGCGCTCCATCACAGCCGGCGAGGGATATGACAAGGAATACATACAGACCGGCAACGTGCGCAACCAGGGTATAGAACTGTCGCTCGGATACAACAAGACGTGGGGCGACTTCACATGGAACCCGACGCTCACATTCTCCGCCAACCGCAACAAAATCATCACCCTCTTCGACGATGTAGCCGAGAGCGACAACTACCTCAAGCAGGGCGGACTCAACGGATGTGACATCATCCTCAAGGAGGGCGGCACCATGGGCGACGTGTACATGTCGACCGACTTCGCACGCGACGCCGAGGGCAACATCCTCATCGACAACGGCAAGGTGAAGCAGGTGAACCTCGACAACCCGCAGTATCGCGGAAGCGTGCTTCCGAAAGCCAACATCGGATTCTCGAACGAGTTCTCATGGAAAGGCATCAACCTCGGATTCCTCATCACGGCACGCCTGGGCGGCATATGCATGTCGCAGACCCAGGCCATTCTCGACGCATACGGCGTGTCGAAGGCATCGGCCGTGGCACGCGACAACGGCGGCATACCTGTCAACACCGGCAAGGTATCGGCAGAAAACTACTACTCTGTAGTGGGCGGCGACAACCCCATCTGGTCTGAATACATCTACTCAGCCACCAACGTGCGCCTGCAGGAGGCACACATCAGCTACACCCTGCCACGCTCCATCATGGGCAAGGTAGGCCTGACGCTCGGACTTACCGCCAGCAACCTCTTCATGATTTACAACAAGGCACCTTTCGACCCGGAGTCGGTAGCCTCAACAGGCACCTACTACCAAGGCTTCGACTACTTCATGCAGCCAAGCCTGCGCTCGCTCGGATTCAGCGTGAAGGTGAACTTCTAACTCCACTCACTATTTTAAAAACCGAATAGTAATGAAAACTAACATCTCAAATATACCGGGCATGCTCCTTCTCGGAGCGGCATGCCTCATTGGCGCAGGCTCACTCACATCGTGCACCGACGGGTTCGACAACGCCAACCGTCCAGCCAACAAGATTGACGGCGAGGAGATAAACCGCGACAGCTATGCCGCCGGAGCCTTCCTCATACAGCTCCAGAACGAGGCCTACCCGGAGCAGGAAAACACTTATCAGATGAACCAGGACCTCATCGGCAACTACCTCGGACGCTACATGACATACGCCAACGACGGATTCAGCCAGAAGAACTTCGCGCTCTTCAACGCGCCCAACGGATGGGTGCGCTATCCGTTCGCCGACTCAACGCCTAAGGTGGTGTCGGCTTTCAAGGAAGTGGAGCGACTCTCAGGCGGCGAGGGCATCAACTACGCATGGGCTCTCATCCTGCGCGCGCAATGCTTCCAACGCCTCACCGACATGTACGGACCGTTCCCTATCGGAGCCGAGGAGGACGCCAACGCCTACAGCTCGCAGGAAACAATATACAGGAGCCTCATAGCCGACCTCAACAAGGCTATATCAATCCTGCAGCCAATGATCGCAGCCGACCCGAGCCTCACAGCCAACGCCGACGCCGACCACGTGTATGGCGGCAACATGGCCAACTGGCTCAAGTATGCCAACTCGCTTAAGCTCCGCATGGCTATACGCATGCGCTTTGCCGACACGGCATTTGCCAAGCAGTGTGGCGAGGAGGCCGTGGCAAACGGTGTCATCACGTCCAACGACGAGAACCTCTGCATCACATACACTCCTAATGGACAGTACAAGACATCCGTGGAATGGGGCGACTCGCGCGCATGCGCCGACATCGACGCCTACATGAACGGCTACAACGACCCGCGCATCACTGCCTACTTCAAGCCTACCGACACAGCCGGCCCACGCAGCGTCATCGGCTGTCTTGCCGGAGCAAAGATAGGTAACAAGGCAACTGCCGACCTCATCTATTCTGCCGCCAACGTCACCAACACCACACGCGGCGTGTGGATGTCGGCTGCCGAGGTGACATTCTGCCGCGCCGAGGGCGCACTCGCAGGATGGAGCGGCATGGGCGGCACAGCGGGAGAGCTATACAACCAGGCCGTCAAACTATCGTTCGAGCAATGGGGCGTCAACGGCGCCGACAATTATCTTGCCGACGACACATCTGTAGAGGCCGACTACAAGGACGCCGAGGGCGGATTCGGCAAGTCAATGCAGCACCAGTCGGACATCACCATCAAATGGGACGACAGCGCGTCGGACGAGAAGAAGCTCGAGCGCATCATGACACAGAAGTGGATTGCCATGTTCCCCGACGGACAGGAGGCTTGGAGCGAAATCAGACGCACGGGCTACCCGAAGGTGTTCCCGACGGCTGAGTCGAACGGATCGTCACTCTATGTGCCTAACCGCATTCCTTTCGACAACCAGGAGACGGTAAACAACGCCACCAACTACGCCAAGGCTGTGCAGCTGCTCGGTGGCGCCGACAACTACGAGACAAAGATGTGGTGGCAGAAAAAGTAGCAAGCACCACCTTTCACTAATAATTACTTAATTATTCGATTGCAATGAAAAAGATATTCATGTATATGTTTGCCTTCGTCGCTGCCGTCACCGCCCTGGTGTCGTGCGACGACTGGACAGACACCGAGATAAAGAACCCCGCCGACCTGACACACACCAACAAGTCGGAGGCCTACTACCAGCAACTGCGCGACTACAAGAAGAGCAACCATGAGGTGGCGTTCGGATGGTTCGGCAACTGGGTGGGAGCAGGAGCGTCGCAGGAGAACTCGCTCGCCGGGCTGCCCGACTCCGTTGACTTCGTGTCAATATGGGGCAACTGGCACTCGCTCTCTGCCGAGCGCAAGGCCGACCTCAAGTATGTGCAGGAGGTGAAGGGCACACGTGCGCTGCTCTGCTTCATCGTTGCCAACATAGGCGACCAGCTCACACCTGAGGGCGAAGACCGCACCACATTCTGGGGCACCGGTGAGGAGGCCATACGCAAGTATGCCAGCGCCATATGCGACACTATAGAGAAGTACAACTACGACGGGTTCGACTGGGACTACGAGCCCCACTACGGCTCGTCAGGCGACATCGCCGGAAATGCCGAGGCAGAGAAGATCTTCGTTGACGAGCTGTCAAAGCGCGTCGGCAAGCGCTCCAACTCGGGACGCATGCTCGTGATTGACGGCGAACCGCAGAGCGTGGCTGCCGAGACTGGCGACGCCTTCAACTACTTCATCGTGCAGGCTTACAGCAGCTATGGATACAACGACCTCGACAACCGCCTCGCACAGACCATAAGACACTACGACGGAGTGCTCTCAGCCGAGGAGGTGGCCAACAAGTACATAGTCACCGAGAACTTCGAGAACTACGCCAAGCAAGGTGGCGTCGACTTCACCACACGCGACGGCAGAACTGTAAAGAGCCTTCAAGGCATGGCAGAGTGGGAACCCGTGGTGGACGGCAAGCACCTGCGCAAGGGCGGATGCGGCACCTACCACATGGAGTACGAATACAGCGTGTCTGGCTATAGCACATCTTATCCGTTCCTGCGCAAGGCCATACAGATACAGAACCCAACAGTAAAATAACAACAAAACAAGAAGTATTATGAAATCCAACATATCTAAATTGTTGCTCGTGTGTGCCGCGGCTTGCTCCGTGGCGCTCACATCATGCAACGATGCCGACTATGACGTTATAGAGAACCAGGCTTACATAGCCCAGACCAACACCAACGGCAACTCGTCAAAGAAGATTACCGTAGGCAACGACTCGCAGTCGGCTGAGTTCAACGTGCGCGTCTCGTCACCAGTCGGCAAGGACTGCACGTTCGGCATATCCGTTGACGAGACTGCGCTGAAGACATACAACGAGACCAACTCCACAGCCTACGAGCTGCTGCCAGCCAGCCAGTACACACTGTCAGCGACAGACGTAACGGTGGCACAAGGCGAGTCTACTTCCATGCCGGTAACACTCACCGTCAAGCCGTTCACAGAGGAGCTGAAGAACAGCGGCAAGAAATTTGCCGTGCCTGTGAAGATTACAAGCAAGGACGGAACGGGGGTCATCAACTCGGGCAGCACGCTCGTGTATGTCATCGACCAGGTCATCTTCCAGCCCGTGCCAACCATCAACGCCGCCAACAACGTGCAGATGACCATGCGCCAGGACTATGACCTCACGGAGTGGACTCTTGAGTTCAACGTCAACATCGACAAGCTCGGAAAGGCTATCGGCGAGCTCAACAACCAGGCTCTATTCGGCGCATGGGGTTCCAACGGCGGCGAAATCTACACCCGTTTCGGCGACGCTCCCATTGAGGGCGACCTCCTGCAGATAAAGACCCAAGGCTCGCAGATGAACTCCAACACCCACTTCAACGCCAACACCTGGTATCATGTGGCCTTTGTATGCACAGGCACGAAGCTCTACCTCTACATCAACGGCGTGCTCGACAACTCTATGGACCTCGGCGGAAAGGTGACAAACATCGCACACGACAACGTGAAGTTCGGCAACACCGACTATCTGCGCGCCAACGTGAAAGTGTCGGAGCTGCGCTTCTGGACCGTTGCACGCCAGCAGGCAGAGATTGCCAACAACATGTATGTCATCGACCCCACAACCAACGGGCTTGAGGCCTACTGGAAGATGAACGAGGGCACGGGCAACGACTTCAGCGACGCTACCGGGCACGGCAACCTCGCACACGCAGTGGGCAACACCCAATGGACCCAGAACGTGCGCATCGACGGAAAGGAATAATAACAAAAACGAAACCTAAAAAACGAAGACAATGAAATCAATCATAAAGAACATTACTCTTCCTGTGCTGCTCATCGCAGCCCTGCCGCTCGTCACGGCGTGCAGCGACGACATGGAGGTGGGCGACACTCTGCATCCTACAGAGGCCGAAAACTATGACGCCAAGGCATATATAAGCAAGACGGCTGACGCGGAGCAAAGCTTCTCGTCTACCGTCACAGCCACCCCGTCTTCACTTGTCGTGCCTGACGATGTGCTTAAGTTTTATGTATATCTATCAAAGCCTGTCAGCAGCGATGTAACGGTGAGCGTCAAGCCCGACCCTGAGACTGCCGCTGCTAACGGCGACGCTGTGCTTGGCGCCGACGCTTTCAGCATGAGGACTTCAACGGTGACGATAAAGGCGGGCACGACACAGTCGGCTGAGCCGGTTGAGGTGGCTCTGCAGAATGGGGATGCCCTGAAGAACATGGCTGTGGGCACAGCCGTCATGGCTTTCTCGCTCGACAACGTGTCGGGGGTTGAGGCAAGCAGCAACCTCAAGTCGATTGTGTGGACGGTGAGGAAGGTATTTAACAATGTAAAGGCAGAAGGCTCGCTCGACGGTTACACGGCATATCCAGTAGCCGACTACAAGATTTGGTCGTATGGCACCAATGGATATGAGGACGGACTCAACGACAGTGTACTTGACGGCGACTACTGCGACTATACCCAGGACTGGGACAACCCTGCATGGCGTGTGGAGTTCAGTGAGCCTAAGGAGGTGGCGGCCATTGCCGTTCATGCCTACAACTATGGCTATGGCTACCGCTACTGTCTGGCACAATACAAGGTGCTCTCAAGCGACGACGGCGAGAACTGGACCGACAACGGCACAGCAGTATCGTCAACAACTCCCACAAGCAACTCTGACGCTGCCGTGTGCGAGTTCTTCGCCCCGGTGAAGGCCAAGTACTTCAACATTGTGCCTGTGAACGACTATTATGGCCGCCGCGCATGGTATGTGTTCACCTCGGAAATTGAGGTGTTCAAGAAGTAGACGCTTCGAACAATATCATTAAATAGGGGAGGAGATAAATGCCAAATTGTTGGCATTTATCTCCTCCCCTATTTAATTGCAGGAATATTTGTTTTGGCCAACCCCTAAAAGCCTGGCTCTCTTCAGATTTACGCTTTAAGTATGCGCTCCACAATCTGCTCGTCAAGCAGGCTGTTGTCGCGCATGAGCTGGCTGACGTCGTAGCGGTCGTAGAGGGCCTTCTTCACGCCGAAGCAGAGGGTCTTCATCTGTGTAGGTCCGTAGAAGCGTGCTATGCGGTCGCCAAAACCTCCGTCGATGCTGCCGTCCTCAAGTGTCACAACGAGCTGGTGGTCGGTCTGCAGGTCGTGGAGCAGACGCTCATCGGTGCCAGAGATGTAGCGCGGGTTGATGAGCGTGGCATCGATGCCCTTCTCGGCGAGCATCTCGCAAACATGCTTTGCCTTGTAGAAGAAGTTGCCGACGGCAATGACAGCCACCTTGGAGCCGCGGTGTGCCACGTGGTAACGGTCGAGGTCGGAGTAGTCGGTCGGGTAAGCCTCGTCGGAGTGGTGCACCTCACCCTCCGGCACGCGTATGGCAACCGAGTACCGTTCCTGCTTGATTGCCCAGTCCTCCATCGAAATCATCTCCTCCACGGTTGTCGGGGCAAGATACACGAGGTTGGGGATGTGCGAGAGCATCGGAATGTCGAAGAAACAGATATGCGTGAAATCGTTCATGCCGAAGATTGACGAGCCGATGACGTTTATCACGGCAGGGTTGCCGTTCACGCAAAGGTCCTGCGCAATCTGGTCGTAGGTGCGCTGAATGAACGTGGCATAGGTGGAGAACACTGGGTGTGCTCCGCGCTTAGCCATGCCGGAAGCCATGGCAACGGCCTCTTCCTCAGCGATGCCAACGTCCTGGTGCTGCGCGCCTGCCTCGCGGCGCTGCTCAGGGCCGAAACCGATGCAAGCCGGGACGGCAGCCGCTATGCAAACGAGTTTCGGGTCGCGCTTCATATTCTCCCGCAGGTGATCGCCGAGAATCTGTGCCGCGCTCTCTCCGAACGGTTCCACGGTCGATTTGCCTGTCTTAACGTCGAACGGCATGTTCCAGTGCCATGCCTCCTTGTTCTCCACGGCTGGAGCGTAGCCGTGTCCCTTCTCCGTGTGCACGTGCAGCACGGTGGGGCGGGTGGTGTCCTTTACCTCACGGAAAGCGTCGATGAGGGTCGGCAGGTCGTTGCCCTGCTCAACGTAGTGGTAGTCGAATCCGAATGTGCGGAAGAAGTTCAGTTCTGCCTTGCCCTTGGTCTCGCGCAGCAGCTGGAGGTTGCGGTATAGCCCACCGTGGTTCTCGGCTATCGACATCTCGTTGTCGTTGACTACGATGATGATGTTTGTGCCAAGCTCCGACGCCATGTTGAGGCCCTCGTAGGCCTCGCCTCCCGACAGCGAGCCGTCGCCTATGACTACGACGATGTTCTCCTTACCGCCCAGTATGTCGCGGCCTTTCTGCAGACCCGTGGCGAGGGCGATGGATGTGGATGTATGGCCTATCTCAAAATTGTCGTATGTGGGCGACTCAAGTGGAGAGGAGTAGCCCGATATCTCGTTGAAACGCTCGGGATTGACAAATCCGAAGGCGCGCCCGGTGAGCATCTTGTGCGGATAAATCTGGTGTGACACGTCGAACACGAACTTGTCCTCAGGTGCGTTGAACACGTAGTGCATGGCGATTGTAGCTTCAACGAAACCGAGGTTGGGACCAACATGACCGCCGTGGAGCGAGTCGCGCAGCAGGATGCCCTTGCGTATCTCGTCGGCAAGGGTGGTGAGTTGTTCCATGGACATATGCTTGATGTCCTGCGGAGTCTTTACGTTTTCTATCAACATATTCTTTCGGTATTTATTTGGTTTCATTTATTCACGCTGCAAAATTACAACATAATATCTATACATCGAATAAATATATTACAGGTTGATGTACCACAATTACGCAAATCACAAGATAATAGCTGCTTGTATAGCACAAACTTAGAAAGACCGTATCTCATGTAAATAGTTAATATTTTGTTAAAAATATTTGGAAGTCACATAAAAACAATAAAATATGTGTATTTTTGAAAACAAAAGTATAACATATAAGAAAACTGCAAAAACCAACAAACACAAATGGGACAGACTGCAAACAACCCAATCCGCAACGGCATGCAAATAGGAAAGATAATGGAAGTGCTCGACTCCGCATCAATGGGAGTGTGGCGCGTGACGCTGCGAGAGGGCAAGAAGCCACGTGAGAGCGCGTCGCCAAAGATGCTGGAGTTGCTCGGACTGGAACATGACCGCGAATACACTGAGGAGTTCATCTATCAGACGTGGGTTGCAGGAATCTGTCCCGAGGCACAGGAATCTGTCAACCGCTCCGTGGCAAAGATGATGGAGGGCAAGTTCGACGAGAACACTTACCGTTGGAACCATCCCAAGTGGGGCATACGCTACATGCGCTGCGGCGGCGTGGGCTACAAGGACAAGGACGGCAACCAGATACTTGAGGGCTATCACTACGACGTGACGCGGTACGTGGCGCAGCACGAACAGGACCAACTCATCGTCAACTCGCTTGCCGACAGCTTCGGCGGACTGTTCTACATCGACTTGCTTGCCAATCACTACACGTCGTATGTCAACAACATGCCCCACATCGCCCGCTTCATACCAAAGGAGGGCAGCCTCTCGGCAGCTTTGGAAAACTTTGCCAACTATATGTGCAATCCCGACGACCGCGGCTTGATACGCAACTTCGTCGACCTCGCCACGCTCAACGAACGCCTGCGCCACCGCGACTCCATCAGCGTGCAGTTCAGGGGAACGACAATCGAGTATGCCGAGTTTGCCTTCATTGTGTGCGACCGCGACACCGACGGCTCAGTGCTCCATCTTGTAGCCACCCTCAAGAACATCACCGCACAAAAGCACGAGGAGCAGAAGATGCTCGCCAAGCTGCGCGAGAACATTGAGGAGAACAAGGCGAAGACCGTCATGCTGCAGAACATGACGCACGAGATACGCACTCCGCTCAACGCCCTCTACGGATTCTCGCAGCTTCTGTGTATGCCCGACGGCAGCTACACCGAGGACGAGAAGTCGGAGTTCTACAGCTATATATACAACAGTTTCAACATGCTGTCGATGATTGTAGACGACGTGCTCGACCTCACCGACGTGGAGCACGGCAACTACCGCGTGCAGATGGCGCGCTTCGCCATCAATCGTGTGTGCCGCGACGCCGTGCAGATGGCTGAGCTGAGAAAGCAGGGACGCGTAAGAATGTACTTCACGTCGGAGGTGACGGACGACTATCAGGTTGAGTCGGACAGCCGCCGCATACAACAGATTCTCGTCAACCTCCTCGTCAATGCCTGCAAGCATACCATTCAGGGCGAGATACACCTGCATCTCTCCACAACGGAGACTCCAGGCCACATTACCCTATCTGTCACCGATACTGGCGAGGGAATACCCGTAGGACAGAGCAAGGAGATATTCAAACGATACAAGAAAGCCAACCACCTTGTGCAAGGCTCAGGTCTGGGCCTGCATATATGTTGTACGATAGCCAAGAAACTTGGCGCCGAGATAAAGCTCGACGAGAGCTACACCAACGGCGCACGATTCCTCATGATACTGTGAGGAAGCGCCCATGCCGGTGACAAGCATACCGGCACCATGACACACTTCCACCTTAATAATAGATTTACTGAGAATTTCCGATTGTAACAATTCGGGAACTTAAATAACATTATGAATTGAATTTTGATGAATTTTAGATTAGCAACCTTTATTTTATTATCAGGGATAACATGCAATGTCGCGGCACAGGAGGCCGACAGCATATCTTTGAAACCTTCTTTTCATGCCGACTATACAGGCGAAATGCAAACCAACTTCAAGCGCGTGAAGCTCGCCTCGGCTCTTGAACTCGGGGCAGAACTGCCCATCAACAGACATCTGACGTTCGAGCTACGCTCGGTAAGCTATATCACAACCGACGAAAGCCCGCTCATAAACGACCTTCAGGGATTCTCCAACATCGACTCCGACAACCTGGCGTTTGCCCTCGCCGTGGCGGGACTGTCGTGGCGCATCAACGGCAGCAATAGTCTCTTTGCCGGCATACGCCGCATCGACGAGGACTATTTCTGCAGCGACGTGCTCTCGCTCTTCACCAACAGCTCGTGCGGAGGATTCCCGACCATATTCGCCAACTACGACATTGCTACCTATCCCAAGGCGTCGCTCGGCGTGCACTATGCCTACGACAGCGACGCTTTCGGCTTCCAGGCTTCCGTGTACAATGGTCTGGGGCACAACAAACTGCGAGGCGGCGGCAATGCGTTCCGCTTTTGCCCAAAAAGCGACGGCATTTGCGTTCTGGCGCAGGCAGAGTGGCGCAGATGCGGCAGCAGCTATTTCCTTGGCGGCAGCCTTCACTACAACGACCTCTGCGCCGATGCTCCGCGCCATGTGCGCCCCGTAGTGTGGACCTATGCAGAGCAGAAGGTGAGCGACCGCCTGTCGCTCGTCGCCGCCTACTCGCATGCCTTCACCTGCGACGTGGCTTGCTGCGACTTTGCCGGAATTGGCGGCAAGTATGACTTCGGTAGCGCCTCCCTCGGGCTCTTCTCCGACTACACTCGCGTGGACGGCATGTCGGAGTGGGCAACAGAGTTGACATGCAACTTCGAACTTGGCTCCGTGCTCAGCTTGCAACCTGTATTCCACGTCATCACTACCGGTGGCAACACGCGCTGCGTGGGAGTGATGAGGCTTGGAGTGAGCATCTAAAATAATTGTGAGAGGGGCATCTCTCTCACAATTACAGTTATAAAAAAAAACGGGACCGTCGCCTCATCCGGCGAGAGTCCCGTCCACGTATGGCTGCCTTTGGCTCCGCCGATTGGCTGAGCCTCTTGAAAAAGCAATTACTTTGATAGGAATTTGTCTATGTCGGCAGCAATTTTCTTACCGCTTGCCATGGCGCGAACCACGAGCGACGCACCGTTTGCGGCATCGCCTGCGACGAACACGTTGTCAGCAAACTTCGGTTGCTCGGGGCGGAGGAATCCCATTGCCAGGAGCACCATCTCACACTTTATTATCTCTGGCTTGCCTACCGGTTCCATGAGCGGGCGACCACCTTCGGGGTTGGGTTTCCATGTTATCTCCTGCACGCGCACACCGGTCAGCTTTCCATTCTTGTCGCCCAAGAACTCCAGTGAGTTGATGTTCCAGCGGCGAGTGCATCCTTCCTCGTGCGACGATGTGGTCTTGAGAGTGCGCGGCCAGTTAGGCCAAGGATTCTTCGGGTCGTCGGGACCCTCGACGGGTCGCGGCATAATCTCAATCTGCGTGACCGACTTGCAGCCCTGGCGGTGAGCCGTACCTATGCAGTCGGAGCCAGTGTCGCCTCCACCGATCACGAGCACATCCTTGCCCTTGGCATTCACGAGCTCGTCCTTCTTGAACTCCATGCCTGCCAAAACGCGGTTCTGCTGTGAGAGCAGCTCAAGGGCGAAGTAGACACCCTTCAGCTCGCGTCCCGGAATCTTGAGGTCGCGTGCCGTCGGAGTGCCGGTAGACACCACGTAGGCATCGAAGCCTTCGGGCAGGTGCTCCACGTCGACGGGAGTGTTGTACTTGAACTTGATGCCCTCTTCCTCAAGCAATGCGATGCGGCGGTCGATGACAGCCTTGTTGAGCTTGAAGTTTGGGATGCCGAAACGCAGAAGTCCGCCCGCGCTCTCGTTCTTCTCCATAACAACGACCTCGTAGCCCATGTGGTTGAGGCGGTTGGCTGCGACGAGTCCGGCAGGACCCGCACCGACAACACACACGTGCTTGCCGTTGCGCTCGGGATGCTCCACGCGCACGTAGTCCTCCTGGAAGGCGTGCTCGGTGATGGCGCACTCGTCCTCGCGGTTGGTTGTAGGCTCGTGCTCAACGAGGTTGAGTACGCACGCCTTCTCGCACAATGCCGGACAGATGCGGCCCGTGAACTCAGGGAAGTCGTTTGTTGAGTTCAGCAGGCGGTAGGCCAGCTCCCAGTCGCCCTTGTAGAGAGCGTCGTTCCACTCGGGTGCCTTGTTGCCAAGCGGACATGCCCAGTGGCAGAACGGAACACCGCAGTCCATGCAGCGCGAAGCCTGCAGACGTCGGTCGTTGCTGTTAAGTGTTTGTTCGACTTCACCAAAGTCGTGAATACGGTCGTGAATCGGGCGGTAGCCCGCTTCCTTGCGGTGTATAGTGAGGAATGCTTTAGGGTTTCCCATCTTTTTACTATTTAAAGATTTAAAAATTGAAATATGGAAATATTGGGGGCTGACACTGAGAATATTGAAATATTCAAAGATTGAAATATTCAAAGATTGAAATATTCAAAGATTGAAATATTCAAAGATTGAAA
>CALBYK010000262.1 GCA_937889855.1 uncultured Prevotella sp.
GTAGCTTGCCATTTCCTCGAGCATATTGCCGAGAGCCACGTTTTCGAAAGTCTTTTTGAATATGGGTTTTGCCGTTGTCGTTTCCTTTTCTGTCGTCGCGTGTGTGGTGTCGGCAACTATGGCGGAATTAGCTTCTGTCTTCTGCACAGCCTCAACCTTTGCCTTCTGCGTCATACGGTCGGCAGTGAACGTGTGGATGGTGGCGAATGTCAGTCCAGACACGGCCACGGCTGCAACGAACATAGCGGCAATCTTGCGCCACTTTGTGAGGAAAAAGTGGAGAGATGAATTTTGTTGTGTGGTGTCAGACGGGAGTCCGACGTTAACAGTGGCGCGGTGCTGCTCAAGCAGCGCGGCATTCTGCGCGGCGAAGTTACGCCATGCGGCATCGATGTCCACTTTCTCGGCACTGTTCTTGTCTATTGCCATGCGCGCTTCGAGCAAGGCGGTGTAGGCGGCGAGAGCCTCGTCGTCGCTTAGTATCTCCTGCATCTGTTGGTCGGAATAACGCTCGGGGTGAGCGATGAGGTCGATTATGAGTTCTTCGTTGTTCATATTGTCGGTATTTTTTTTACTTTGTTGTGCGGCAGAGCCGCTTACTGTTTGAATTGTTCATTTGGCTTAACGAAAACGTTCCTTTAGTTGCTTTATCGCCTTGGCGAGATGCTTGTAGACCGCCGTCTCGGAAATGTCGAGTTCGGCGGCAATCTCGCGATACTTCTTGCGCTCGCGGTAGTGCATGAGCAGTATGCGGCGCGTCTGCGGAGTGAGACTGGATTCGATGAAGTCGTTCACCTGGTCGAGGTGGTCCTGTTCGCGGTCAATGCTGCTCACTATCTGCCGCTCGGTCTGCGAGATGTCGGTGTCGGTGTTGAGCGACAGTTGCGACTCGACGCGTTGGCGCACCGTGCGCTGCTTCAGCACCGTCAGACAGCGGTTGCGCACCGTCACCACCCACCAGCCGTCGCTACATTCCTCAGGCACGACGGCTTTCCCGGCGAGAATGTCGGCAAACACGTCGTTGACGACATCCGCACTCTCGGTATCGTCGCCGAGCAGTGTGCGCGCCACGATGTACATCCGCCGGTAGTGCAAGCGGTAGAGCCGCTCTATTTCTTCTGATGTAATCATTCGTTTTGTCGGTTGTTTATATTAAGAACAATCATAGGGGAAAATACCTAACCCCCAATCTGATAAAATATCAAAAATATTTATTTGCTGTCAAGAAAATGCCGTTTGTCAATACTGAACGACATTGATATTTGGCTTGTCACGACCGCAATTTACATTCGTGACGACCGCAATGAACATTCGTGACGACCGTGATGAACCTTCACGACGACCGTGATGAGCTGACAATCATTAATCCATTGCTTGACTTTAGCTGCTCTTTTGCATGACTTTAATTATCCTTTATGAATTTCATTACCCTTCTACATTTTTCTTTTTATCCATTCCATCACCACCGCCACGACATAGTCTTGCTCGTCGGCAGTCAACGCTCTGCCCTTTGGTATTCCGTGCCACTTTTCAAGGCATCCTCGGCAGCAACATCCAGTGGCATGCTGGGCGATGAACACGGGCGACGTGCCGTGGCGCATGGGCGTCTGGCGACCGTCGTTGGGAATTACTGCCGGGGCAAGGCGCCGCGCTATAATCTGACGGGCGTGCAGGCGGATGGTGTCGATGCCCTTCGCGGCAATGATGGCGCGGTCCTTGGCATTGAGATAAAAGCTGCTGCGAAAGGTTGACTTGGCAAGACGCTCGAAGAGAGGAGCGAGGTCGTAATTGTGTGTTGGGGTGTTGAAATCAGGAAAAAGAGACAGTTCTGTTGTCATAACATTAAAAAAAATAAGTAGCTGTGCAAAATTATCTTTACATATAGTAGGAGGGTATGGCATCCCTGCCATGCCCACTAAATGAGCAGAACGTTATGGTTGAGTGGCTGAATGGGTATGGCAAGTATGCCATACCCTCCTACTATTGCTGATATTATATTGATATATAATTAATTATGGATAATGGCTGATGCGGAGGCCGGAGACCTCCGCTACGTATAAAGTTGCAATATTGCATTTTGGCACACCCTCCTGACACTCATGGATGAGGGGCTTCTTCTGCAACCATTCCCTTTTCTTCCTCAGGCAGCGTGTAGCGCCGCGCGCCGTGCAGCGGTGACGCTGCTCATGTGTCATATTGTCCATACGCAATGCAAAGTTATACAAAATTTCGCGTAACTTGTGTAAGGTTGGAGTTTCTTAATAACATTATTTAGTGGCAAAACGTGACAGAAGTGAAAAAAAATGTGTAAGTTTGCAGTATTATTAGTAACCACATAAAAAAAACAATACAATACATCTAAAATGGATATTACCGAAAGATTCTTGAACTACACCAAGTTCGACACGCAATCGAGCGAGGAGTCGACAACTGTGCCGAGCACGTCGAAGCAGCTCATATTCGCCAAGTACCTAAAGGAGGAGCTTGAGCGCGAGGGACTCGACGACGTGGAGATGGACGAGCAGGGCTACATCTACGCCACGCTCAAGGCCAACACGAAGAAGGACATCCCCACCATCGGATTCATCTCCCACTACGACACGTCACCCGACTGCAGCGGAGCCGACATCAAGCCGCGCATCGTCCATAACTACGACGGCGGCGACATCGTTCTCTCCGAGGGCATCGTGTCGAGCCCGGCGAAGTTCCCCGAACTGAAAGCCCATGTGGGCGAGGACATCATCGTCACCGACGGAACGACTCTGCTCGGAGCCGACGACAAGGCGGGCATCGCCGAGATTGTGCAGGCCATGTGCTGGCTGCGCGACCACGACGAGGTGAAGCACGGCGACATACGTGTGGCATTCAACCCCGACGAGGAGATAGGCATGGGCGCCCACCACTTCGACGTGGAGAAGTTCGGCTGCCAGTGGGCATACACCATGGACGGCAGCGACCTGGGCGAGCTTGAGTACGAGAACTTCAACGCCGCCGGAGCTAAGGTACATATCAAGGGCGTCAGCGTGCACACAGGCTATGCCAAAGGCAAGATGGTCAACGCCTCGCGACTCGCAGTGGAGTTTGCCGACATGATTCCGGCATCGGAGACTCCTGAACAGACCGAGGGCTACGAAGGCTTCTACCACCTGCTGGGCATCACGTCGTGCTGCGAGAAAGCCACACTGTCGTACATCATCCGCGACCACGACCGCGAGAAGTTCGAGGACCGCAAGGACTTCATCGAGGACTGCGTGAAGAAGATGAACGAGAAGTATGGCGAGGGCACCGTCACCGTAGAGCTGCGCGACCAGTACTACAACATGAAGGAGAAGATCGACCCCAACATGCACGTCATCGACATCGTGCTCAAGGCCATGCAGGACAGCGGCGTGGCCCCCAAGGTGCAGCCCATCCGCGGCGGCACGGACGGAGCGCAGCTCTCTTTCAAGGGTCTGCCTTGCCCCAACATCTTCGCCGGCGGCTGCAACTTCCACGGCCCACACGAGTTTGTGAGCATCCAGGTGATGGAGAAGGCCATGCAGGTTGTAATAAACATCTGCGAGATTACAGCCCACTTCAACGACTGACATTACAATTGGTTCATCCGGTATTCCGAGCGATTAAAATTCATGTTCAATTATTAGAATATGTTGGTTCACTCGAAATGCCGGATGAACCTTTTTTTTATCACTCCATATTCCGGATGAGCACTATAATTAACGGAAAAATTAACGGATTAATATACCGTTAATCTTTTCGTTAACTAACATTTTTGTATTCTGCAATATTTAACATTCTCTCATGCAATCAAGCACACATTTTGCCATTCTCTATTTGAAGACAAACATTATTAAAGGTTAATATTATGAAGAGAACTATCATGAGAATGTTCGCCATGCTGCTTATGGCTATGGCGACAATTACAAACGCTAACGCACAGGATATATACGACCTGCAAGGCAAGAACGAGAAGGTGGACATAGAGAAAAAGATATCAAAGTCAGAGCGGAAGGCTCTGCAGGCACGCATAGACAGCATACAATGGCAGGAAGCTTTGCAAGCCATGCGCGACACGACATTCACGCTTGAGGCCGACCAGGTGATATTCAAGTACGGACACCGTGCATACGTTTCGTCAACAACCAACTTTGTAGCTGTGAACAAGAACCGAGCCACGATGCAGGTGGCTTTCAACGTGCCTGTGGCAGGACCTAACGGCATGGGAGGCGTCACCCTTGACGGCAATGTGAGCAACTACGATATCAAGACCAACGAAAAAGGCAAGTACACTACGCTCACATTCAATGTAAACGGCATCGCCATATCATCGAAGCTTGTAATCACAATATACAAAGGCTCTGACAATGCGCAAGTCGACATTTTGCCCAACTTCAACTCACACCGCATCTCGCTCTCAGGCAGAATAATTCCTAAAAGCCAAAGTTTTGTAGTGAAGGGCATGTCGATATGACGCTTATGTGAAGGGCAATAAAGCAGGCATAGGTTTTTGTGAACTTTGCTAAAACTTATTGCCTGCTATTTGAAACAATTCACTATCTTTGTAGTAGCAAACAAGTAACACTAAAAAGATATGTCTGAAGTACCTACCCTAATCAACGACCTCGCCCTCATACTTATTGTAGCGGGCGCGGTCACGCTGCTATTCAAGAAACTCAAGCAGCCGCTCGTCCTTGGCTACATCATGGCAGGATTCATCGTAAGCCCGCATATGCCATACACCATGTCGGTAATCGACAACGCCGACATAAAGACATGGGCAGACATAGGCGTGATGTTCCTCCTGTTCTCGCTTGGACTCGACTTCTCGTTCAAGAAGATAATAAAGATGGGCATAACGCCCGTCATAACCACCCTCACCATAATCTTCGCCATGATGACCCTCGGCATCGTCGTGGGCCATGCCTTCGGATGGAACCGCATGGACTGCATATTCCTCGGAGGCATGCTCGCAATGAGTTCCACCACCATCATATACAAGGCTTTCACCGACATGGGGCTGCGGCAACAGAAGTTCGCCCAGCCGGTTATGAGCGTGCTCATTCTTGAGGATGTGCTTGCCATCGTGATGATGGTGATGCTGTCGGCACTGGCAAGCGGGTCAAGCCCAGACGGAGGCGAGATGATTGGCTCGGTGGTGAAGATAGGCTTCTTCCTTGTGCTGTGGTTTGTCGTCGGCATATTCGCCGTGCCGCT
>CALBYK010000263.1 GCA_937889855.1 uncultured Prevotella sp.
GCAGTTCTGAAATATTTGTACTTAGGCCTAGTAAAAGAATGATAAGCCAATACCTTTTTTATCTGTCACAATCTGGAGATTTCCAAGGGAAAGTATGTGCAACCATGTGTGGTGTAGGAGGGCTAAAACGTATCTCACCACTTTTTATGCGAACTTACGAATTAGATGTACCTTCCCTTAAAACCCAGCAAAGAATCATCACCTACCTTGACACCAAACTCTCCGAGATATCCCATCAAGTATCTCTCCTCACTTCCAAGCGTGATGCTTATCTTCGTCTGAAGAAGAGCATCATCAATCATGCCGTCACTCATGGCCTTAACCCAAATGTGAAGATGAAGGATTCGGGCATTGAGTGGATTGGAGAGGTGCCGGAGCATTGGGAATCATGTAGGTTCAAAGATTTTCTAAAACTTTGCACAAAATCATCTAATAGTATTAGAAAAATAGGATTGGAAAACATTGAGAGCGGGACTGGGCAACTTATAGAAACAAGTTCTGAATTTGAAGGCAATGGCATTGCCTTTAAAAAAGGCAGCATTGTCTATGGAAAGTTACGTCCATACTTACAAAAAGTATGGATGGCAGAGTTTTCAGGAAATGCCGTAGGTGATTTTTCCGTTTTTAATACTCAGAAAAATGCGATGCCGTCATATATTAAATATGTTATGCTTTCTGATGTTTTTACCAAAGAAGCCGATAGCTCCACAGCTGGAGCAAAGATGCCAAGAGTGTCTTCGGAATTCATCTTATCATTACATTATTGTATTCCCCCTCTCCCCGAGCAACGCTCCATCGCCACCTACCTTGATGACAAATGTGCCAAGATAGACACCATCGTGTCGAACCTTGATAAGCAAATCAGCCGTTACGGCGACTTGAAACGCGCATTGATTGATGAAGTAATCACAGGCAAACGGGCTGTGTAGAGAACCTTAAACTAAAAAAAGAAGAGTCATGGACGAAAGAAAGATACAGAAAGACTACGTGATGAACTACATCTGCCGCCGCGAGGACGAGGGCGGACTGGGCTACCGATATGTGGCGCCCAACGTGGTGCAGAACGGCATGTTCATACCCTCGGTATTGGCAGAGTTTATCAGCAATACCCAACCTGCGGAGTGGTGCCGACTGTTGCGTAAGTTCGGCAACGACGAGCGTGCGCTGCAAGAAGAACTTGTTGAGGCGATAAGAGAGCTGGTCATAGACAAGCAGAATGTGGCCATCTTCTTCAATAAATTCAAGAACTTTACCTTCAAAGACGAGACACTCACCCTGTTTTATGTGCCAGGCACGGAGCTTCGCGGCGATGAGGACTTCAAGAAGAACATTTTCTGTGCCGTAGAGGAGGCACCACACAAGCAGAAATATGGCGGAAACGTGGTGACAAACATTCGTCCGGACGTGACCTTCTATCTCAACGGCATCTTCTTGGGCTACATGGAGCTGAAGAGCGTAAGCATGGGGCAGAACGCCCGGGTGCAAGGTCGCGGCAAGGTGGCGAAGGACTATCTCGCTGCCGTGCGTGCCATTGTTGATGCGGAGCAGATAGATAGCCGAGTGGCGAAAGAAAAAAAAACATTGCTTGCCATCTACGAGAAGGCGATACACATCACTGCATCGGACATCAATGAGACATACGTGATGCTCAACATGGCGCAGATGTACGACATGGCGCATGGTGAGTTTACGGCCAGCCCCTCCACCGCAACCATTGACCGCCTTGTGCCAAATGTGTGCAAGGTGTTTAAGGCATATCCTGTAAGCTCGCCTCTGCTCACAGAGAAACAGAAGTTTGAAGAGGTGGCACGCGCCCTGTACTCTAAGAACGCCATCAAGAACGAGATACTTTACTACAATTTCATAGAGTATAATTATGAGAAAGTAGATGGCAAGCGCGAGCGCAATTCAAACAGCGGACGCCTCATCTCGCCACGCCCCAAGCAGAAGTTTGGTTGTGAGAAGATAATGAACCGCATCAAGGAGATGCTCGACAACGAGAGCAATCCCGACTACTACACCGACAAACTGCGCCGCGAGCTATATGCCCTCGGCATTCCGCAACAGAAGACAGAGGAGATAATAGACAAGCGCGAGCGGTTCTGCAACAACAAGTTTGTCTACTCCCTGCTCATGCAATATGCCGCTGGCTTTGGCAAAAGCAACATTATCGGCTGGACGGCCCTGCAACTCAAGGACTACCGCTACCAAGGGGCGTATGCCTACGACAAAATAATGCTGGTGGTAGACCGTCTGCAGCTGCGCGACCAACTGGACGAGCGCATGTGTAACATGAACATTGACAAGACGATGTTTGTGGAGGCTGTCGACAGGCAGACTTTTGTGGATGCCCTCGATGACCATCGGCGCATCATCGTAGTGAACATACAGAAGTTTCTTGACTTGCAGCAGGCTATTGACGATGCTGGCAAGAAACTGAAGAACATGCGTGTGGCCTTCCTCATTGACGAGATACACCGCTCCAACTCTGGCGAGAACAACAAGGAGATGATTAACCTCTTTGAACGCCTGCAAGACTCGTTCAACCACGGCGGACAGAGGATATACAAGAAAAATCTGCTCATCGGTTTTACCGCCACGCCAAGCGACGAGACACTGAGCCGCTTCGGCGAGTTTCGCAGTGCCACCACCGTGCCCCTGTGGGTGCCGTTCGACACCTACTCCATGAAAGAAGCCATAGCCGACGGCTACATTCTCGACCCCACGAAGCACATTATCCCCTACAATGTGCCTGTGGGCTTTGAGATACCCGAGGACATTGACCTCAGCGATGAGAAGAACATTCCCGACGTGAGGCAGCAGAAACAGAAAGTGTATGAGTTTGAGCCGCGAATGCGCAAGATAGCCGCGTTTGTGGTAGACCGCCTCGTGTCGCTGGTGTATGGAAAAATACGCGGAACAGGCAAGGCTATGCTGGCTGTCACCTCCATTCCTATAGCCATACAGTATACGAGAATCATTCGCAAACTGTATGCCGAGAAATGCAAAGAGCAACGGTATGATAAATATGCCAATGCGCCCATTGTA
>CALBYK010000264.1 GCA_937889855.1 uncultured Prevotella sp.
CAATGCGGGAGAGTAGGTGGCTGCCTTCTTTTACTTAGGGTCTTCAAGGTCTAATAGTGAGGATTGATGGATAAAATACAAATAATATTTTTTTTGTTGTACTTGTTTCTTTTTTTAAAAATATATAAATTTGCAGTTATATTAAAAAAAGTGCAACAATTTTATAAAACTTAAAACTTAGCATATCACATCTTATTATTTATGAAATCTTTGAGTCATCAACGAATGAGAACTTTACTTCATTTCGTTTTTATGTTTCTATTCTGTGCATCCACGGCATTTGCCAGCAGTACACAGAATGGCACATATGTTTATGTGAAAATGGAGAAAGCCGGAACTTTGGAGAAAGAACTCGTCCAGTACAGTTCACGAACCATCACGAGCCTTAAAGTCAGTGGCAGTATTGACATCAACGACATTAACACAATTAGGCAGCTTGTCGGTTGCTATGATAAAAAAGGCAATAAGACCGAAGGGGTGGGGATACGCCATCTGAATTTGCGCAATGCCCAGCTTGTAGGTGGTAGCACCACCCTCACAGTGTGGAGCGCCAAAGACAAGAACGGCAAGAAGAGCTCAAAGACGGCAGTTATAGGCCAAAATAACAGGCTGACTGGAGTCTTTGCCTATTTGGAAGATTTGCAGACCGTGGTTCTTCCGAAGCAAGTCACTGTGGTGGGAAGTGCTTGTTTTTATGGTTGCAAAAATCTGACATCTGTCAGTTTGCCTGAAAATCTTCTGTCCATCCGCGATTCTTCATTCTATGACTGTAGCAGTCTGCCTGTTTTGATTCTCCACAAAAAAGTGGGAAATATAATGAAAGGTGCCTTCGCGAATTGCAGTGGCTTGACTGCCATATATGCCGAGATGGAGAATGCAACCAATTTCGCTACCGGTGCTTTCAAGAATGCCAACAACGGCAACTGTGTGTTCAAGGCTGTAAGTTACAACGTGTGTAATTTTGCGCGTAATGAAGGCTTCCGAAATGTTGAGACTTTGAATCCTAATATAAATGACATTGTTGTTGACAACAATGAATGCGGAACCCTAAGCAGCCGTATTGACTGCTATTGGCAGTCGAAGGTTAAAAGTCTAACGGTGTCTGGCGAGATGAATTTCAACGACATCCAGTTTGTTCGTGAGTTGGTGGGTTGTTACAGTCTTGCCGAAGATACTGTAAAGGAGGGTGCTCTGCGCCATTTGGATATTAGAAATGTGCGTCTGCAAAGTGGTGCGTATTCATCTCCGACAGGCGCGCAAAGTGCCAAATACATGGAAATAGACAACGACGGCAATCCAATGGGCATATTTGCTATGCTTGACAGCTTGCAGACAGTCAAGCTCCCTGACAATATAACATCTATTGGCAGCACGGTCTTTTGTGACTGCCCAAGTTTGACCAGTGTGGAGATTCCTTCTGGAGTCAAGTCCATCGGCTCTTTAGCTTTCGAAGGCTGCCAGAGTCTGCGCTCTGCGGACTTGCCTCAAGGCTTGGAGACAATCGAAACACGTGCTTTCTGCCGGTGTGCCAGTCTGCCGTATTTAAGAATTCCGTCCACGGTGACAATGGTGGGTGACATGGCCTTTTATGGCTGCACTGGTCTGAATTATATTTACTCGCAGGTGTCAGATGTGAGTGTGTTCAAAAACAATGTTTTCACCGATATCAACTATGACAATTGCCAATTGTATATTCCGTCGGACGCTTATCTTGGCTATGGAAACTCAAAGGAGTTCAGTAGCTTCCGTAATAAATCCCGTTTTGATTCTGCCACGGGAGTTGTGAGTGATATTGTCTGGTTGAATATTGCCAAGGCAGGCACTCTGAATGAATTTATTGACGATTTCTTGATTTACAAAATTAAAGCGGTGGATATAGATGGCGACATCAACTACGACGATATCAGTGTGCTCCGTAAGATGGCTGGTTGTTATGACATACATGCCACAAGATATCCTGGTGTGATGTATAATATGAATCTTGAGGATGCCAGATTTGTTAATGGTGGTATGGAGGTAATGGCAGATCATCCGGCTGCCTCATACAGAATTACTATTACTGACGATGGTGTGGCGTCGGCAGCCTTTGCATTCTGTGGTAAATTGCGGAAGGTTACACTTCCAAGGACAATGAAAAGTGTAGGCAGTTCAATGTTTGAAGGTTGCGTCAGTCTTAGAGATGTGTATATGTACCCTTCGTTGACACGAATATCAGACAAAGCATTCGGTGTTACAGGTATTACGTCGCTGTATCTCCCCCAAAACCTGCAGTCGATAGGCAGTGATGCTTTTAAGAGTTGCAGCCGACTGAAACGTGTCAGCGCACAAGAAATACAAAGAGTGCCGAGTATGGGTAGCAATGTGTTCAATGAAATTCCATCCAACTGTATACTTTATGTGCGAAAAGGTCTGTCTGACTCCTACCGTTCAAATGCAGAGTGGAAAGTTTTCAATCAGATAAAAGAGATTGACCCAACTACGGGCAAGCTTGACCAGCAGGAAGTTGTGAATGTGGAGCAGGAAGGAACACTGCAAAATCTGTTGCGTGACACATATTTGATTGCCGACTTGAAGGTAAATGGCAGAATAAATATAAGCGACATCAATTATCTGCGGTCTTTGGCTGGGGGCTATTACAGTTGGAAATACGCCGACATGCCATATCTGCAGCACATCGACTTGAAGGATGCTGTACTGGTTGACGACGGCAATTCCGTTCAGGTGTTCCGCTCTGGCGGTTATGCCAAGATTTCCGATGGAGGCAAGAGCATTGCCCGTCTGTTTGATGATTTGACATATATTAAGTCGGTGGTATTGCCCGAAGGGATATCCACTATCGGCGAGGCAACCTTCAAGAACTGTTCTGGGCTTGAGTATATCGAACTGCCGAAGTCGCTGACCAACGTGGGCGACAGTGCGCTTGCCGGTTGCAGCAGTCTGAAATACATCAAGGCAACGATGGCAATACCGCCGACGGCACAGTCTAACTCATTTGCCATGGCAGGTGTGAACGGCTGCAAGCTATATGTGCCGCAAGGATCGGCCGCAGCCTACCGCTCGGCTACAGGCTGGAATGTGTTCCGTAATGTCGTGGAGTATGACCCAGCTACTGGCTTGCTTACCGAGCCGATGGAAGTCACGACAGGACCTACTGGCGGCAATCTGGAGAGCATGTTTGACAACTTCAGCCGTCACGCCGTCGCGTCACTTAAGATAAACAATGGCGTGAATATCCTCGACGTAGCCTTCATCCGTGAGCTGGCAGGGTGCTATGGTGCCGACGGAGTGAAGCACGACGGAAACTTGCGCCGACTTGACCTCAGCGATGCCTGGCTTACGGGCGTTGTCACCGACAAGATAGACGTGTACGGGAAGACAACCGATGATAAAGCCACTGCAAGTATTGATAACAGTGGAATACCTCATGCCGTGTTTGCCTATTTGTATGACATGCAGGAAGTGAAGCTCCCAGTAGGTCTGTCCATTATCGGCGAGTCGATGTTCCAGGACTGCAGCAACCTTGGCACAATGACTCTGTCGGATATCGTGAGCACTGTTGGCAGCAAGGCTTTCAGTGGATGCAGCAGTCTGAAAACCTTCTATGCGATGGCTGCTACCCCTGCATCGGCGACTGCCGACACCTTCAGTGGAGCCAACACTGGCGAGTGTGTGCTCTATGTGCCGCGTGGCTCATTCCTCGACTACAGTTCAGCCACAGGTTGGCGCGAGTTCAAGCATATATATGAGACTGATATCACTGGGGTCAACGGTGTTTCAGCCGATAGTGCCGTAAAGGAAGTGGCGCGCTACGCTGCCGACGGACAGCGTGTCAACACACCCGTAAAGGGACTGAACATCGTGAAATACAGTGACGGGACTACACGCAAGGAGATTGTTAAATAAAAAATGAAATAGAAATATGACTAAAGTGTATCCATTCAAGCGTCAAGCACTGTTTTTGGTGCTGATGTTGTTCTTATGTGTCGTGCCAGCATTGGCTGCCGACTTGCTGACAGACCCGGTGAAAATAAACGTATCCACACCGGGAACATTGAGCAAGAGCATCAGTGACAGCAAGAAAAACCTCATTACCAATCTTGTGCTTTCGGGAGAACTCGACGTCCACGACATACAGTTTATCCGCGAGATGGCTGGATGCTACGACATGTACGGCAACAGAACCGAAGGACATCTGCTCAAGCTGGATTTGTCGGATGTGACATTCAAGTCTATTGCAGGGAGCAGTCCTGATCAAAATGAGCAGATATATGCTTATTATAAGATGGAAGGTACAGATGCCGTGTTTAAAACGCAGGTATACATAAGAGATGAAAGGCAACTGGCATGCGCCGCATTTCTTGATTTGCCCAACATACGAGAGGTGGTACTTCCAAAAGACCTGCTGTACATAGCCAATGAAGCATTCAAGGGTTGCGTAAGTCTTGATCCGGTGACTATTCCTTCGAGCGTGATAGGGATTGCCGGTAGCGCTTTTGCCGATTGCCGAAATTTCGGATATTTCACCCTGCCTTCGGGGTTGGAAGAGATTAGCGCTGAACTGTTCAGCGGCTGTACCGGTTTGAAAAGGGTGAATATTCCTTCGAGTGTGACGAGCATTGGTAGCAGTGCTTTCAGTGGTTGCACATCTCTTTCCTCAATCACCCTTCCTTCTGGTGTGACGAGCATCGGCAGCAGTGCTTTCTATGGCTGCACAGCATTAACTTCCTTCACTTTCCCTGCGAAGTTGGAGGAGATTGGCAGCAGTGCGTTTAAGCGTTGCTACAACCTTACATCTCTTAACTTGCCTTCTGGGTTGACAGAGATAGGCTATGATGCGTTCTCGGGCTGCAGCGGTGTCACCAAACTGTCGCTTCCGTCAACTTTGAAAACTATAAAGAGTAGTGCTTTCTACGGCTGCTATCAACTGCAGTCGCTCACGCTGCCTGCATCACTGACCGATATCGGCGGTGATGCATTCGGTCGTTGCACAGGCTTACAGTCTATAATCGCCAAGATGCAGAATCCGCCGATATGCAGCAACGACCCGTTTACGGGCATCGACAAGGAAGAGTGCAAACTGTATGTGCCAAAAGGTGCTTATTCTGCATATTTCGTGGCAAACTATTGGGGTGACTTTGCCCATATCGACGAGACAGGCATCATCGACCATCTGACGGTGAATGTGGATGTGCCGGGCACACTTGCCGACAAGATAGGCGACGAGCAGAAGGAGTGGGTAAAGAGCCTTACGGTGACTGGCACGTTGAACGATGACGACATTGCGTATATACGCAACATGGCTGGATTCACAGATGGTGATTTTTGTGGAATACTTGAAGATATAGACCTCAAGAATGCCAAATTTGAAGGATCTCTAAATTTTGGAAGTTGTTATAAGTTGAAGTCGGTGAAACTTCCCGATGGACTGACAACAATAGGTTCCCAGGCTTTCTATTGTTGCCTTAACCTTGTTTCAGTAGATATGCCTTCCTCTGTGGACTGCATCGAGTCAGAAGCCTTGTATAAGTGTGGCAGTCTGGAGTCGATAGACATTTCAAATGTCCAGCGTATAGAGG
>CALBYK010000265.1 GCA_937889855.1 uncultured Prevotella sp.
CATCGACGACCCTGACGACAGCTATGGATGGCTGCTGGAGCATGGCGCGAACATCATATTCAGCGACAATCCGATGCAACTGTTGAGATACCTTGAGAAGAAAGGACGCAGATAATAAAATAAAACGTTATAATTAAAAATAAAATGAAACAGAAATTATTGTTATTCGTCTTGGCAATCATTTGCAGTGCCGGCATGTTCGCGCAGAACAGGGCCGACCAAATACGCAAGAAACTTCTTTCACGCGACGAGTCGTCGGTGATAGTCGCCTCTCACCGTGGCGACTGGCGCAATTTCCCGGAGAACTCACTTGAGGCGATAGACAATGCCATTAAGATGGGGGTTGATATAGTGGAAGTCGACTTGCAGCGCACAAAGGACGGCGTGCTTATCCTAATGCACGACCCTAAGATTGACCGTACGACAACCGGCAAGGGGGTTATTGCGGAGTTGCCGTATGACTCTATAGCCAAGACACATCTGAAGAACGGATGCAACATTCGCACAATCCATCGTGTGCCGACTCTTGAGCAGGCCCTGCTTCACGCCAAGGGAAAGATTATGCTCAACCTCGACAAGGCCGACCGCTATTTCGACCAGGTTTATGCTCTGCTGCAGAAGACCGGCACGACGAAACAGATAATAATGAAAGGCAACAAGTCGGCTGAAGAGGTGAAGAAACTGTACGGCAGCTATCTGAATGATGTAATCTACATGCCGATCGTTAACCTTGACAAGAAGAACGCCGAGCAGCAGCTGAACATGTTCATGAAGGACATGAACCCCGTGGCTTTCGAGCTGCTCTTCAAGTCGGATTCCAATCCATTGCCGCTTCGTGTGCCGAAAATCTTCAACCACAAGTCGCTGATTTGGTATAACACCCTTTGGGATACTATGGCAGGAGGTCATGATGACGACATGTCGCTGTCAGACCCTAACAAGGGATATGGTTATCTGATAGACACCCTTGGCGCAAGAATCATACAGACTGACCGTCCGCAGTACCTCATTGAGTATCTGCGCTCACGTGGCCTTCACGATTGAATTGAGATATGTGGAATAAGATAAAATCATACTACACGATACCCTCGCCGGCGTCGGAACCCGACACCGACGAGAGACGCTTCAAGCGTGTCAGACTGCTCTCGTTTCTCACCGCGACACTGGGCTACGGCATGTACTATGTGTGTCGCCTGAGCATGAATGTCATAAGAAAACCTATGGTGGAGGACGGAATTTTCACGGAGACCCAGATTGGAGTCATCGGCTCATGCCTGTTCTTTACATACGCGATAGGAAAGTTCTGCAATGGCTTCATTGCCGACCGCAGCAATGTCAAGCGTCTGATGTCTACCGGCCTGCTCATATCGGCACTGATAAATCTGCTGCTCGGATTTACCGACTCATTCGTGGTGTTTGCCGTCCTTTGGGGCATCAATGGCTATTTCCAGTCTATGGGTGCTGCTTCTGGCGTCGTGTCGCTGTCGCGCTGGTTTGACAGTAGCAACCGTGGAACCTACTACGGCTACTGGAGCGCAAGCCATAATCTTGGAGAGGCGATTACATTCATATCAATAGCGATACTCGCCACGCGGTTCGGATGGAGATACGGACTGATAGGAGCCGGCATTATTGGCATATGTTATTTCTTCGTCATGCAGTGGCTGATGAGGGATACGCCTCAGAAATATGGATTCCTGCTCGGCTCCGAAAGTGCAAGCGGGAAAAAGACTGACAACCACGACTTCAACAACAGCCAGAAAGAGGTGCTGCGCAATCCTGCCATTTGGATATTGGCTTTAGCAAGCGCATTCATGTACATAAGCAGGTATGCTGTGAACAGCTGGGGCGTGTTCTATCTGGAGACAATGAAGGGCTACAGCACGCTTGACGCGAGTTTCATTATCTCGATAAGTTCGGTGTGCGGCATTGTAGGCACCGTTGCTTCCGGGCTGATTTCAGACCGGCTGTTCAGAAGCTCGCGCAATGTTCCAGCGTTGCTGTTTGGACTGATGAATGTTGTGGCTCTATGCCTGTTCCTGCTTGTGCCAGGCGTGAATTTCTGGGTTGACGTTGTGGCAATGGTGTTGTTCGGCCTTGGCATAGGTGTGCTGATATGCTTCCTCGGCGGGCTGATGGCTGTCGACTTGGCTCCAAAGAATGCCGCTGGTGCCGCTCTTGGAGTGGTTGGCGTAGCAAGCTATATCGGAGCGGGCGTGCAGGACATTATGAGTGGCTTGCTTATTGAGGGCAACAAGCATGTTGTGAACGGTAGCGAAGTGTATGATTTCACATACATCAACTACTTTTGGATTGGAGCGGCATTGATGTCTGTATTGCTGACCTTGCTTGTATGGAACGCAAAACCACATGGAAAATAGAACCAGTCTGCTGATTGTTGTTTCAAAAAAGGAAAATATGAAAAACTTATTTTCGTTGTTTGTTATGTTGCTTTGTGCAAACACGGTCGCTGCACAGACTACCTTTGAGGATTTCTGCAGTGACTTGAACAAGTCGGGAGGCGTGTATTATTCCTATCCGACTCCGGCAAATGTATGCACACAAACACCTGAAGGTTTCAAGCCCTTTTATATAAGCCATTACGGACGCCACGGTTCCAGGTATCTGCTGAGCCGCAGCAACTATGAGTATCCGCTTGAGATTTTGGAGAGAGCAGAGAAAAATGGTTGCTTGACCTCTGTAGGGGAGCGTGTGCTCGGGCATGTGAGAAAGATAAGTGCCGATGCCGACATGCGCTTCGGCGACCTTACGGGCATAGGCGTCGAACAACACCGTGGGATAGCCGAGAGGATGTACAGAAATTATCCTGGCGTCTTTGTGAATGGGCGTAATGTATCTGCACGCACGACAATGGTGCACCGTTGTGCCATGAGCATGGCTGCGTTTTGTGACAAGCTGAAGGAACTCAGTCCTAAGCTGAACTTCGAGTTTGAGATGAGCGAGCGTAATATGGAATATCTGAATTTCAGCTCGCAAAAGTCACGACAGTTCTCCAACACCAAGACCGGGCCATGGGTGGAGGAATACCGTAAATTCGAGGAGGCGCATGTCAATGGCAACCGTCTGTGCAGCGTGCTGTTCGACGATTCGGAATTCGTCAGATGCGTGGTAAATCCGTCGCGCATCATGAAATCTCTATATCAGATAGCTGTTGACATGCAGGACTGCAGTCCTGAAATAAATCTGCTGGAACTGTTCACTCCACAAGAACTGTTCGATCTGTGGCAGTGCGGCAACCTCAATTTCTACCTGCGCCATGCCAACTCTGCTCAAGGCAAAGGGATAGTGGTGGCAGACGAAATACCTTTGTTGGAGAACATTGTCTCAAGTGCCGATTCCGCGATAGCAAATCCGGAGATTGCCGCAACTCTGCGTTTCGGACATGATACGGTTGTCGTGCCTCTGTTGGCGGCATTGCAGATAGAAGACTTCGACGTGTCTGTATCCAATCCTGAAGAAGTGTATAGGCATTGGACTGATTTCAAGGCTTCGCCAATGGCCGCGAACATACAGATTGTTTTCTATAAAAACAAGAAAGGCGAGGTGTTGTGCAAATTTCTTCACAATGAGCATGAGGTGCATGTGCCGGTAGAGACTGACAGCTGGCCATATTATGAATGGCAGAAGGTGAGAAGTTTCTGCAAGAAGCGAATCGAGACGTTAAAGCAAGACATTTGATAAGTCTGCATGACATATTTGCTTCATTTCGTCTGATTATACGACTAATTTGCAAAAAAAAAATATCGAAAAATTTTGTGGTAATGTATTTTATTCGTATCTTTGCCGACAGATAATTAATAACGCTAAAAGTAGCGAAGATTTTTTGATTTGTTTTAGTAGATTAGTTTTTAAGTAGTTTGTTTTTGAAAATCGGATGTCGGGAGACAGCCGATTTTTTTGTGCGTTTCATGGTCGTAAACATTATTGCCATATTTCTTGGTTTAGACACTTTTTCTTTGCTCTTGTCCTATTTTTACATTATTCATTACTGATTGTCGATTTTTTGTTGTAATTTCGCAAAAGATACATTAAAAATCACAATATTATATTAATAGTTAATGAAACGACTTTTAAATCCAAAGATATTGGTGCTGTTTGTCATCATATGTGTGGGTGCGTATGCACTTACCACCTCATTGTGCATAACGGCAGGTGTGGCCATACTGATGTTTGTGCTCGACAGCTTGGTAGGAGCGTGGGCAGACAAGAAAGACAAGCAATATTTCTATAAAGACCAGGACGACAATGGAAAAACTGATTGATTTATATAAGACATGGCATGGCTCAGCCCCAGCCACGACAGAGCGTATAGCAGGAGCTGGCAGCAACCGTGAGTATTATCGTCTTTCAGATGAAGATGGAACAACCGTTATCGGCGTTGTCGGTACAAGCCGCGACGAGAACCATGCTTTCATATATCTGGCGGAGCATTTTGGAAAGCGCAAGCTCCCCGTGCCGCACATTCTTGCTGTTAGTGCCGACGGTTTGCGCTATTTGCAAACCGACCTTGGCAAGGTGTCGCTGTTCGATGCCATTCGTGGTGGACGTGAGGCTGGCGGAAGGTATAATCTTGAGGAGCAGGAACTGCTGAGGCGCACTGTCCGCCAACTGCCCAACATACAGATACGTGGAGCGCGTGGCTTGGACTGGCAGAACTGCTATCCTCAGCCCGAATTTGACGAGGACAGTGTGCTGTTTGACCTCAACTATTTCAAATATTGCTTTCTGAAACCATCTGAGCTTGACTTCCATGAACTGAAACTGGAGGCAAATTTCCGCCTTTTTGCCAAGGACCTGACATCCGAGCCGACCGACTCGTTTCTTTATCGTGACTTTCAGGCTCGCAACGTGATGCTCGACGCAAATGGTAATCCTTTCTTCATCGACTTCCAAGGTGGTCGCAAGGGACCTTTCTATTACGACCTCGCCTCGTTTCTCTGGCAGGCGTCGGCACGCTATTCCAACAAGTTGCGCCGCGAGTTGGTGCGTGAGTACTACGAGGCGTTGAGCCAGTATACAGAGGTGCCGAGTGTGCGCCATTTTGTCAAGAGACTGAGTCTGTTTGTCCTCTTCCGCACTCTCCAGGTGCTTGGAGCATACGGTTTTCGCGGCTATTTCGAGCGCAAGAAGCATTTCCTCGATTCTATTCCTCCGGCAATGGACAACCTTCGCGAACTTTTGAAACTTGGTGAGGATGTGTTCCCGTATCCTTATATGATGGACATGCTGCGCCGACTGACCGAAATGCCGAAATACGCCCATATTGAGGAACCTGCCGTGTCGCGTGCCGACGGTTACAAGACTGCCGAGCGCAACGTGTATGCCTCGCATCCGCAGGACGGTCCTGCTACATTTTCAAAATATGACGGCAAGGGTCCGCTCAAGGTGCGTGTGTTCAGTTTCTCTTACCGTAAGGGAATCCCGGCCGACGAGTCGGGCAATGGTGGCGGTTATGTGTTCGACTGTCGCTCCACGCACAATCCCGGCCGCTATGAACCATACAAGAAACTCACGGGTCTTGATGAACCCGTGATACGCTTCCTTGAGGA
>CALBYK010000266.1 GCA_937889855.1 uncultured Prevotella sp.
CCGTCGGCAATGCGGCGCTCTACCTCCTCCTTCGACAGCGTGAGCGAGTTGGTCATCTGAAGACGTGTGTGGGCGTCATACTGGAAGTTCTTTATCTCGGCACGCTTTGCCTCAAGCTGCTCGGGGGTGTCGAAGGCGATGTACGCCTTGCCTGCCTCAAGCAGCTCGCCGACATACTTCTTGTATATGGCCCGGCGCTCACTCTGGCGATAAGGGCCATGGCTGCCGCCGAAACTCACGCCCTCGTCAAACTTGATGCCGAGCCAGCGAAACGACTCTATGATATAATCCTCAGCACCAGGGACAAAACGGTGGGAGTCGGTGTCCTCAATGCGGAACACGAGGTCGCCGCCATGCTGACGGGCGAAAAGATAGTTATACAATGCTGTACGCACACCACCAATGTGCAAAGGTCCTGTAGGACTTGGTGCAAAACGCACCCTGACTTTTCTATCTGACATAACTTATTTTGTTATTTATTTCCGTGCAAAGATACGATATTTTTCCCGATTTTCACATTTTTTTTGTAATATTGCAGTCCAAACAACAGAGAATGGCTCTTTGCCTGCAAAAAAACGGCATGAGCGAGTGTTCTTCACATATCAACCCAAACTTATTAAAACCTACTCACATGTACAGATTTGACAACAGCAACAGCCGCTTCTGGCGCAACCTGCTCTCAAGAATGGCGCTAATCATCGTCACGGTGACTGTGATTGTATGGTCGCTGCCGCGAAACGAGAGCCAGCGGTTCAAGTATGACATCGGCAAACCATGGATGTATGGGTCGTTCATCGCGAAATTCGACTTCCCCATATACAAGACCGACGAAACCATAAAGGAGCAGGAAGACTCGCTGCTCGAGACCTACCAGCCCTACTACAACTACGACAAGACGGTGGAAACGAAGCAGATAGAGAAGTTCACATCCGACTTTCACAACGGCATACCCGGACTGCCCCACGACTATGTATCAATCATTGCCCAGCGCCTCCACCTGCTCTACCAGGCAGGCATCATGGACACGCCTGAATACAACGAGATATACCGCGACTCAAGCACACAAGTGCGAATAGTCATCGGCAACAACGCGCAGAGCCTTCCGCTTGGCGACTTCTACTCAACGCTCTCCGCCTACGAGCAGCTGTTCCAGGACGGGCGCATCGCGGAGCAGCGGCCCATACTGCAGCGGTGCAACCTCAACAACTACATCGAGCCAAACCTCATCTACGACAAGGAACGCTCCGAGACAGAGAAGAACGACCTGCTCTCTTCCATACCGCCCGCAAGTGGAATGGTGATGAGCGGACAGAAGGTCATCGACCGCGGTGACATCGTGGACGAGTACACCTACCGTGTGCTCAACTCGTTCGAGCGTGAGATAAAGCGCCGCTCAGCCACACAGAACGAGATAACGAGCACACTCATCGGGCAGATAATATTCGTCACACTCATGGTGGCCCTCTTCACGATGTATCTCGCCCTCTTCCGCCGCGACTATTTCAACAAGCCGAGGTCCATAGCCATGCTCTACTCCCTCATCACGCTCTTCCCGGTCATCGTCTCAATGATGGTGCGCCACAATTTTCTGAGTGTATACATACTGCCATTCGCCATGGCACCTATCTTCGTGCGCGTGTTCATGGACTCGCGCACGGCGTTTGTGTCGCACGTCACCATGATTCTAATATGCACGACTGCCGTGCGCTACCAATACGAGTTCATCATCATACAAATTGTGGCCGGGCTCATCGCCATCTATTCCCTGCGCGAGCTGACACGCCGGGCGCAGGTATTCAAGACGGGCATACTCGTTGGCTTGGGCAGCACACTGGTGTATTTCGCCTTGCAGATGATTCAAGACAACGACTTCACGCTCATGGACCATGACATGTATTACCACTTTGCCGTCAACGGCGTGCTCCTGCTGTTGTCTTACCCACTGATGTACATCATCGAGAAGATGTTCGGCTTCGTTTCAAGCGTCACGCTCTTCGAGCTGTCAAACACCAACCGCGGCGTGCTGCGCAATCTGTCGGAGGTGGCTCCTGGCACATTCCAGCACTCAATCACCGTCGGCAACCTCGCCGCCGAGATAGCCAACAAGATTGGAGCAAACGCGCTGCTCGTGCGTACCGGCGCCCTCTATCACGACATAGGCAAGATGACCGACCCCGTGTTCTTCACCGAGAACCAAGCCGGCGTCAACCCACACGACAACATGCCCTACAAGGAGAGCGCACGCATAATCATAAGCCATGTCACGGAAGGTGTGAAAATCGCCGAGCGCGAGAATCTCCCTACAATCATACGCGACTTCATAGTGACGCACCACGGCACCGGACTCACCAAGTATTTCTACATAAAATACAAGAACGAGCATCCAGGAGAGGAAGTAGATGCCGACTCGTTCCGCTATCCCGGGCCCAACCCCTTCACACGTGAACAAGCCATATTGATGATTGCAGACGGCGTGGAGGCAGCGTCACGCTCTCTGTCTGAATATACGGAGGAAAGCATATCCAACCTTGTGAACAAAATTATTGACGGCGACGTTGCCGACGGATTCTTCAAGGAATGTCCTATCACCTTCCGCGACATCGCACTCGCCAAGCTGGTGCTCATCGAGCGCCTGAAAGCCATTTACCACACACGCATTTCTTATCCTGAGGCCAAGAAATAGACTGCACGAAGGCGAGGGATGGGCAACGAACAGAAAGCATAAAAAAGGATGGCGTGCAAATACATTTGCACGCCATCCTTTTTTATGCTTTCTTATTATGTCTTCTTTATATATACACTATTGGTATATCCACTGCCCCTTAGGCTCACCCCAGTTCCCGCTTTCCGATGCCTGGCGGGTCGTGGCTGAGTTGGCACGGTAGTAAGCCACAAGCTCCACATCAAAGATGAGGGTGGAATAGGCCGCTCCAGGAGTGGACAGACTGCCGTAGCCCAACTGGTAGGGAATATAAACACGCCACTTGTCGCCAATGTGCATATACTGCAAGGCTGTGGAGAATCCCACGACAACACCCTTTACCGCAAACTTGCTCGGCACAGCCGTGGCCTCATTGAAGTCGCCCTTCCATGACTTGTCAAAGACATAGCCGTCAGGATAGCTCACCGACGGAATCAGGCGACCCTGGTAATGAACCTCAACCGAGTCGGTGTAGAGCGGGCAGCCGCTGCCTGTGCCGTTCTCCATGACGTTCACAAGCACGTGGTCATAACTGTGGGTGGCTGTCGTCTCAGTCAGCGACCACGAGCGGAGAATCTTCCATTCGGTACTGCCGCCATCAACGAGCGACTTCACCTCCGTGTATTTTTTGCTGAAATATTGGTCGTTGGCGTTCTTCCAATCTGGATATTCCTCCGTCTCGTTGTCAGTCTCGCTGCAAGACGACAGTCCTGCGGCGAACACGGCAACGAGGACGTAAAGTATATATATGCTGAATTTCTTCATCTAAGCGAAATATGTCAATAATGTTGGATTTGAGCCTTACTGGAGCTTCTTCAAGAGGCTCGAGATGCTCACTTTGTCCTCGATGATGCTCTGGAGCTGGTCTATGCTCACGCGCTCCTGCTCCATCGTGTCACGGAAGCGAAGCGTAACGGTGTTGTCCTTCAGCGAGTCGTAGTCAACTGTCACGCAGTAAGGTGTGCCGATTGCATCCTGGCGGCGGTAACGCTTGCCGATGGTGTCCTTCTCGTCGTAGTGGGTATTGAAGTGGAACTTGAGGTTGTCCACAATCTCACGCGCCTTCTCTGGCAGCCCGTCCTTCTTTACAAGCGGGAGCACGGCAAGCTTCGTAGGAGCCAATGCCGGCGGAAGGAGCAACACGACGCGTGTCTCGCCATTGTCGAGCTTCTCCTCACGGTAAGAGTGGCACATGATTGAGAGGAACATGCGGTCCACGCCGATAGAGGTCTCGATATCATACGGAGTGTACGACTCCTTTGTCTGCGGGTCGAAGTACTTGATTGAACGGCCCGAGAACTTCTCGTGCTGCGAGAGGTCGTAGTTGGTGCGGCTGTGTATGCCCTCAACCTCCTTGAAGCCGAACGGCATCTTGAACTCGATGTCTGTAGCTGCGTTTGCGTAGAAGGCGAGCTTCTCGTGGTCGTGGAAACGGTAGTTCTCAGCACCGAAGCCAAGGGCCTGGTGCCACTTCATACGGGTCTCCTTCCACTTCTGGAACCACTCCATCTCTGTGCCCGGCTTGACGAAGAACTGCATCTCCATCTGCTCGAACTCGCGCATGCGGAAGATGAACTGGCGTGCCACAATCTCGTTGCGGAATGCCTTGCCTATCTGAGCGATGCCGAAAGGTATCTTCATGCGGCCTGTCTTCTGAACGTTGAGGTAATTGACAAATATGCCCTGCGCCGTTTCCGGACGAAGGTAAATCTTGTTTGTGCCGTCGGCAACCGAACCCATCTCTGTGGAGAACATAAGGTTGAACTGACGCACGTCGGTCCAGTTCTTCGTGCCGCTTATCGGGTCAACGATGCCTTCGTCCTCGATAATCTGCTTCAGCTCCACGAGGTCAGGGCCCTGCATGGCCTTGGTGTAGCGCTCGTGGAGGGCGTCGCGCTTCTGCTGGTGCTCTATCACACGTGCATTGGTGGCGCGGAACTGTGCCTCGTCAAACGAGTCGCCGAAACGCTTGCGCGCCTTGGCAATCTCCTTGTCTATCTTCTCCTCATACTTTGCTATCTGATCCTCGATAAGCACATCGGCACGATAGCGTTTCTTTGAGTCGCGGTTGTCGATGAGCGGGTCGTTGAAAGCGTCTACGTGTCCGCTTGCCTTCCAGATAGTCGGGTGCATGAAGATGGCTGAGTCGATACCCACGATGTTCTCGTGCAGAAGCACCATACTCTTCCACCAGTATTCCTTGATGTTGTTCTTGAGTTCTACACCGTTCTGTCCGTAGTCGTAGACTGCGGCAAGACCGTCATAAATCTCACTGCTCGGGAACACGAAACCGTACTCCTTGCAGTGACTCACGATTTTCTTGAAAACGTCTTCTTGTGCCATTGTTGTATGTGTTTTGTTGTATGAATGTTCATTATATAAAGATGTATAGGCGAGCCTCTTTGTTGGCATTTGCCGCCAATATTTTGCAAAGTTACGCTTTTTTGTCTTATTTCATCACTTTTATTGAGTTAAATGTTATGAACGGTGCATGACGACAAACAATACAGGACGACCGCATTTTTATGCACAAACCGTTGTCTTTGTGCATAAACAAGGTCTTATTATGTTAATAGAAATTAAAACAAACCGTCACATAACCGAAAAACAGAACAATTCACTTACCTTTGCAACCAATTTTTTAAAGGTAATTAAGATGAACAAGTTAAAATTGGCTTGCTTGACAGCAGCGATTGCATCAAGCAGCGTATCGTTTGCAGGAGGACTTCTAACAAACACAAATCAGAATGTGGCATTCAACCGAATGATGAGCCGTGAGGCGTCGATAGGCATTGACGGTGTTTACTACAACCCGGCTGGCGTGGTATTCATGAACGAGGGTCACCACCTTTCGCTCAACTGGCAGCTGGCTTACCAGACACGTAACATCGAGAATGGATACACATTGTTTACCAATAACGTAGACAACCCTACAACTCCCCGTTATATCAAAGGCAAGGCCTTCGCACCGGTCATTCCCTCTCTACAATATGCTTACAACAAAGGCAAATGGTCGTTCCAGGCCAACTTCGCCCTAACCGGCGGTGGCGGCAAGTGCACCTTCGAAAACGGGCTGGGCTCTTTCGAGAAGATTGTAGCCGAGACAGCCATGGGCGCATGCCAACTGGCAAGCGTTGTGGACGGAGTGGCAAGCCAATATGGAGTGCCCGCCGTATTCTCTTCTGACCAGCGATTCGGAACAGAGGGCAAATACAGCTATGATAGCTATATGCACGGACGACAGTATTACTATGGCCTTTCCATCGGCGCCGCATACAAGGTAAGCAACAATTTCAGCGCCTTCGCGGGATTGCGCACCGTCTATGCCTCATGCAACTATTACGGATATGTGGAGAACATCAAGGTGGGCAACATGCCGCTTTACCAGGTTCTCGACCCGACAAAGAAAGACGCTGCTAACATAGAGCTGAGCTGTGACCAGACCGGGCTCGGCTTCACTCCTATCATCGGCATCGACTTCAAGACAGGCAAGTGGAACTTCTCTGCCAAATATGAATTCAAGACACGCATGCGCCTGAAGAACAAGTCGGTAAACCAGGCACCAAGTATCGGCAACCTGGCAGACAACCTGCGCAATGCCTACATCGCAGGCGGCGTACCCGAGCAGGCTGCAGACGCTATACTTAACAACCAAATGGTACAAGGCGCAATGGGACAACTGAAGACTCAATTTGACACTAAGCTGAATGGAGCGATAGGCGAATACGAGGACGGAAAGAAAATAGCAGGCGACATCCCTGCCTACCTCACCCTCGGCGCAGGCTACCGTCCGGTAGACGCTCTACGCATAAACGTCGGATTCCACTGGTTTGACGATCTCCACGCCACATCCTACAACAACCGCAACAAGAAGCTGAAGCATGGGACATACGAGTATAATGCCGGCGTAGAGGTTGACGTAAACAAGAAGATTACACTCAGCACCGGCTGGCAAAGCACCAACTACGGATTGCCGGACGAGAACGCCGACACAGAGGCTTCGGCAAGATACATGGACGACAAGTCGTTTGTGACAAGCTCCAACTCTGTAGCAGTTGGCGGCGTTTACCACATCAGCAAGAAGATGGACCTTAACGTGGCCTACTTCCATACGTTCTATTCTCACAAGAATACAACGGAGAAGGTGCAGCTCACAGCCGACAAGAGCCTCAACTACTCGTCAGACTACACCCGCAACAACAACGTGTTTGCCGTTGGTCTTGACATCAACTTCTAATATAAAAGAACGGCTGCAGAAGCCGGGAACGGCTGTCAAGCACCATATAAAACTGCAGGAGGTATGATTCACTTTTGGAATCATACCTCCTGTCTGTATGTCAGAAATTGACCAAATAATTGGTCTTGTACCTGTCCGTGTCAAAGAAAGCCACACCAAGGTAGTAAAGGTCGTAGCTCACGCTCACGCTCTCGCTCTCGACAAGACGTTGCCATATGCGCCGTGCGGTGGGATTGTCGGCTATGTCCTCCACTATCAGCAGCGTGTCCTTGCCAGCGTGCCCAAACAAATGCTCTGCCCAGGCCTCGCATCCATCAACCGGGCATACACGCGCTATCCCAACCGTTTCGCCATTAACGACATTACGGGATTCCACCTTTGTCTTCCTGCACCCATTGGACACATAAGAGCATAGCATGGCACTGTCCTCACCGTTGTCAAGCCAGACATCAGCCTGGCGGAAATTGGCGAGACGCAGATACAGCTCCATACGCTTACGCACAAGCCATGGCTGGCACCGCCACTTCCGGCGCAGACTACCATAGACATAATAGGGATAGTGCTCGCACAGGACGTAGCGTATGAAGCGGTAGGCCGACGGCGACTGTACCCCAAAGCCACGGCTGTGGGACATGCGGCGGAGCCATATCATATAGCGTTTCAACATGTTCATCGCTACAAAATTAGGCAAAAAATGCGAAAAAAACAAGACAAGAGTACAGTCTTTCGGCAAGTTGCAGTAACTTTGCACTCCCGAAAAGATAAAGTTACCACATTTCTTATATATAAATAATAATGAAAGCGTTATGCTACTGAAATTTTTTCTCACCTGCAACAAGATTGGAGCCTTCACGCTCGGAGGCGGATACGCCATGATTCCTATCATGGAAAAGGAATTTGTTGACAACAACAAGTGGATGGACAAACAGGAATTCATGGACATAATGGTAGTTGCGCAGACCACGCCTGGCATTTTCGCCATCGACATGGCAAGCCACATAGGCTACAAGCTGCGCGGCGTATGGGGCGGCATCGTCGGGGCTGTCGGCATCGCCTTGCCATCAATCATCGCCATACTCATCATCGCCATGTTCTTCCACAACTTCAAGGACAACCCATGGGTGGAGAAATTCTTCCGCGGTGTGCGGCCTGCCGTAGTGGCACTTATCGCCGCACCAGTTTTCAAGATGGCAAAGACAGCCAAAATAGGATGGAACACCGTGTGGATTCCCGTCGTGGCATGCTTGCTCATCGCCATATGCAACGTGTCGCCTATATATATCATCATTGTCGCCGGTGTGGCAGGATGGCTATATGGAAGGTGGAAGGACAGAAAGACGGGAGAACTGAAAGATTAAAATATTGAAAAATCGAGTAATAGGACAAAACTATGATATTCTTAAAGCTATTCATCATCTTCACAAAGATAGGCACATTCAACTTCGGCGGCGGCTATGCCATGCTGTCACTCATACACAATGAGGTGGTCGTGAAAAACGCATGGATGACAAACGCCGAGTTTGCCGACATGGTGGCAATAAGCCAGTCCACACCAGGACCTATCGGCATCAACGCCGCAACATATGCCGGATACACTGCCGTTCTCAACGACGGATATCCACAGTGGGCGGCCATGCTTGGCTCCGTGTTGGCCTCACTGTCAATAATCTGGCTGCCATTCATCATAATGATTCTCATCTCGAGATATCTGATGAGACATAAAGACTCAAAGGTTGTACAGAACATCTTCTCCGGCTTGCGTCCTGCCATCATCGGGCTCATTGCCGCAGCCGCAACGCTGCTCATGACAAAGGACAACTTTGGCGATCCACGCGTGGAGCCTGCTTACTTTGCCATAAGCGTGGCTATATTTGCCGCCACATTCTATCTGACACGGTTCCGCAAGGCAAACCCAATACTCGTGATGCTGGTATGCGGACTGCTCGGTCTCGTTATATTCTGACAACCGGGCAACCCTACACTATACAATTACCTTAATCTTGCGGTAATACTCGCGGAATTCTGTTGGCGAGCAGCCTTTCTTGCGCTTGAACACGCGGTTGAAGTTGCTCAGGTTGTTATAGCCGCAGAGGAACGATATGTCGGACACGTTTTTGTTAGTGTCGACAAGCATACGGGCGGCATTGCCAAGGCGCACGTCAATGATATAGTCGGAGATGGTGCGTCCCGTGTGGAGCTTGAAGAAACGCGAGAAGGCCGCCTCACTCATGCATGCCACGGCAGCGAGGTCGCGCAGTTTTATCTCCTCCGTGAAGTTCTGGTCGATGTATGCCTTCACCTTGAGGATGCGGCGCGAGTCCTCGTTTATATTCACCTTGGCATAGGACGTTGTGGCAAGCGTGCGCGTCCCGGCGCAGCGCGACAGAGTGTCGAGAATGCACATGAACTTTATGAATGCCTGGAATCCGTCTTTTACAGAACTGAGCGAGCTTATGTCGTTGTACACCTTCATTACGGCGTCGAGCGGAAAAGCCAGCCCGCGCCGCGCAAGGTCCATCATGTGGTAGATGCGCGAGAATGGATTCTTTGACATGAAGCCATCCGACGACATATCCAGCCTGAACTGGACGGTTATCTCATGTATGTCCTCACTCTTACATTCGTTCTGCATCCACACATGCTCAAGGTCGGTGGATGTGATGAGCACAAGGTCGTAGTCGCCTATCACCTCTGAGCTGTCGCCCACTATGCGGCGCACGCCTGAGGCGTGCTCCACAAAGTTGAGCTCAAAGACATCGTGCTTATGTATGGGATAGGTGAACTCGCGCTTGTGACGGTCGGCTATATACAGGAAGTCCTTGTCGGCGAGTGGGGTAATCTCGTGCAGGACCTCAGCCACTGGTTGTGTCTGACTTTTCATATGCGCAGAGTTTTAAGGCCGGCAACATTTAGAAATTCACTCCGAAATTGAGCGACAGGCATCCGTTGTGCGAGCGGTCGAACTCATCATGACAGATATTGGCAAGACCGATGTCATAGCTCAAGTCGGCATAGAGCATGTCGTAGCCTATGCCGCATCCGAGGCGCAGACCTGCGTCAAAACGTTTGAAGTACTGACTTGAGAACGAGCTCTCGGCAACGCGGTCACGGTAGTTGCGTATCTTGCCGCCCACTCCGCATGCAAAGTATCCGCCGGCAAACGGCTGTATACTGAACCCTCCGTCCATTTCGATGGCGTATTTCACCACAACGGGCATCTCAAGATAATTGAGGTCGTAGGTCATCTTCTTGCCGTTAGAAAGGTTCTTCTTGCCACCCTTCTCGTTGTAGAACAGGCCTGTCTCAAGATAAAGCGGTGCCTGCGGTGAAAGGGAGAAACCTACTACCGCTCCGACATTAAGCCCCGTCTGCGACTTGCCTCCGTCAAGATTGTCATCGTCCGAGTTTACCGTAGAGAACGATGGACCAATGCGCAGTCCATAGTAGTTGGCACTCTGGCCAAAGAAAGAGTCGTTGTGACGTTGCGAATAGTCAAGATGACCAGTACGTTCATTGTAATAACGGCTGTTCTTGTAGGCCTGAGCTCCAGCAGTTGCCGACAGAGTCAAGGCAGCGAGCGTCATGATAAGATATTTCTTCATAATTGTTGTCTTTATTGTTTATTCATTTGGCGAAGATAGCAATTAATAATGTAAACGCTTCGGGGATTTTCCCTAAAATCATATGGGAAATCCATATTATCCAATTTTTACTTCTTTTTTCCCTCTATTCCATTGGCATAGATGGCTTCATATTGCTCTTGCATACGCCTAATGGAGAACCTTTGCATGGCAAAATCGTGAGCTTTGGCAGCAAGGCGGCAGCGGTCTACCGTGGGCAGAAAATCACGGAATAGACGCACATATGCTTCAACGCTGTTGCCATCCACCATGAGGGGCCAGTCGGGCGGAAGCGTGTCGCTCAGGCCAGGCGCGCGGTTGGCTATTACTGGCAGCCGGTTCATGCTTGCCTCCATAGACAACATGCTCAGTCCCTCAAACTCGGATGGCATGAACAGATAGTCGAACGACGACATGTGCGAGTCGAGTGAATATATAGGCGGGACAAGCTCCACATTCGCCAGAGGCGTGCCTGAGCCTTTCAGTGTCTGCTCCACAAGTCCGACCCGTCACCGGCAATGACGAAATGATATCGCCTGTCATCATCCAACGCCCTTACCACCTCGCACAGCACGCTCACACCCTTCTGAGGCTCAAGCCGCCCTGCGAACAACACGTTCACGCATCCGGAAGGCAGGGCGGCATAAGGCCGCTGCGCCACCTCCCCCACCCCATTGTGCACAATAGGCGCAGCCTGTCCGAAACGCCTGGCATAGGCATCGCGCACCGAAGCGGATATCGCTATGTTGGCGTTGTGCTCCTTGAAGAATCGTTCCACGTGAGGGGCAATGCCCGACAGTCCTGTCCAAAGGCGCGTGTTGTGCAAAGTGCGCACAATGAGCGTGCGGCGTAACGTCCACGGAAACAGACGGGCAAATACATACAGGCATAGGTCTGGCGTTTCGGTGTGGGTGTGTATAACGTCAGGACGCCAGCGGAGCATGATATAAAGCATGCGCAGCGGAAATAGTATCGCTGCTATGCGCTGCACAAGAAAGTGCCAGTTGATGTCGGGAACCAGCGAGCGGTGGCACACTGCTCCGCCACTGCGCAGCTCTGCCATAAACTTCGGGGTGTAGGAAGAGTTGCCGCGCATTATCTCCACGACATGATACTCCATGCCGTCTGTCTGCGACGCGGCAATATTGGCCGCCACGCGTTCGGCGCCGCCAAGGTCGAAATGGGTTATTAGGTGAAATATCCTCATACTAAATAGTCAACAATTATTGTGGCGTTATATGCCCACAGCCACACAACCAGCGCTGCCACAAGCAGACGCGGAATTCCGCCGCGAACACGGCGCAGCATGTAGCCAATGGCTATCGGGAAGATGAATGCCCAATGGGCCGTCATGATGTACACCTCGTTGAGCCCGAAGCCAAAGCCAAGATGCATAAGCATGTCGAAACCGAACCACGAAACGACAACAAGAAAGAACTTCTCGCGCCACGCCACACACGCCCCGGCAACAAGCAACAACACAAGCACAGCCTCAACCACATAGCTCACAACAGACCGGTATTCCACAAACACGGGACGCGACTGCTGCACGTCCTCAAGCAGATGGTCGCGGTGGAACTGCAGCGACTCGCCGAAAAGATTGTCAACGACCGACCGCAAACGTGGCGTTGTCATGTCGCTCCATTCGAGCAACGGCACGCTTTTGGCAAGCGCTTCACCATTCTGCCTCTTCACAAACGCGTCGTGCTTCCTCAGCTGTGCCACACGCCCTGGGTCTTTCTTCTGCACGGCAGCCTCGATGCGCTTTATGCCTTGCTCTTGAGGCTCAATTATCGACTTCTGCTGCCACACAACCACGCCACCAAGCAATAATGCAGGCAACACGAACGAGGCTATGCTCTTTGGCAAGAAGACACGACGCCCACCGGCAAACCACGACGCCAACGCCACCTTCACACCATTGGTGAGTGTCACGCCAGCCGTGAGGAAGAAGAGCAGCGACTGCTGCAGCCACGTGAGACGTGTGCCTTTGCGCAAACACTTGCCCGTAAGGTAGAGTGTAAGCATGAGCAGAGGCAGCGAAAGGGCAAAGTGGTCGGGCACCATCGTTGCCGTCATCACATGGGCAAAACCATAGAAGAGAGCCGTGAGCAAGGTGGAGTCGCGGCGGTCGCAGCCCACAATGTCGCGCAGCGTTCTGTACAGCAGCACCGCTCCCCACACGTCGCACGCCACAAGCAGCGCCGCCATGAGGAAAACGGCAAAATTGAATCCCGTGGCTAGCATCAGCCAGTGGTTTATCCAGTAGAGCGGCATCAGCACTGCCACAAACAGAGGATGGCGAAGAGCGTTCCAGTGAAGCCTCATACAGGAGATGAATATGAGCGAGAAGATGTCGTATCCCGACATGCCCAGGTGGTTGTAGAACACCGACCAGAACCCCACATGGACGCCACGTGTGAACGATGCGTAGTGGTTATAGATGAGCAACCCGTTGAGCACAGCGAACACAACAGCTGCAACGATGGCGAGCGGGCGCTCTTCTTTTCTGATTCCTAACATTTCGTTGTTAATATTTGTTTTGTTTAAAATGCCTTACAGACATCGGCACGGCATTGCCTGCATGCACCTAAAAATAAAGATACTGCACAATCAGGGCCACATTCCATATCCAGAGATATGCCCCCAGCACAGCTACCGTCCCCTTCATGACAAGAGCCACGCGCCGCCTGCGCAGCGATCGCAACAGATAGGCCATGGCTATAGGTATGACGTATATCCAGTGGGCAGACATGATGTACACCTCGTTGAGCCCGAACCCGAAGACAACATGCAGCACGAAGTCGAGCGCGAAATACGAGAACACAAGCCACATGAACCTCGAACGTCTTCCTGCCCACAGTCCGAGGACGAGGAACAAGCCTATAATGGCCTCAACAACATAGTTGAAAGCATGTCGGTACTCAACAAACATAGGGCGTGAACCAAGCACATCGCCAAGCAGATAATCCTCATGCAGCTGTATTGACTCGCCCATGAGGTTCTCGACAATCGACTTTGGACGCGATGTTGTCATGTCTGTCCAGTCGTAAAATTCCTTGTGGGATATTGGCGTGCCCTTCACGACACGCTTCTTGCGCGCCTTGTCGGCAGCCGCCTTTGCCTTGGCAGACGAGTCACGGCATAGGGAGTCGGCACGGAGGGAGTCGAGTTGCAAAGCCGTGAACGAGGCTATGCGGACGCTGTCGTCATGGGCCTTCTGCCGTTGTTGCTCCTGCTGACGCTTCTCTTTTGCCGCCTTAGCCTTGGCACGGGCTGCCTTGGCCGCCATGTCGCGCGGCCACACAATGTGGTCGTAGCTCATGCGTGCCGCTCCCCAAGTGAGGGCTGCCGGGAACAATATGGCAAAAAACAGATACTTGGGACGGAAGATGCGCCAGCCGTTGACAAAAAGGTCGGAGAGATATATCTTCAGACCGTTGTTGAGCGACGTGCCGGCGGTGAGGAAGAAATAAAGCGCCGACTGCCATATGGTGAGCTTGCGGCGCTTGGAGATGAGTTTTCCCGACACATAGAGTGCCAGCAGGAGCAGCATCATGGAGATGACAAAGTGGTCGGGAACCATTGTCGACAGCATCACAAAGGCAAAACCGAAGTAGAAGAAGGTGAGCAAAGTAGAATCGGTACTGCTCACTCCCACCACCTCACGGAAAATGCGGTAGATGAAAAGCGAAGAGTAGAATGCCGAGAATGTCTGTATGGCTGCCACGACAAACACAGCGCAGTTGATGCCTGTCGCCCACATCAGAACCTGGTTTATCAGATAAGGCACATACATGTAGAACGCCAGCAAGGGATGGCGGTAGACATTGTAGCCGGCAGTCCAGTCGCTCACCACACTATAGGTTATAGGGTCAAAGCCCGATATGTGGAACTTGGATATGAACAGGTGCCAATAGTGGGCGTTGAGCGGCGTGAACACATCGTAATACTTGCATATGACAAGGGCATCAAGAGCCACAAACACAGCAAGCATCACACCCGCAAGCAGACGCTCCTCCCGTTTCACGCGAAAGAGCGACATGAGAATATGCAGAAAAGAGTTGTCCTTGATATTCATAAATAATGTTTCAAACTTTCATTCATATAATATGTATTGACATTAAATCGGCCAGCCGTCCTGCCACTCCAGGCTGGATTGATGCGCCTACTTCTACAGTCAGCGTTTGAGGAAAAACCTCACAAGCACGAAGTTGACCGGCACACAAACGCAGAACATCGGTATAGGTGCCCACTGCTTAGGCACACCAAGCCATATGAAGAGGTTTAGCGTAACCATCTGCAGGACATAGTTGACGGCATGGCTGAGGGCGAACCCGGCCCCATGCTTTGCCGACGCCTTGACACGGAACGTGTAGCGGGTGGAAGCGACAAAGTTAAAGACAAAGCTGACGCCATAGCCTATGGTCATGGCAACCGTTGGGGACAGCCATCTGAGGAGCAGCCAGTAAATGGCATATTGCAGCAGCGTCGCCATGACGCCTACAACGGCAAAGCGCACTATCTCGCCAAGGCGCTGGTGCCTCTGTGGTGATATTTTCATACGGATGCTTTCATATTTTAGTTAAACGAAGGGACGGTAGTGGGCCTCGTCTGCCCAGTCGAGCATCTCGCGGTCGCCGCGGCTGTCGCCATAGGCAATGACCTGATAGTCGGAGCGGTGCTCGCCGATGTCGGGCATGAGCTGGTTGATGCGCCTCACCTTCTCGGCGCCATAGCAGTTGGGCACGCTGAACAGTCCCGTAAGGCAACCGTCCGTGCCGGTAGCCACCTGGGTGCCGATCACGTGAAACTCCGAGCGGCTTCCCTTGACGAGGTTGTCGAAGAACGGACGCACCCAATTGTCTATACTCGCGCTCACCACACACACCGTCTCGCCGTAGTGAAACGCCTCGCGCAGCTTGTCAAGGGCGCGCAGACGGAACAGACGCTGGCTATGGTGCGCAAAGCGTGTGCACACATCGTCAAAGTCGTCAATCTTCATACCCCTGAAGAACCAGGCGAACAGCCGCTCCTTGGCACGGTAGTTGGGATAAAGGCGGAGCTTCATCAGCACGAGCAGCGGGCTGAACAGCGCGAATCCGAGGAGGAAGCGTCTCGTGCCGCAAGCGTAGCGTATGAATGCCAGCAGCGTGTCGGCAGAGGTGAGCGTGCCGTCAAAATCGAAGAAGTATATTTTCTTTTTCATAACAATTGGCTATAGAACGTATATCATCAGAAGGAAGGAGAGTATCCACGCCACGACAATGACCTGCGAGAAGTGGTCGCGCAGGATTATCTTTGTAGGGTCACCGCTCTGTTTGTCGACAACGGCAATCTGTATATATCGCAGAAGTCCGAGCAGCACAAAGACAAACGTCAGGTACAGATACGGTGTCTGGAACCTCTCCACCACCTCAGGCGACACACAGTACATTATGTAGCACACAAGCGTCACAGAGGCAGTGATGGTGATGGCCTGGTTGATGAATGTAAGATTGTAGCGCACGGTGTTCTTGCGCGGTGCCTCGCCCGTCTCGTTCATGCGCAGCACGTCGTCACGGCGCTTGGCAAACGACATAAAGAGAGTGAGCAGAAACGTCATTATCACTATCCAGTTGCTCAATGCCAGCTCGCAGGCGAAGCCTCCGGCAAGGATGCGCAGCACGAAGCCGAACGCCACGATGCAGACGTCGAGAATGGCATATTGCTTAAGTTTGGAGCAATAGGAGAGGTTGAGCACATAATAGAACATTATCACCGCCATCACCTGGCTCTTCACTTCTGGCGGCAGCACGAGCATGACAGCCACTCCGAGCACAAGCGTCATAGCCATGAGCATGTAGCCCATGCGTATGCTTATGGCTCCAGAGGCTATCGGACGGCGGCACTTCACAGGATGGCGGCGGTCGGCGTCGACGTCAACGATGTCGTTGTAGCAGTAGACCGACGACGCTACAAGGCTGAAGGCAAGGAACGTCGCTGTTGTAAGCCATATTGAACGTACATCGAAGAGCTCGCCTCCGAAAAACATGGGGACAAACACGAAGAAGTTCTTTATCCACTGTTTTGGACGCGTCAGTCGCAGGATATCCTTTATCATAGAAATTCTTTTTTATGTTGTTTTTTTACTTACTTTGACTTAACGAGCCGCGTTGCCAGCCCCACACCCCTCTGCATCAGCCACGCCGCAGGCAGCGTAATGGCAACGGTCAGCAGGAACGTGGGCCAGTAGCCATAGTCGTAGCGCTGCACATACACAAGCACAAAGTGTATATGTATGAGATATGCCTCAAGGCTCAACGCGCCTACAAAGCGGAAGAAGGCGTTGACCCACTGGGGCGTGCGCCGGAAGATGCGGTTCATCACAAGCACCGTGCACACGGTGAACGGGATGTACAGCATGCGCTCCACAAAGAGCGGGAAGTTGCCGTGACGCACCTGCTCAAGGTAGAGGCATGTGCCGAACGTCATGGTAAACGTGAGCAGCAGCAGCCATACGGCACTGCCGTCCACCGTCCGGTTCTCCTTTACGTAGCGCCCGCAGTTGATGCCTATAAAGAATATGGGCACACGGCTCCAGAATATCTCAAGATGGCCGACGGCACGGTGGATGGGGAGCACCCACTCCACCATCACGCACCACACCACCATGAGCAGCGGCAGCCAGCGGTAGACGGCATGACGCTCTATGAGGCGCATGTACCACGGAGCAGCCACATAAAGCGCCATTATTGCCGGCACATACCAGAACGTCAGCTCATCATGCAGCCAGAAGTCCCAGTTTAAGGTGATGTCACCTATGAGGTCGGTGATGCTCGTTGAGAAGCGGCGTGAGCCAAGGAAGTCGGGCAGATAGAAAGCCGTTGCCACGAAGAGCCACGTGGGCAGTATGCGCAGCAGGCGGCGGTTGTAGAAGCGGCGCACATCGGGAGTCTTGGTCCATGCGAACCACAACCCCACTCCACTGAGGAATAGGAAGATATCAACCCCGACATTGCCGCAGCGGCGCAATCCGTAGAACGGGTCGCCGCGGTCGAGTGCCACATGAAACAGAATGACAAAGAGCATGGCGGCTCCCATCTGCTCGGCACGGTAGCGTGAGATGTTGCCTATCTCAATGTTTGGTATTTTCATTGCGAAGCTTGAAGTTATGATAGAACCATGCCAAGGCTATTGACGCCACTATATACAGCAGCAGTCCGGTATACACATCGCCATGGCGTGATATGGGTATGAATATCTTGCGCGTGACGGGATGGAGAACAAAGAGGGCAGCCGATATGGTGCCCACCCATGCAATCCACTCGTTTACCTTGCGCGGCATGAGCTTGGCGAGCCCCACCGAGGCGGAGCACACAAACAGCGGGGCCCAAAGCCACAGCTGGTAGTTGAAGCTGAAGAAGAACACGAGCGCCACCGACACCGTTGTCTGCGTGACCCAGAAGGCATGGCTCATGTCCTTGCCGCGGCGTGCATAGAGCAGCCCCGCGCAAAACGGGAGTATACCGCCCATGAAGTTGTAGCGTATGCGGTTGAGTGTGTCGCCCTCGGGGTCGCAAAACGCCTGGAGTGCCCAACATATTATGATGAAAGCAATGGGAAATATGTCACCGCGCCGCCAGAAGAACAGACGGTAGACAATGTAGAGCTGCATCATCAGACCGAAAAACCAGTAAGGACCGGGCCATATGATATGGTCGGGGTCGGGCATGACGTTGTTGAACATGAGCATCTGGCCAAGTATGTCCACGACCTGATACTTGTGGGGCCCCGGTGTCATGGCGTCAACCATGGTGAACACCACAAAGCCCACAATCATCATTTTGAACAGCTTCACATAGTGGTGTCTGAGAAAAGGCAGCAGAGCTGTCTGGTGGGCAGACGGCTTACGGTCGCCACGGTTCTCATACTTCATAACGAGGCCGTATGCCGAGAGAAAAAGGAACACTGGCACACCATAGTGTCCGAAGAAGGATATGAGATGTACCGGAAGGTTCAAGTCGGGTGACATTATGGCCTGTATGAGCTGGCTGCTCTTTGAAAGAGTGAACGTGTATTCGTTCTCCTTCACGGCAAAGCCGAGCCAATGGCAATAGTTGTGTAGGAAGATTCCTATTATGGCGAGTCCGCGTAGGGCGGAACATTCGTTGCGTGACAGTAATGGCTTGTCCATGTAATATTGAAATATGAAAATATTGAGATATTATGATATGAATGCACTGAGATACCGGTATAGGGAAACACTGAGGTCCTCGGGTGCGGTGACGCATCTCAGAGCTTGTCGTAGTCGGCAGTATTCTTAAGGATACGCGGCCGTGACTCGTTGTAGTCGGGCGACAGCAGGTTGAGCGAGTCGCGGTAATAAGGACATTTTATCCCGGCGAGATACAGCAGCAGGTGCGGCAGCGCGTCGGTCATGTAGCGCCTGTTGCGCGAATTGACCACCTCACGGAATATCTCCGGCCTGCGGCGAATGTAATTGCGCGAGCACCATATCCACATCGGGATGTCAAACTCGGCGTGTGCAAGCCGC
>CALBYK010000267.1 GCA_937889855.1 uncultured Prevotella sp.
TGCAACCAATAAGATTTTTGTTTTCTTCATACCTATTTTAATTACTGATATTAATTTTTCCACATCAACGTCAAATAAAGGCATAATTATGTCCATACATTATGGACATAATGTATTATACATATAGTTCAATAATAGCAGCCTAATATTGTCGTCGCTCACTTTACTATCTATAACAAGTTATCTATTTTTCAGAAAACTAATTTTTTACATTAAGTTTTCTGAATGCAAAGTTACTCACATTACAATTAATATTACGTATAAAAGAATAACATTTAACAACTTTTATTCATCATTTTACGATTTTCGACATTACCACGGAAATTTAAGACAATCTATCAGTTTGTATTTCGAGAAAACTACTAACTTTGCAGACAACAAGTGAAAAATAAACACAAAACTATGAGAAAATCAGTTACCATCCTCGCCATGCTATTCTGCAGCATAGCCGCCTGCATGGCAAATACCAACGACTACGAAACCATCAAGAGTAGCCTCAACGAGAAATCACTACCACTCGTCAACATCACTGTCGAGATTGATAAAGTAAACAAACCCGAATACACTCCCGCCACGATAGAGGTAACCGACCCGCAAAAACGCACAAACGGTGAGGAGTCTGTAACGTTCAACTGTAAGGTGAAATACCGGGGTGCATCGTCATCAGGATACGACAAGAAGTCGTTTGCCGTAAAGCTGCTCAACGAGAAGGGCAAGAGTCTGGATGCCAGCATGTTCGGGATACGCGAGGATGACGCGTGGATTCTTGATGCTATGGCGGTTGACCGCATACGCATGCGCAACCGTCTGAACTTCGACATATGGAACGCCATGTCGCAGACACCGTACAACACAGACAACGCCAACCGCAACGGCACAATGGGCTACTTTGTGGAACTGTTCATCAACGGTGAGTACCATGGCCTCTATTGCTTCACCGACAAGGTAAACCGCAAGCTGCTCGGTGTAAAGAAAGCCAAGGAAAACGACGACAACAGCGTGACGATAAAGGGTGTGGTGTACAAATGCGCCTCATGGGACGACTCGGCTTTCCTCAAAGGATACGATGAGCAGGACATGAACAACACCATATGGAACGCTTGGGAACTCGACTATCCCGACGACTATCCTTGCGAGGAGGCCTACATGCCGCTTAAGGACTTCATCGACTTTTGCGCCAAAACAACCGACACGGAGTTTGCCGACGGCCTTGACGACAACCTCTACATCAAGAACTTCACCGACTATCACGTGTTCGTCATCTCGCAGGGACTCACCGACAACGCCATGAAGAACACGTTCCTCAGCATTGTTGACAAGAACAAGGGCAAACGGATTATGATTACACCCTGGGACCTCGACGCCTCGCTTGGAGGCTACTGGGACGGCAGGCACTACGACTATAATGCCCAAAACAGCACCATATTGGCTGTGCGCCCGTACAAGCGACTGTGGGACAACGATGTCAACGGATATGCAGACGCCGTGGCAAACCGATGGCGCAAGTTTGTAAACAAGGGCATTCTCTCCAAGGAGGCGGTAAACGAGCGGATTGACAGTTACGCCAACGCTTTCATTGAATCGGGCGCATGGCAGCGCGAATACGACAAGTGGAACAACAACCCTGTCCCATTGGAGCAGGACATCACGGTCGAGACCAATTATGTGAAAAGATGGTACAGCCACAACTTTGACAACATTGAAGGTGTTTTCAAGGAATATGGCACAACATACATAAAGGATGTCGAGACAGATAATGACAATGATGGCACATTATACAATGTGTTGGGACAGAAAGTGAACCATACATATAAAGGCATTGTCATAAAGAAAGGAAAGAAAACCTACCAAATGTAAGCGTGACGCTTGCATATTAAGAACAGACACTTTAGCCGATTGCCGGCAATTGTAGGCAGACCGGTTGGCAATTGTCAGCAAATCTGCCGACAATTGCCAACATCGTGTAAATACTGTGTCTTGGGGCTCCATACAAGACATAAAGTGACTACTATATTTCATAGCCTATGAGCAAGTATTGATTTACCCACTTCTTTACTTCTACCATTATAAAGTGAACTCAAACCTCAGTCCACCACCTTCATTGTTGTGCACGCTTATAGTTCCTCTGTGCAGCAGCACGGCATTTTTTACAATGGCAAGCCCGAGACCGGTGCCTCCCATCTTGCGCGAGCGTCCCTTGTCGACACGGTAGAAACGCTCGAAGAGCCGTGGAAGGTGCTCAGCCGGAACCCCCACCCCATTGTCACTGAACGTGAATTTCCAGTTAGGCTCGTCATCATCCACCGCATCCTCTATACGCGATGCCTTAAGGGTGATGGTGGTGCCGATGCCGGCATAAGCAATGGCGTTGTCGGTGAGATTGCGGAACACACTGTAGAGCAGACTGTGGTTGCCCTTCACCACAATGCCTTCAGGCAAGAGGTTGACAAACTCCATCTTTTTGTCCTGCAGCTGCAAGGCAGTCTCTTTCTGTATGTTGCCCACTATCTCAGAAATATTCACGTCATCGTCGCTCATCATATCCGGAGCGTCATCCATGCGGTTCAACGTGGATATGTCCTGAAGCAAAGACGTGAGGCGCTGACTCTGAGCATAGCAACGGCTGAGAAACTGCCATCTCATCTCGTCGTTGATGTTAGGATTTTCAAGGATTGTTTCAAGATAGCCCTGTATACTTGCCACAGGTGTCTTCAGCTCATGGGCAATGTTCTGCGTGAGCTGGCGCTTGAGTACATCCTGCTCGCGGCGCGTGGTCTGCAGACGCTTGTATATCTTTATTATACGCTCGGCTATCTCGCCAAGCTCGTCGGCAGGGAAGCCTATAAGGTCCTCTGTGTCGAGCGACTCGCCGTGGTCGGCACGCGAGGCGAAGGTGCGCAACCGCTGGATGTTCTCGTCAAGACGCCATGTAAAGCGGTAGAGAATTACCGTCAGCAGGAATATTGCGCCCAGGGCAAACCATATATAGTGCTGGTCGGCCTGGAGCGACTTTGACAGGTCGCTCGTATAAGGCAGTGCCGAACGTATGATGAGCGAGTCCTCCGGGAAGTATGTGGCAGAATAGAAGAAGTCGCCCTTCAGCGTCTTGCTGTTGCGCTCCACTATCGAGCCAGTGCCTTT
>CALBYK010000268.1 GCA_937889855.1 uncultured Prevotella sp.
AAAAGAGAAACGTGGCGACATCATCGCACCTTGCTACATTTTTTCGACAGACAAAAGGCTGCCTGTTGAGATAACGCCGTCAGAGCGGACAACAATCCTGCGCCTGTCAACCGACACACTTGACAATTTAGTTGAGAGAAACGCCACAATACGCCGTAACTTCATCCGTGTGCTTTCGGACATTGCCACGTTTCTCGCAGAGAGAATAAGTTTTCTGTCGCTTATGACGGCACACGAGAAAATCATCTGTTTTCTGCGCTCGGAGGTAACAGCGCAACATAGTCTTCACCTCACGCTCAGCCTGTCGCGCCAGCGCATTGCCGACAGTTTCGGCATTCAGAAGTTCTCGCTACTAAGATGTCTTGCCTACTTGTCGAGACAAGGCATAATAAGGGTTGAAGGCAAGGTCATTGATATATTAGACATAAGGAGACTGAAGTGAACTAAATAACTCATTCCACAGCTATCATAAGCATAGCCTACAAGACTACCGTTCATACAGCTCCACGGGCAAACCGTCGGGGTCGCTGAAGAACACAAACCGCTTGCCCGTATACTCGTCGGTGCGCACCGGTTCATGCGACACTTCCTTGCGGTCAAGTTCAGCTACTGCCTCTTCTATATCGTCCACCTCAAAGGCGAGGTGACGCAGTCCGGCTGCCTCTGGATAAGACAGGCGTGCCGGTAGTTTGGGAAAGGAGAACAGCTCCACCACATAAGTATTGCCAAGCCAAAGGTCGGCTTTCCACGAGTCGCGCTCCTTGCGGTAGTGCTCGCTCTTCATCTCCAGACCAAGCACATCTGTATAGAAATGCTTCGACCGCACGTAGTCGGAACAGATTACCGCCACGTGATGAATGTGATTAAGTTTCAGTGCCATACTGCTCAGTTTAATATTTCCACTTGCAAATGTACGAAAACTTGTTGTAATATCCCTACATTATCTCCGTCACTTTGTCCTTGTTACTCATTTTCTGTTCCACGTCGAGATATTTCTTACGAGACACCAAAAATCGGCAACCATATAAATCATCACATTTTTTAAATTATTGCTTAAAGAATATTGTGAGACCCAAATAAATTGAGTATTTTTGCGTTCTTAACAAATCAAAATATAGCATTATATGGTATATAATATAATAACTGCAATAGTTAAACTGGTTGAAGGAACCACATTAAGTTTGGATTCCCCACAAGCAGGACATAATCGTGCAAACGACATGGGAACAGCCCTGGAAGATTACATAAAAGATCTTTTCTCTGATTCTTTCGGGCTCTCTGAAAACGAGAGAATGGATAAATGGGAGGAGGCTTTCTCATATTCTGGCAACAACTCAAACCCACCAGACTTGATGCTAAAGGGTGGCGACGCTATAGAAGTAAAGAAGATTGAGACAAAGGGGGCATCTCTCGCCTTAAACAGCAGTTACCCTAAACACACGCTTAAAAGCACTAATCCACTAATTAACACAGCTTGCCGTGAAGCGGAAGAGTGGACAGAGAAAGACATCATTTATGCCGTGGGCGTTGTCAAAAATAAAAGTCTCAAAAGTCTTTGCATGGTGTATGGAAGAGATTATTGTGCCTCAGACGAAGTGTACTCAAAAATCCGTGATAGAATAAGAGACTCCGTAATAAGCACACCTGGCATTGAGAATGAAGAAACAAAGGAACTGGGACACATAAACAAAGTTGACCCATTAGGCATTACATACCTCAGAGTTAGGGGAATGTGGGGAAAAGAGAATCCTATGAAGGAGTTTAGATACATCTACACACCTGTTGACGATGCAAAATTCAACTTTATGTGCATCATCAATGATGCAAAATGGGAAAGTTTTACAAATAACGATGAGCTTGTAAAACTTACTAAAACACATGATAATTTATCTATTATAAATGTAAAAATAAAAAATCCCGACAACCCCATTAAACATTATAATGCAAAATTGATAAAATTCCACATAGTATAAATATGAATCTCATAAGTTTATTCTCAGGTGCAGGAGGTCTTGACAAGGGTTTTCACAATGCCGGATTTCATACAGTTGTCGCCAACGAGTTCGACAAGAAGATCTGCCCCACATTCCGCGCCAACTTTCCCGACACCACACTCATAGAAGGAGACATTCGCAACATTCCGTCCGACGTTTTCCCAAAAAATGTATGCGGAATAATTGGTGGTCCTCCATGCCAGTCGTGGAGTGAGGCAGGATCGCTGAAGGGTATTGAAGATGCCCGTGGACAGTTGTTCTACGAATACATAAGAATACTGCGCAACACACAACCACTATTTTTCGTAGCCGAGAATGTGTCGGGGATGCTGGCAAAACGACACTCGGATGCCGTAAAGGGATTCATGCGACTCTTTGATGAGGCTGGATATGACGTAAACCTGAAAATGCTTAACGCCAACGACTACGATGTACCCGAAGACCGCGACCGCGTATTCTACATTGGTTTTAGGAAAGACTTAAATATATACGACTACGAGTAC
>CALBYK010000269.1 GCA_937889855.1 uncultured Prevotella sp.
TTCCCTACACGACGCTCTTCCGATCTTGCGCACCACCGGCTCCCAGTTCATACAGATGTGCTCCGACCCACGCTATATATATAATGTGGTGCAGACCGTAGGACGGCATGCTTACATTCTCACCAATGCCGGAGCGCCAAGATACCGCCTCATGCTTGCCGATCTCGACAATCCGGGCTACAGCGAGTGGCGTGAGGTGGTGCCGCAGCAGGAGAGCGTGCTTGCGGACGTGACGTTCGCGGACGAGAGCATGATTCTGCAATATGCAAAGGACAACTGCACGCAGCTGTATGTCTACACCACCGACGGCAAGCGCCAGGCGGAGATAAAGCTCCCTACGTTTGGTTCGGCGTATGTCCGTGGCCGCAGGGGAGAGAAGGAAGTGTTCTACTCGTTCACGTCGTACACCGTCCCGCCAACCGTCTACCAGTATGACCTGGCAAGCGGCAAGAGCACCGTATGGGCTGCCCCACGGATGCCGTTCCGGCAGAGCGACTACACGACGGAGATGAAGTTCTACACCAGCCGTGACGGCACGCGGGCGCCGCTCTTCATAACCTACCGCAAGGGCATCAAGCTTAACGGCAAGAACCCATTGCTGCTTTATGGCTACGGCGGGTTCAACGTGACCTACGAGCCGCAGTTCCTCTCAAGCATGATTCCCTTCATGGAGCGTGGGGGCATATACGTGTATGCCGTGCTGCGTGGTGGAGGCGAGTATGGCGAGGACTGGCACCTTGCCGGTACGAAGATGCAGAAGCAGAACGTGTTTGACGACTTCATATCGGCTGCCGAATACCTTATTGCCCAGCGCTACACGTCGTCCGGCTATCTTGCCATTCAGGGCGGCAGCAACGGCGGACTGCTTGTCGGAGCGTGCATGACACAGCGCCCCGACCTCTTCCGCGTGTGTCTTCCTGCTGTGGGGGTGATGGACATGCTACGCTACCACAAGTTCACGATAGGCTGGAACTGGGCTCCCGACTATGGCACGTCAGACGACTCGCCCGAGATGTTTGAGTATCTCAGACGCTACTCGCCGCTACATGCCCTGAAACCAGGCACAAGCTATCCCGCCACGCTCGTCACCACAGCCGACCACGACGACCGTGTTGTCCCCGCCCACTCCTTCAAGTTTGCCGCCCGTCTGCAGGAATGTCAGGCTGGCAAGGCGCCTGTGCTCATCAGCATCGGGACGAAAGCCGGGCACGGTGGAGGCAAGCCGTTGGCAAAGCGTCTGGAGGAACAGGCCGACATGCTGAGCTTCACGCTATGGAATATGGGAGTGAAAAAGTAAGGTTTTTTCGCCTTATTGGAAAGTTTGGAACGGCATAATTAAAATAAGTGAAAAAAGATGTGTAAATTTGCCGTAGCAAACAAATCACATCTTTCCATAACGATGAGACATATCCGATTAATACGCCGATTCTTAAGTTGTGTTACGGCACCGTTGCGCCGTAACACAACATTTTTCGTCATGATGTACCTGCTTGGCTGCATATGCGCGTGGGCGACGCTGCCCAATGCGCGTGGAGCCAAGCTGTACGACAATCTGTACTTAGAGCTGTTCCTCGACGTCTACGTGCTCGCTGCCGTGCTGGCAGTTTTGCCGCGCAGGGTGATGTCGTGGGTAAGGGGGCTGTTCTATTTCGTGCTTTACGCCTCGTCAGTTGTTGATGTCTACTGCTTCGTCAAGTTCCAGTCGACGCTCACGCCGACGATGCTGCTTCTTGTCGGCGAGACCGACTCCCGTGAGGCAGGCGAGTTCATACGTTCCTGCGTGTCGCCCGACATATTGCTTAGCAGTGTGGGATGGGTGCTCCTGCTGCTGATTGTCCACGTCCTTATAGCTTTGCGTCTGCGCTTCCCGCATTTTGTACCCAAGAACTGGTGCCGGTTTGTGCGCTCTGTCTTAGTGCGTTCCAAGTATATGTTGCGCGGAACACGTCCGCTGATGGATGCTGTGGTGCTCCTGCTGCTTGTCGTGTCGGTGTGCACAAGCGCGCACAATAAGGCGGCCACCGTCAAGCTGATGTCTGGCAGGACGATAGGCGAGGTGGAGCATACGCTCACCGAGCAACGCCATGCCGTTTTGTACCAGCCTATCTATCGCCTTGTCTTCAGCATCTATGCCAACACGCTTACCGCCAAGCAGATAGATCGCCTTATAGCCACTGCCGACAAGGTGCGCGTAGACTCGTGTTCCTTCCGCTCGCCGAACATAGTGCTGATCATAGGCGAGAGTTACAACCGCCACCATTCGGCACAGTATGGATACGTGATGCCCACAACACCGCGCCAGATAAAGCTTGAGAAGCAGGGACGCCTTGTGAAGTACACCGACGTGGTGAGTCCGTGGAACCTCACAAGCTTTGTCTTCAAGCATCTCTTCTCGCTTTATACCGTTGGCGACAAGGGCGAGTGGTGCGACTATCCGCTCTTCCCGGAGTTGTTCCGCAAGGCTGGATATCATGTGACGTTCATCACCAACCAGTTTCTGCCCAAGGCAAAGGAGGCGGTGTACGACTTCAGCGGAGGCTTCTTCCTCAACAACCCCAAGCTGTCGGCGGCACAGTTCGACTCGCGCAACACCAGCCTGCACGAGTTTGACGAGGACTTGCTCCGCGACTATGAGAAACTGCAGAACCAGAACCGCGACAACAATCTCATCATCTTCCACCTGCTTGGTCAGCACGTGCAGTACCGTCAGCGGTCGCCCAAGGACCGCAAGCGCTTCACCGGCGACGACTATCGCGAGCTCAAGCCCAACCTCAACGCGCGTGAGCGGCAGACGCTTGCCGACTACGACAACGCCATTCTCTACAACGACTCCATCGTCACGGAGATTGTGA
>CALBYK010000270.1 GCA_937889855.1 uncultured Prevotella sp.
TGGCTTTGTCGGTGAAAAGTTGGGGAATAGCTTCTACGGACAATGTTGAGTTACGTCACTGCGATTTGGAGTTTGACGGCATTGATGATCCCGAGTTGCCCGGCTGGTTCAAGACACATCCGACAAGCGAATGGCCCGTTTTCCCATGTTGGGGAATGTATTTCCGTAACGTGCGCAAGGTTGAGGCAGAAGGTGTCTTGCTGCGTGTTAAAGGTAAGGACTATCGGTCGGCTTACATGACAGACAATGTACAGGAAAACAATTTGGAAATAGGCTGCAAGGTCGTGAGTGGGGCTCGCTAAGCAAGGTTGTTTCAGCTCTCGCATGTAAAAAGCGCATGGTTTATTGGGTATAACAGGCGGTCTTACATTTAAAAAGTTGTGTCAAAAAGAGTATATGTGCGATACTTTCAGTAACTTTGCAAGCATAACAGCATTTACATTATGACAGAAAATAAGAAACCATTGCTCGGCCTCTCGCTCTATGAGCTGAAGGAGGTGGCAAAGTCGCTTGGCATGCCGGCTTTTACAGGTGCCCAAATTGCAAAGTGGCTATACGCCCAACATGTCACCTCCATAGAGGAGATGACCAACATATCAAAGGCGAATCGTGAGAAACTCGCTGCGGAATATACTGTTGGATGCATGCCTCATATAGAGTGCCAAAAATCGAAGGACGGCACCATCAAGTATCTTTTTCCAACGGCTTCCGGCAAGTATGTAGAGACTGTGTACATACCCGACCACGACCGTGCCACCCTCTGCGTGTCGTCAGAGGTTGGCTGCAAGATGAACTGCATGTTCTGCCAGACAGGCAAACAGGGCTTTGAGGGCTATCTCACCACTGCCGACATACTGAATCAGATATATTCGCTGCCCGAACGCGATAAACTGACAAACATAGTGTTCATGGGACAGGGCGAGCCGATGGATAATCTCGACAATGTGCTCAATGCGACCAAGGTGCTCACTTCTGACTATGGCTACGCATGGAGTCCAAAGCGCATCACCGTGAGTAGTGTAGGGGTTAAGAATAAGTTGAAGAGATTTCTTGACGAGAGCGAGTGCCACGTGGCTATCAGCATGCACTCGCCTATACCCGAGCAGCGTGCCATGCTTATGCCGGCAGAACGCGGAATGTCAATAACGGAGATTATTGACCTCATGCATGAGTATGACTTCTCGCATCAGCGTCGCCTCTCATTCGAATATATAATGTTCCGGGGAGTGAACGACTCGATGACACATGCCCGTGAGATAGTGAAGCTCACCAAAGGACTCTTCTGCCGTTTCAACCTGATACGTTTCCACAAGATACCGAATGTTGACCTTGAGGGATGCAGCGAGGAGAAGATGGAGTCGTTCCGCGACTATCTCAACAACCACGGCATCATAACCACAATACGTGCAAGCCGCGGACAGGATATATTTGCTGCATGTGGACTGCTTTCCACTGCAAAAACAATAGAGGAGCAACGGCACGAGCAGGAAAAGTGATGTGTCAAGCAGCCGCTAAAAATAGCAGGAGTAGAACTCCTGCTCGGCACATGAAAAAACAGGATCTCGACACCTACAGTGGAACTATGAAATTTTCTACTTTTGTCGTTGCGGTGTTTGCCGCATTGCTTTTTGCGTCGTGCGACAGGCGTAACGGAATGCAGCCGCGAAGCGGAGGCAGGCCTTTTGAGGTGACAGTCGTTGGCGATGTGGACAGCCTTGTCTTCAAGGCGATGAGTGTAGATGTTGACGGACTTCCACAGAGTGAGCCGATGTTTGACGTGAGTGAGGCCTCGGTCAGTCCGCAGAATGTGTTTGACGGAGTGTTGCGTTATGCGCGTGCGCTTGTCATTGTTGACATTGACCCGAAGAAACATGATGGGGTTAGTCTTGCGGCAAGGCACGATGTGTATGCCACTCCACAGATAATACTCACGCTCTGTGCTCCATCTGTATCGGCGTTGCGCGAGGAGGTCGGCAATGACTTTCTAGGCGGCTTCTCTGGAAAAATCATTGACAGGCTATACTATCAGGAGATGCGTACAGCCATTGCCGACATTCGGCGCAAGCACAATCCGAAAATGGAGGCAGAGGTGAGGCGCATGTTCGGCTTTGATATGCTCATCCCCCATGGCATGACGTCGTGCAAGCGTGGCAAGAATTTCATATGGATATCCAACAACTCGCCCACGGCAATGCTCAACATATGCGTCTACAGCCACGACTTCAGCAGGCGCGACAGTGTGATGCGCTTGAACATAAAAGGCGAGACAGATTCTATGTACATGGCCACCGTCCGTGACGCTTGCAGTGCTACATATAGTTGTAAATACACTTTTGCGGAACATTACTGGCGGGGGTTATGGGAGATGAAAGGAGATGCAATGGGGGGTCCGCTTGTGGCACGCACTATTTGGGGATTGAATCCGCATACGCCAATTACTGTAGAAGGCTTTGTGTATGCGCCGGGACAGAGAAAGCGCAATCTTGTTATGCTTCTTGACGCCGTATTGCACACTGTAAAGTAAAGAATAAACAGATATATAAGACATAAATGGAAGACAGAAAAATTCGCGTTGCAATAACGCATGGCGATACGAATGGTATCGGATACGAACTTATTTTTAAAACATTTGCCGAGCCGGAGATGCTTGAACTGTGCACTCCAATTATATATGGCTCGCCAAAAATCGCTGCCTATCACCGGAAGGCGATGAACATGCAGGCTAATTTCAGCATTGTCAACAAGGCTGAGGACGTACAGGACGGACGTGTCAACTTGCTTGCTTGCTTTGATGAGGACGTGAAAGTTGATCTTGGTGTTCCTACAAAAGAATCGGGTGAGGCAGCCTTGAAGGCTCTTGACCGAGCTATGACCGATTTTCGCAGTCAGTTGTTCGATGTCCTGGTGGCGTGTCCGGTTGACTCAGCAAACATGTCAGACACAAACTATGCCTACAAGAATCTGAAGTCTTATTCGGAAACAAGCATAGGTGACGGACAGAAGGGCGTTAAGATGATGATAAACGAGTCTATGCGCATAGCCCTTGTCACGGACGGACTTGCTCTTAAGGACGTGCCATCTCAAATAACAGAGGATAACTTGACTCTTAAAATACGTGCGGTAAATGAGATAATGAAGCGCGACTTCCGTCTCTCTAATCCTCGCATTGCCGTACTCGCTCTCAATCCCACCATTGACGGAGAAGAGGAGCGTACCATCATTGGTCCTACTGTGTGCAAGACCGCTGACGAGGGCATAAATGTGTTTGGCCCGTATGCTGCAGATGAGTATTTTGGCGGAAATCTTTGTGACGCCTTCG
>CALBYK010000271.1 GCA_937889855.1 uncultured Prevotella sp.
CCTCCCCAACTATGCAGGACAGGGAGGATGGGAGCTTAGACACTATGCCATCTACAAGGACGCTCTCACTGTTGACGGTTTCTGGACAACTGAGGGTAAGAGCGATGCCGGACTCATCTCGCCTGAGATGGACCTCTCCAAGGATAACGGCAAGTTCAAGGTTAGCCTCCGTGCTTGCGCCGAATACTCAGAGTCGTATGACGCATACGCACGTGCTGCCGTAGCCCTCTTCACATACAACGACGAGAAGAAGGACTATGAGCAGAAGGAGCTTGTCTATCCAGGAGCGGCTGAAGACAACTATCCTGACGCTGACTGGAAGAACTATGACGTTGACTTCACGTCAGGCACCGACCGCTCTATTGTAGGCATATATGCCACATGGTGTCCTACCAACCTCTATCTGCAGAAGGTGAAGATCACCCAGAACTACAAGGCAGGCGATACATTCCTTGATCCATGCGTATACAAGCGCTGGTTGAAGCCTACTGACGAGGCACAGACAACCGTAACCGTTTCGCTTCCTGAGAAGGCAGACAAGGCCGATATCTACCAGCGTGCCACATCTATAAGAGTGGGAACCGAGGGCGACCAGTTCTCTGGCGCACAGTTCCTTGAAAGCGCATTCTCTCCGATGCAGTATGTTGGCGTTGCCGATGTTCCAGTAGGCATCTCAAAGACAGGAGTTAGCGTGTCTGGAGCAACCGTAAGCGTTGAGGGTGGCAACATCGTTGTCAACAACCCAGAGAAGGCTCAGGTATTTGTTTATAATGTAGACGGCACAGTTGTCGCATCCGACAACAGCCGCGCCGAAGTTGTAAACATCCCGACGACAAACCACGGCAACTACATCGTTAAGGTTGGCAAGCAGAGCATCAAGGTAGTGTTCTAAACAATACACAATCCAAATAAACGGTATATCGTAAACCGCTATCATCAATAGGGTATGGCAGAAAACGCCATACCCTATTTTTTTACATACCCTCCTGGCTAATATAAAGATTAATTTGCGCAAAAAAAAATTCTATTTTTCACTTTTCTTCCGTTTAAAGTGTTCTATATCAATAAAATTGCATAATTTTGCAATTTGAAATAGAACTAAAACACTTTATGTCAAGAAAAAAGAAACCACTTCCAATACTTGAAAACGTCACCATTGAAGACGTGGCAGCAGAAGGCAAGTCGTTGGCACGCGTCAAAGACATGGTAGTATTCGTACCATTTGCCGTGCCAGGCGACGTTGTCGACTTGCAAGTGCGCAAGAAGAAACACCATTATTGCGAGGCAGAAGTCATACGCTTCATAAAGAAGAGCGACGTGCGCCAGGAGCCAATGTGCCAGCACTTCGGCATATGCGGCGGGTGCAAGTGGCAGAATCTTCCTTATGAGGAGCAGCTCAAGGCAAAGCAGAAGCAGGTGCACGACCAGCTTACACGCATCGGGAAAATAGAGTTGCCCGAGTTCCGTCCCATAATGGGCTCTGTACATATAAAGGAATACCGCAACAAGCTTGAGTTCGGATGCTGCAACAAGCGCTGGCTCACACGTGAACAGATAGCAGAAGGCACAACGTTCGACAACATGAACGGCATAGGATTCCACATCACCGGCGCTTTCGACAAGATTCTGCCTATTGAGAAATGCTGGCTCATGGACGACCTCCACAACAAGATACGCAATGCCATACGCGACTACGCGTTCGAGACAGGCATGACCTTCTTCGACCTCCGCCAACAACACGGACTCCTGCGCGACATCATGATACGCAACTCCAACACCGGAGAGTGGATGGTGCTCATACAGTTCCACTACGACGAGGAGGGTGACGAGCAGCGTGCCATGGGGCTGCTGCAGCACATTGCCGACAAGTTCCCTGAGATAACGTCGCTCATGTATGTCAACAACCAGAAGTGCAACGACACCTTCGGCGACCTCGACCTCTCTGTGTTCAAGGGCAACGACCATATATACGAGACCATGGAGAACTTGCGCTTCAAGGTGGGACCGAAGAGTTTCTACCAGACAAACACCGAGCAGGCCTACCATCTCTACTCTGTGGCACGCGAGTTTGCACAGCTAACGGGCAACGAACTCGTATACGACCTCTACACCGGCACCGGCACAATCGCCAATTTCGTAGCACGCAAGGCACGTGAGGTCATTGGCATAGAATATGTGCCCGAGGCCATTGAGGACGCAAAGGTCAACTCTGACGTTAACGGGATAAGCAACACCAAGTTCTACGCCGGCGACATGAAGGACATCCTCAATGACGAGTTCATCGCCAAGCATGGACGGCCTGACGTAATCATCACCGACCCGCCACGTGCCGGCATGCACCCCGATGTGATAGAAACCATTCTCCGCGCACATCCGAAGCGCATTGTATATGTGAGCTGCAACCCGTCAACACAGGCACGCGACCTGCAGGCACTTGACGTGGCTTACGCAGTTAAGGAGGTGCAACCTGTCGACATGTTCCCTCACACACCGCATGTGGAGAACGTAGTGCTGCTTGAAGAGAAATCACCAGTTATCAACTAAATAGCAAAAAACCCAACGAAACTCTCATCATTATGGCATATTCCCTCCACAATATGGAGGGGAAGAGCCGTTTATAATGGCTGTGAATGGGGACTCCATTTATGAAAAAACAACTTTTAACTCTCTCACTCGCCGCCCTCGCCGCCATTGGGGCATCGGCACAGGACAAGAAGCCACAGATATCTGTCGTAAGCGACATAAAGTTCAGCGGCTACGTCATGTCACAGTTCCAGTGCAGCGACCAGGACACAAAGGAAAGCAACTCCTTCAACATACGCATGGTTCGTATGGCACTCGAAGGACGGCTTATGCACGACTTCTACTGGAAGGTGCAGCTTCAGGCCAACGGCAACACTTCCGACCTCGGCTCTTCGCCACGCATGGTTGACGCGTTTGCCGAATGGCAGAAGTATGGTGCGTTCAAGGTAAAGGCGGGTCAGTTCAAACGGCCGTTCACGTTCGAGAACCCAATGCACCCCGTCACACAGGGATTCATGGGCTATTCGCAGAACGTGTCAAAGCTTGCCGGATTCAGCGACCGTGTAGGCGAGCATGCCAGCAACGGACGCGACATCGGCGTGCAGGTACAAGGCGACATCATCAAGAACGCCAGCGGACGCAACCTCGTGCACTATCAGGTTGGTGTGTTCAATGGCCAGGGCACGAACCAGAAGGATGTCGACCAACGCAAGGATATCATCGGAGGCTTATGGGTAATGCCGATTAAGGGATTACGCATCGGAGCATTCGGATGGACCGGCTCATACGCACGCA
>CALBYK010000272.1 GCA_937889855.1 uncultured Prevotella sp.
GTCGGCCCCGAAGAACAGGCTTCCTACATGTCCGAACTCCATAAGACTGCTTGCCTTCACACTGTACCCGCTGCCCATGTTGTAGTCACGGTCGATAACGTGATAATAGTCGGTCAAGCTTCCTCCAAGAATAATGCCATCCAAAAAAACACGCTGTTCAAGCTTTGTAAGATTGCCTACCTTCGGGAAACGGCATATAAAACCCGGTCCTACCGATGCCGCCTCCGATATACGGTAAGGCACAAGGCTCGTACCATCCTTAACCGGTTCAGAGTCGTAATAATTAAAGTGTTGGAACACACCGAAAATCATGTCTGCCCCATGCGACAAGGCAACCGGCGTGCTCCACAATCTTCCAAGAAGATGCACACCTGTGATGAGAGGTTGATTAGAGCTCAAGCCAAACTGCAGGTCGGCCGTGAAGTAGTCGTATGGCTTTGACTGCTCGCTGTCGAAAGGGTCGCCATAGGCAAGATTGAACAACACGTAAGGATTGCCCTCGCCACGGAACAGGGCACCATTGTCTGCAAGATAGCGATAGCCTACAGACGCTGCGAAAACCACAGGAATGCGATTGTAGTCATGATACTTGTAGTAGCTGCCACGCACACGCCAGGCATCACCATATAAGATGCGGTTGAGCCCCTTTATCGGACATATGATGGTGCCAAGAAGCTCACGCATGAAACGTGGCAATCCGCGCAGACGGTCATCAAACACCAAATTGCTCACACGGTTGGTCACCTCACCGATACACACACCGCCGAATGTAGTAGCCATAAGGTCGTTGATGGCAGGCGGCTCTATCTCGCATGTGCCCTCCCACATCAAGCTTCCGCAGAAAGAATAAGGCACCGACTCCCAGAACGACATGCCATGCGAGCGTGCCGAGTTAAAGTAGAGTCCGCCATGATAAGGATGTGCAAAGAGGTTTGTCGAGAACTGGTCGTTGTCCCAAACAAACCCCGTCTTGATATTATGCTTTATACTGCTCCACGATATTTGGGCAAAGTCTGCATTCATCACATATCTGTCGAAGCACTGCACACCCACATTTATGCCAAACGCCTCAAGTGCCGCCCGCCACGGGTGTTTCTTCTGCCGTGACGGGTCGTCAAAAGCAAAAACAGACAACGTGTCTGTGTCGTCACCAGCAAGAGCGTTGAAATCTTGCAGAACATCAGCATAGTGATGGTTGCGTGAAAGACGCCAAGCAAGACCTGCCTCAAGTATTGCACGCTGACGGTATCTGCGGGCATGACTGTAATGGCGCGTGTCGCCGTAGCCTACCGACGCAAAGACACTTGCACAGTTGCCAAGCATGAGGTCGGCATTGAGTCGCGCCTGCAAGGAGAAAAGACGCTCAGGCTTGTTGCCAGAATTCTCCTCAAACGACTCTATGTGATAAAATCCCAAGTCGCCGCTGAGCGAGAAACGCGGAGAAACATTGAAATACTGGCCAACACGATAAAACAACGCGCCCGAGAAATGCTTGTCAAGTCCGAAATAGTGTGTTCCCACACCTAATATATTATATGTGCTGCGGTTGCGGAAACGTATGGCAAAATTGCCCTTCGTTGCACTACCGCCGTAAGCCATAAAGTCAATACGCGTATTTGGATTGACATTGACAAGACCTATTTTGTGGGCAACGGTGTCACGGCTGTAATTTATAAGTCCCACCTGCACGCCACGCTTATGGCTCACACACACGTTCACCAGTCCAATCTGCGAGCCGCTGAGCGTGTCGGCATAGTTATATCCACCAATCTGCAGACCACGCATGTACGACGCGCACACATTGGTGCCGCCAACCTGCATGCCCCGCTTAATGCCCATAGAGATATTAGACAGTCCAGACATCTGCATGCCGCGGAACCCCGAGCCAGAGACATTATTAAACAACGCCACCTGAGCGCCATTGCCGCCACGCACCATATTTGTCACCCCCGACAACTGCACGCCACGCATATCTCCTCCAGCCACATTGACCACACCAGCTATGTTGACGCCACGCATCTGGTTGCGCACAATAGCCGAAAGCGCACCAGCCTGCACACCACGCAGCGTGTCCACAGCTCCAAAGACAGCAAGATTGCCGCTACTGTAGAGTGTAGAATCTGTTGCATGCCGGTTTATACCAATACCTATATTCCTGACTTTTCTGTTGTCAGTTTGAGCCTGCATACTCACGCACGAAAGCATAAGCACCACTGTTATGATAAAATATTTCCTCATCCTCATTATATTACATTATTACTAACTAACCGCCT
>CALBYK010000273.1 GCA_937889855.1 uncultured Prevotella sp.
CGTTTGACGGATGCGGACATGTGATAGGCGACATTGTGCTGTATGACGGAGCTCTGTTCGGGTATGTGGAGGGCACGGTGAAGAACCTTGGCGTAATCAATTCGTGGCTCGGCTACACTAAAAACTCAAGAAAAGGAGTGATTGTGGACCAGCTTAACGATCGCGGTCTGCTCACCGACTGCTACGTGGGCGGCAATATATCGGTCTACTTTGGCAGCAACGCAGGGAAAAAATACCTTGGCCCGCTGTGTGCCTTTGCCAAGGGAACAATCAGCAACTGCTATTTTAAGGGCAAAATAAAAGTGGAGGAAGACGACAACTCAGGCTCCATCAATATAGGCGGAATAGCGGGCGACAATTCTTTTAGTACGATAAATGACAGTTATGCGTCGTTCACAGTTGAGAAAGAGGCTTCTTTCCCTGTTTCGATATATGGCATCAAATGCGAGAATGATCTCTTCGCTAAAGTAAGGAACTGCTACTCTGTGTGTGACGGCGCGAAAAGCGCGGAAACGGAGTATACCGACTATGCACTGAACGGAAAGAGATGCGACAGCGACAGCGAGGTACTTGCTGACTACGAATACACCGCCACAAGTGCATGGATGAAGGGAGCTTACCGCCCCGTGCTACGAAATGCGTGCCATTATGAGGTTACGGCTGCCGACGGATCGGATGATGTCGTCTTTCTCGATGCCATTCCTCAGAGGGACGACAAGAACCTGACTAACGACATATTCCACTACTCTACAAAGGACGGCGACAAAGACGACAGATACCTTTGGGAACAGCCCAACCTTGCCATCTACGACACCAAAGACAAGATAGAGTATATCCTCAACTGCACGCTCGTTCCCGACAAGCCGTTAGTCTACAAGGCGAAGGAGAGCTGCAAGCCTAAGAAGGTGAGCATGAACATGCACTATCCGCTCGCAATCGTCAAGGATGGTTTTAATACCGAAAAGCAAACCGCCCAGCATTATTACATGCTCTGTCTGCCAGGCTCTGTGTCGCGGGGTGATTTGCCTTCAGGAAGCCGTCTCCTTGTGTGCGGCAAGGTGCAGGACGGCGAGAGCTGCAAGACCATCAACGCCGCAGAGGTGACAGAGGTGCCGGGCGGCGTGCCGTTCATCATGTATCTGCCGAATGTAGAGATTGGCCAGACTCTCGACATCGTGATGCGCTCTGAAATGGCGGTGGAGCCTAAGAGGTCAATCACTGTCGATGGAGTGGAGCGTGAGCTTGGCCTTCAAGGCACGTTCATCGGGGGCGAGTCTGCCGTTGGGCAATATTATGTTGCCGAGGGTGCCGACGAGACAATCCTTAAGCCACTCACTTCTACAGCAAGCACGCTGATGCCTTTCAGTGCCAATGTGGCCGACAACAGCGGCTATGTGAAGCTGGTAGACTTCCTGATGCTTGACGAGACGAGCGACGAGACCGACCGGATTCTGAAGGAGAGCTGCGAATACGGCTCAGAGAACAAGGTGCTGTTGAAGCGCGCACTTCGTGTCAATGCATGGAACACCCTCTGTCTGCCGTTTGACATGTCTGAGGCGGAGATAGCCGAAGTGTTCGGCGAAGGCACCAAACTGGAGCGCCTGAGTGGTGTTGACGTGACTGACGACGGTTGCACGCTTAGGTTCAACACCAAGTATCCGGATATCCAAGCAGGTGTGTGCTATCTCATAAAGCCGACAAAGGAATCCGAATTTCCGATACTGTCACGACGCAAAATTGTAGACTGGGTGCATGACAATCAGTTCGACGTAACCATCGACGGCATGCCTGCCGTTGTCAAGTTCTGCGGCACGTATGGTCGCAAGATGCTCGGCGAGGGCGAGGAGGATGAGTTCTTCACACAGGACAACACAATTTATCATGTCGCCGACGGCCAGCAGATTGTTATGGACGGTTTCCGCTGCTACATCACCGCCTCGGAGAAAATTGTGGACGAAATGTCCAATGCCCGTATGGTGCACGGCGACGGCTCGACAACGAACCTGACGCTTGTGGAGGTGGGCTCTACTGCCGACGGCCAGCAGCGCATATACGACCTGCAGGGCATTGAACGGCAGGCAACCGGCACGCAGCCACACGGCGTCTACATCAAGGGCGGACGCAAGTATGTAAAATGATAAACAAAATATAATATGCGGAACAAAAATTTATTAATTAGAATTGTCATGTGCATGTTCGCATGGCTTTTCTGTCTGCAACCGTCATCGGCTGCAGACACCTGGAGCTATCCCAAGGCGGAGCCCGACCACAACCTTGGAGGCGGCAATGGTTATATTAATAATCCTTATCTCATAAAGACTGCGCAGCAGCTTGCCGACTTTGCCTGGTTGGTGAACCACGGTTATAGCTTCGACGACAGACATGTGGCACTTGTTGCCGACATCAATCTCAACGACATCACCTTTGACGAAAACGACAAGCCTACCAATCTTGGCAGTCTGAAGGCGTGGACTAATATCGGTGACTACAACTTCTGGGGTAACGACTATTTCTCCGGATATTTTGACGGGCGTGGCCATACAATCAGCGGACTGTACATCGATACAGCCAGCGACACTTATACCGGGTTGTTTGGCTGTGTCATTGGTATAGTGCGTAATGTGAACATTAAGGACAGCTATATGTCGGGCAAAAAGGTGAACGACGCTTCGGGCTTCTTGGTGGGCTACATGGCGCATTCGCTGATATCCAACTGCCATATATCCAACAGCCATATAGACATCACCACCGATGGCAGCACCAATATTGGCGGCATCGCCGGCCAGGGAAGCGGCGACGGCAAGACTGTAGAGTCGAGCACCTTTAGCGGCACAATAAAAGTGCATCATGAATCCGGTACCGTCTTTGTGGCGGGAATAATGGGACTTGGCGCTCCGACACTCAACAACTGCCGTGTTGACGGACAGATGACGCTTAGCTCTGTCAATTCTGGTTCTACAGATGAAGTCTATGCCAACGGACTGTGCTATGAGGCTGCCGACATAACTGGCTGTGTGAACAACCTCAATTTCAAGCTGCTAACCGAAAATGGCTTTGGAACACTCCATAAGCTGGATCTGAACACGCTGTGCAACAACGCGCATAACGTTTGCCAATCGGCCAATTTAGGCAATGTAAGCATTGTCAGTACGGATGGCTGGGAAGGCATAGTGGGCAACATATGGAATGTTGATTTGGTTAAGGACTGTGCCTTCTATGGCAGCTTCCGTGGCAGTAACCTCAAATACTCAACTACCGGCAAGATAACGTTCTACTATTTGGGAGAAATGTATGGCTACATTTCCGATTCCGAAAATAACGTGTTCCTTTGTAAGGATGGCTACACTTTCGACTCCAGCGATACGAATCGTTTTGATCGTAAGATTATTAATCTAAAGCCTGGTGAGGCTTATAGAGGTGTATATGCTTATCCGGAAAACCAGCTGAATACCGACGATTTCTTCTCGGAAATAAACAAACCATCCACCACTATGTATGTGTGGGGAAAGATGAAGGGACGTGGCGATTTCCTGGACGGCTGTCCGCTGCCCGTGGCGTGTGGCGGTGTTATTGACGTCGACTTAAAGGGCGAGGGAACCGAGGAGAGCCCTTGGCTCATCGGTTCGGAGGCAGAGCTGCGCAAGCTGGCTGATGATGTGAACGGAGGCAAAGTCGAAACTAACGGCAAGTTTTTCGCTCTTACCGCCGACATCGACATGACCAACAGCGAGACATTCGAACCTATCGGCAACAGTAAGAGCCTTCCTTTCCGTGGCACCTTCGACGGACGGGGACATGTCATATCGGGCATCAAAATCAAGAATCTTGGAATGTTCGGGTATGGAAGCAAATGTACGCTGAAGCGGCTTGCGGTAGTCGGAGCAGAATTCGAGGATACCAGTCTTGACAAATGCGCGGTGCTGCTGGGACAGACTGTAGATAATTATGGTAATGAAGTGGATGACTGCTATGTAGGCGGTGACATCAAGATATCTGCCGACCAGTTTAGCGTGGCAGGCATCATAGGCTCTGACATTTGCGCTCGTATATACAACTGCTATTTCAAGGGCCGTTTCATTGTCAACTCGAAAAACTCCGCCAAGAACTCGCTGTGCGGTATTCTCAGCGGGGAAGGACATATGTCTTTTATCGAGAATTGCTATGCGTCGTTTTCTGTTGTCGCGCCAGATGATATGGATATCGACATAGCCGGCATAAGCAACAGTGTGTCAGTTCATGCGAAAAACAACTATTCCGTGTGTGGTCAGATAAACCAGCATGGAGATAAAGCGGAATATGATGAAGCTATAAACGGCAAGATATGCAATAATGACAGCGAGATATTCGCCGACTACGAATTACCGTCAGATAGCCCGTGGCTGAAAGGCGTGTTCCGCCCTGTGCTTAAAGATACGAAACTCTATGTGGCAACGGCTGCCGACGGCTCCGACACGGAGGTCTACTACGACGCCGTCGCGATGACAGACAGCAACGCCCCGTCAAACGACATCTGCCACTATACCCTCAAGGATGGTGAGGAAAGCGACAAGCTGCTGTGGGCTCTGCCCAACCTTGCCATATATAACCCCGCTGACAAGTCGGAATACATCATCAACTGCACGCTCGCCCCGTCGAAGCCGTTCAACTACACCACTAAGGAGAGCTGCAAGGCAAAGGCTGTGAACGTGAACATGCGCTATCCGCTCGCCCTCGAGACCGGCAAGATGTACTATCCGCTCTGCCTTCCCGGCACCGTGAAAAGCGATGATATGCCGTCAGGCGCATTCCTGTATATCGGCGGCGAGGTGAAGGATGACGGCAACGGCAACCGGTACATGAACATTGTACAGGCCGACTCCGTGGCAGCTGGCATACCTTTCGTGGCATACATACCAAACCCGACTGCTGGTGAAACTATTTTCATCCCGATGCGCTCGCGCATGGCTCTGGAACCGCTGAAGAGTATCACCGACGGCGAGAATACCCAGAACTTCGCACTCGTCGGTACGTACAAGGGCGGGAACGTGAGCGATGTTTGCAACAGCCTCTTAGAGAGCGACGGCAAGGTGTACCTCGCCAAGGTCGCAGGCGAACAGGCATTGTCTCCATTCACGGCATACCTTGAGAATGAGGAAAAGGTGGAACTGTGCAACTATGTGCTGCTTGACGAGACGAGCAACGAGACCGCTAAGGTGCTCGACGGCAGAGACGGCATCACGTCGAGTGTGATGCTGGAGCGCACGCTGCGGGCCGACGGATGGAACACCATATGCCTGCCGTTTGACATGACGGTAGAAGAGGTGGCGGCCACATTTGGAGAGGGTACTAAAATTGAGGAATTGGGCTATATGAGCACAAGCACTGACGGTATCACGTTCCATTTCGCAGCCCCCTCTTATGGTATCGTGCACAGCGGCTATGCCTATCTGATAAAACCTGCCAAAAGCGGCAATCACTATGTCATACCGAGTCGCAAGCTCAGCAACACTCTCACACCAGTGCCTAATACCGTAAATATTGACGGCACGATATACACTATAAGTCTTTGCGGCACTTACGCACGCAAGGTGCTCGGCACGGGTGAGGACGCCCTGGATGAGTACTTCATCCAGAACAACAAAATCATGCATGTTGCCGACGGTCAGCAGATTGCCATGAACGGTTTCCGTGGCTATATCACTGCCAATGAGGCTGCCGCCAAGGTGCTTTCCAAGGCACGCATCATGCACAGCGACGGCTCGACAACGAACCTGACGCTTGTGGAGGTAGGCTCTGCTGCCGACGGCAAGCAGCGCATATACGACCTGCAGGGCATTGAGCATAGCTCCGATTCGCAGCAGCGCGGTGTCTACATCAAGGGCGGACGCAAGTATGTGAAGTGAAAATAAAAATTTTTATAGGTCGTGTAGGTCGTGTAAAACCTCTACGACCTATTTTATTTATACTCATCCGACATTTCAAGCGGATACTGCAACCTGCATTACAAATATAAAGAGTCATTTCGGCATGCAATTGTGTGTTACCGTTCTTTAGCCTGATTGTCAATGCTTGTTAAACCTAATGAAGCGCTGTCGTAACACGCGGGATATAACTTTGCAATTGTAAAGAATATAAGTTTGACAGGCAAATGAATAAACGTATTTGTAGGATGACCCTCGCAGCCTTCGTGCTGCTCAATACAACTTCGCCTGCCTTTGCGCAGCAGCTCAAAGGCAGTGTGATAGACAGCAAATCCAAGGAGACACTCATCGGGGCTGTGGTGACGGTAGGCGGCAGCAGTGTCAAGGCCGTGACCGACATCGACGGCCGTTTTGAGCTGAAAGGACTGAAGAATGGTACTTACACGCTATATATAAATTATGTAGGCTACAAGACCAAACGAATTGACGGGGTTCGGGTGACGGACGCACCAGCTGAGGATGACTTGAGCATCGCGATGCTTCCCGACGAACAGCAACTGAAGGAGGTCGTGGTGACTGCCGTGGAGCGCCGCTCGACAGACGCGGCAATGGTGCAGGCGGCCAAGAGCAGTCCCGTCATAGTGAGCAACGTGTCGGCACAGGAGATAAGCCGCACGCAGGACTCCAACGCGGGTGAGGTGATACGCCGTGTGCCGGGCGTAAGTCTCATCGACGACAAGTTTGTGATGGTGCGCGGACTGTCGCAGCGTTACAACAACGTGTGGGTGAACGGCGGTGCGGTGCCTTCGAGCGAGGCCGACTCACGGGCGTTCTCGTTCGACATCATCCCGAGTTCGCAGATAGACAACCTCACCATCGTCAAGTCGCCCTCGGCAGAGTATCCTGCCGACTATTCCGGCGGCTTCATCATTGTCAACACTAAAGAAATACCTGCTGAAAACAATCTGACCTTTTCCATCGGTGGCAACTGGAACACATCGTCAGCGTTCCGGCGCTTCAGCTATGCCAACGGTTCCGCCACCGATTTTCTTGGATTCGACAACGGACTGCGCAGTATGCACGGCGGCATCAACGCCACGTTGCGCCCTCTGCTCGGTGCCGACGGAAATAAGGTGGGCGACAATCTATACAGTCTGCGCGACAACTCGCTCAACAACGACTGGCAGGTGAGGAGCCGCCGACCGCTTGGCGACCTGAAGCTCGCCGCAAGTCTTGCCCACCGCTGGAACCTCGGCGGCCGCACGCTCGGACTGCTCGCCGCCCTTAACTACACCAACGAGTACCGCACGTATACCGATATGGAGAACAATCTCTTTGGCATATATGATGCCATGAACGACCGCTCCAACTATCTGCGCCACTCCACAGACGACCAGTATAATAATAATGTGAGGCTCGGGGCAATGCTCAACCTCACATACCTCTCAAAGGACGGCAACCATAAATACCAACTCAAAAACATTTTCAACCAACTGTCCAACAACCGCTACACATGGCGCGAGGGAGTAGACGCACAGTCTAACCAAGAACACAGTGCCGAATACTACTACCGCTCGCGCACCACCTATAACGGTCAGCTAACAGGAAAGCATACCTTCACTGGCGATGCCCTTGACTGGAGTGTCGGGTATGCGTATGCCAACCGCCGTCTGCCTGACCGTAGGCGATACCTTCTCAACGATATGCAGACTCCCGGCGATATTGCCTTGCATACCGGCAACGACATATCACGCGAATGGACTCAGCTCGATGAGCACATCTTCTCTGTCGGAGTGAACGACAAGCACTCGTTTGACTTCTCCGGCTGGCAACCAAGTTTGCAGGTGGGCGGCTACGGCGAGTACCGCACGCGCCAATATCAGACACGCTCGTTCTACTACCAGTGGAACCCGTCGACGAACACTCTTCCAGCCGACTTCCAGCACATCGACATCACCCAGTTGTTGAGCGACAGCCAGTATATGGGTGCCGACCGTCTGTATCTGTTCGAGCAGCAGCAGATGCGCAACAACTACCGTGGACACAACACTCTCGGCGCAGGCTACCTCTCGCTCTCGCTGCCATTCGGACAGCTCGGCATACATGCCGGGGTGCGCTTCGAGCACAACGACATGGAGCTAATATCCAACACACGTGACTACGAGAAGAGCGAGACGAGCCGCCATTACCGCACTGATGACCTCTTCCCCTCGGTCAACGCCACATATAAGTTCAACGACCTCCACCAGTTGCGCCTGTCCTACGGACGCAGCATCAACCGTCCGGAATTCCGCGAGGTGTCATCGTCGGTGTTCTACGACTTCGACCTTGCCAGCGACGTGCACCTCGTGGTGAGAAACACCAAGTCGTGGGGCAACACCGAGCTGCGCAACTGCTACGTAGACAACATCGCCCTGCGCTACGAGTTCTATCCCTCGCGCGGAGAGACAGTGTCGCTCGCCGCCTTCTACAAGAACTTCGATTCGCCGATAGAGTGGACCTACACCGTGGCTGGAGGTACCAACCTCATCTACTCTTACAAGAATGCCAAGAGTGCCGTCAACTACGGCTTGGAGCTTGACATACGCAAGGATCTCTCGTTCATCGGACTGCGCAACTTCAGCTGGTCGTTCAATGGGGCTTTGATAAAGAGCAAAGTGAAGTTTGAGAAAGGCTCTAAGGAAGAGAACCGCCCGATGCAGGGACAGTCGCCCTACCTCGTGAACACTGGTATATTCTACAAAAATGAGCCCCTGCGGCTCGATGTGGCGTTGCTCTACAACCGCATAGGCAAGCGCATAATAGGCGTGGGCCGCAGCGAGGGCAGCTCGGCAAGCGACGACAACGCCCGCGTGCCGCACAGCTACGAGATGCCGCGCAACACCATCGACTTCTCCGTTGGCAAGAAGTGGGGCAAGCACTGGGAGATGAAGCTCAATGTGCGCGACCTGCTCGCCGAGAAAGTATACTACAAGCAGTTTGCCAAGGCCGCCTACTCCGACGGCACACGCCGAGAGATAGAGGAAGTGTCGCGCTGCTACAAGCCAGGAAGGAATATTGGGGTGCAGGTGGTGTACAAGTTGTAAGCCAGGAGCGTACCCCCCCTACACGGAAGTTTTGCCGTAAGTACATTTTTGGTTTATGGCAAGACTTCTGTGTGTTTGTAAAATTCTTGGAAACAAAATCCATTCTTCAAAACTCTTCTGATGAGAGTATATTTTCCAAGTCTCCTTCTTCCGTATATAACAATGAAGTTAGATACGTTAGATTCCAATGCCGTCTGAAGAACTTCTTGTTCCTTGATTCTATCTACAAATTTCATATTAGTATATTCTGACTTTCCTGTTCTTCTCACATCTTAATTCTTGGTTTTTGTAAACGCATATAAACCAGCATGCAACAATGTTGTAACACGCAGTCTGTAATTTTGCAGGCGTAAAAGGATAACAATATAAGTTCTAATAAATACTTACAGCATTATGAACAAGATGAATCTTTTAGGATGCATGGGCATCCTGGCATTGGCTGCCACGATGGGCAGCTGCAGTAGCAACGACGATCCTACTCCCGACCCTAACCCGGGCAACACCTACGTGTGGACTACCAATGGTGGACTGAAGGCTTGCGACCATCTGCTCTTCGGCTCCGACGGCAAGGACAATGCCGAGGGCAGCGTGATAGGCAATGGCGACCAGGAGCTTGTGTTCACAGGCAAGCAGACTCTAAAGAAAGGTATTTACACTCTCAAAGGATGGATATACATAGCCGACGGTGCTGAACTAACCATCGAGCCGGGCACCATAATCAAGGGCGACAAGGCGACGAAGGCTGCCCTCATCGTGGAACGCGGCGGCAAGCTCTTGGCGCAGGGTACGGCGCAGGAACCTATCGTCTTCACGTCGGCACAACCGGCAGGACAGCGCCGCCCGGGCGACTGGGGTGGTGTGATTATCTGCGGCAAGGCACACAACAACCAGACCGAGATGCAGATTGAGGGCGGTCCGCGCACAAAGCACGGCGGCACCGACGACAGCGACAACTCGGGTGTGCTCAGCTACGCACGCATTGAGTTTGCCGGCTATCCGTTCAAGGCCGACCAGGAGATTAACGGCCTTACCTTAGGTTCGGTTGGCTCTGGCACGAAGATTGACCACGTGCAGGTGTCCTACTCCAACGACGACTCCTTCGAGTGGTTTGGTGGTGCCGTCAACTGCAAGTATCTCATTGCCTACAAGGGTTGGGACGACGACTTCGACACCGACAATGGATTCTCGGGCAAGGTGCAGTTCGGTCTTGCCGTGCGCGACCCGAAGATTGCCGACCAGAGCCAGAGCAACGGTTTCGAGAGCGACAACTGCGCCGATGGTGCACAGGTGTCGCCATACACCACGGCAACATTCTCTAACATCACTTTCGTCGGACCGAAGACAGCGTCCGACTTCCAGAACAACAGCTCGTACATCACCGCCGGCGACTACTTCCCCAACAATGGCTCCGGTCTCGGCAAATTCCAGGCTGCCATGCAGATACGCCGCTCGTCACGTCTTAACTGCGTGAACTCCGTTATCACCGACTGGCCCATCGGTCTCATTATCGACGGCGAGAAGGGCGACACCCCGGCTCAGGCACAGGCGGGCACGCTGAAGCTCAAGAACATATACATGGCAAATGCCGACATCATAGGCAGCGACGCCAATAAGTGCTACGAGGACAAGGAATATGACTTCTCGGCAAAGGCAGTGAAGGCAGGCAGCACACAGAGCTACTCCCACACGTTCTTCGAGCAGGCTGGCAACGGCAACAAGTACTTCGCCGACAAGAGCGGCTTCATGCTCACCGACGGCAAGGGCGTGGGTGTGCCGTTCATGCCACAGGCTGGCAGCAGCCTGTTCGGAGCACAGAGTTTCGAGGGTCTTGACAGTTGGTTCAGCAACGTGAGCTATATAGGAGCCTTCGACGCCAACGACTCATGGCTTGACGGCTGGACAAACTTCGACCCGCAGAATGCGCAGTATTGATGACCGGTGCCGTTGGGCACTATAATACATACGATAGCACAACAAAGCCTTGGTCCGAAAAGAACCAAGGCTTTGTTGTGTCGCATAAATCATACTTATCTCCTACATATCTTTGATAATCCACTCGCTGATAGTGCGCAGGCTGCTGTCGTAGTTGATGCCCACTTTCACCAGTCGCTTGCCATCGGCGGAGTAGGGTATGAGATAACCCTTCTCGTCAATCTGGCGCAGTGCGTCGGTTGCCGAACCGTCGTATTTCAGCTCGAACACATAAACAGTCGTGGGAAGATGCAGCACTGCATCGGCACGTCCTATGGCACTGTCTTCCTCTACTCGGATGAGTGCGCCCATGAGGTTGAAGATAAGATAAAAGACAGTCTGGAAGTCGCGTTCGTTCTTGTTGGACAGGCGGTTGGAGATGCCCGAAAGATAGGCTCTCAGCGCGTTGAGTGCACCCTCGATGTCGTCGTCGTAGAGTTTCTCCACGAACTCTATCACCAGGCTGTTGTTGTCTATCGACACAGGCGAGAGATAGTTGGGCGCGAGACTCTTCAGCATACCAATCTTCACCTCGCGGTTGGGGTAGCCAAGGACGTAGCTCTTCGTGATGTGGTTGTATTTCTTTATCGTCAGGTAGCCGCTCTGGTAGAGTAGCGGCAGGGCAGAGGTCATCTGCTCGGGCGATACGTCGAAGTCGTCTATGCTGACGCGCTTCTGCTCGATGTCCATCACGCCAACATGATATTTGCGCAGGCTATTTATCAGATAGCTCGGAGTGCCCGATCCGAACCAGTAGGAGTCAATCTGCTGACCATTCAACGCGCGGATGAGGCTGAACGGATTGAACACGTCCTCTGAGTGATTGCTGAAATGATAGCCGTCATAATACTGTCGCAGTTCCTCCATGCACTCATCGTAGGTCAGTCCGAGAGCGCGTCCGAGTCCCTCCACGTCGGGTCGCATCACGGTGGTCAACTCCGTTTGGCTTATGCCGCAGATGGCTGAGTACTGGTCGAACATGCTTATGTTCTCGAGGTTGTTAAGCTCGCTGAAGATGCTCAGTTGCGAGAATTTGGTTATGCCCGTGATGAATGTGAACTCAAGGTAGGGGTCGAGTTTCTTCAGTGGACTGTAGAAATTCTGCATGATGTGGCGCAGCGAGTCGAGGTTCTCCTTCTCATGCACCACGTCGAGCAACGGCGCGTCATACTCATCGATGATGATCACCACTTTCTTGCCGGTCTGTTCAAAGGCCTTTATCACAAGGTCTTTCAGCCGTATGTTAGGGTCGGGCTTTTCGCTCTTGTATCTGTAGGAAGCCTCGGCATCGTCAAGCATGTCGGCGAGATAACGCTCCAATTGGTCTTTTTCCATGTGTTTGGCTCCGCTCATGTCGAAGTGCAGCACGGGATGCCTTGTCCACTCCTTCTCGTAGTCGGCTATGGCAAGACCATCGAACAGCTCCTTGCGCCCCTCGAAATATGCTTGCAGTGTAGATGCGAACAGCGACTTTCCGAACCGTCTTGGGCGGCTCAGAAAGACATACTTCATTTTCTTCTTGCGGAAATCGACTATATATTTAGTCTTGTCGACATACAGATAGTTGCCTTCGCGTATATTCTCGAAGGTCTGTATCCCCACAGGGTAGCAATTAACCATTTCTGCCATAATCTCTCTCTTTTATGAACTTGTGCCGCTAAGTTATTAATAAAATTCGGGACAGGCAACTTTTTCTTTTAAAACAAGATGTTTATGTGGTTGTAAATGATTAAATTTGCAAACATTTTCGGATAGTGATAATTAATAGAAAGAGTATAATATGACAAAATTTTCAATTAGAGTAGTCATGTGCATGTTCGCATGGCTTTTCTGTCTGCAGTCGTCATTGGCTGCCGACACATGGAGCTATCCCTCGAAGAAACCGGACAAAAGTCTTGGAGGCGGACGAGGTTATATCAACGATCCTTATCTCATCAAGACGGCTCAGCAGCTTGCCGACTTTGCATGGTTGGTGAACAACGGCAATAGTTACTCAGGTGAATATGTGGCACTTGCTGCCAACATCACGCTCAACGACATCATATTTGATGACAACAATGAACCGACCAATTTGAAAGAACTTAAGGCGTGGACCAATATCGGCGAATACGGATCTTTGTCAAACGACTATTTCAAAGGTTTTTTTGACGGACGGGACCATACAATCAGCGGACTGTATGTCAATGTAGACAAGGATGAGTATACGGGATTGTTTGGCGCTCTTTATGGAGAAGTGAGCAACCTGAACATTAAAGACAGTTATATATTGGGTGACGGCGGAAACGACGCCACTGGCTTCCTGGTGGGCTATATGAAGTGCTCGGTGATAAACAACTGCCACATATCCAACAGCCATATCGACATTGCCACTAACACCAGCTCCAACATTGGCGGCATTGCCGGACAGGGAAGTGGTGACGGCAAGGTGGTGTTGGCAAGCTCCTTCAGCGGCACAATGAACATACATCATAGTTCTGGAACCGTTTATGTTGCGGGAATAATGGGACTTGGTGCTCCAAAACTCGAAAACTGCAGGGTTGACGGACAGATGAATCTTTATGCTGTCAAATCCGACTCTAAAGATGAAATCTATGCCAACGGACTGTGCTATGAGGCTGCCGACATAACTGGCTGTGTGAACAACCTCAATTTTAAGGTGCAAAACGAAGGGGGCTCTTCGAAACTCCATACGTTGGATCTGAACACGTTGTGCAAAACAGCACAGAACGTATCCAAGTCGGCTAATTTGGGCAGTGTACAGATATTGAGCACGGATGGCTGGCAAGGCATGGTGGGCAATATCTTCAGAGTAGATGCATTGGAAGACTGTGCCTTTTATGGTAGCTTCAATGGCACTTCTGTCAACCGCTCAACTTCCGGCAAACTAACGTTCTACTATTTGGGAGAGCAGGATAACTACATAAAAAATCCTTCTAACAATGTGTTCCTTTGTAAGGATGGCTATACTTTCGTCTCCAGCAATACGGAGCGTTTTGATCGCAAAATCGTGAACCTCACGCCTGGCTCATACGATAAAGGAGTCTATGCCTATCCGGAAGACAAACTGAAAGCCGACGACATATTATCGTCGCTGAACAGTGAGTCCACCACTTCTTGTGTATGGGGAAAGACAAAAGGCAGAGGCGACCTCTTGGACGGATGTCCACTGCCCGTAGTGTGTGGCGGCGTTCTTGATGCCGACCTCAAGGGCGAGGGCACCGAGGAAAGCCCGTGGCTCATAGGCTCGGAGGCGGAGCTGCGCAAGTTGGCTGCTGACCTGAATGCAGGCAAGATCGATACTGAAGGCAAGTTCTTCGCCCTCACAGCCGACATCGACATGACCAACAGCGAGGTGTTCGAGCCAATAGGCAACAGCGAGAAACTTCCATTCCTTGGCACATTCGACGGACAGGGACATGTAATCTCAGGCATCAAAATCAAAAATCTGGGAATGTTCGGATATGGAGACGGATGTACGCTGAAACGGCTTGCAGTAGTAGGAGCGGAATTTGAAGATAACAGTCTTGACAGATGTGCGGTGCTGCTGGGACATGGGGTAGAAAACAAGTTTAGTAATTACGTGGACGACTGCTATGTAGGCGGCGACATCAAAATATCGGCCGACAAGTTTAGTGTGGCAGGCATCGTAGGGTCTACTGATGTAGCTTATATAAACAACTGCTATTTCAAGGGCCGCTACATTGTCGACTCGAAAAACTCTGCCACGAATACGTTGAGTGGCATTAGCTGTGCTTGTGGATATATGTCTTATATCAAGAACTGCTATGCGTCGTTTTCTGTTGCCGCTCCGGATGACATGGATATCAAAATATCCGGCATCAGCAACATACCAGCAATAAATGCGAAAAACAACTATTCTGTGTGTGGCCAGATAAACCAGCATGGAGATAATGCGGAAGATGAAGAATATATGAACGGCAAGATATGCGATAATGACAGCGAAATTTTTGCCGACAGCCAGTTCCCGGCCGACAGCCCTTGGCAGAAGGGTGTGTTCCGCTATGTGCTGAAGGATGCTAAAAACTATGTGGCGACGGCAGCCGACGGCACCGACACGGAGGTCTACTACGATGCCATCGCAATGTCCGACAGCAATAACCCGTCAAACGACATCTTCCACTACACCCTCAAGGACGGTGAGGAAAACGACAAACTGCTGTGGGCTCTGCCAAACCTCGCCATCTACACCCCTGAAGACAAGTCGGAATATATCATCAACTGCACGCTCAACCCCGCCAAGCCGCTGAACTACAACACCAAGGCAAGCTGCAAGGCAGAGGCAGTGAAGGCGAACATGCGCTATTCGCTCGCCCTTGAGACTGGCAAGCACTATTATACGCTCTGTCTGCCAGGTACCGTGCAAAGCGACAATCTTCCGTCGGGCTCGGCGCTGTATATCGGCGGCGAGGTGAAGGATGACGGCGACGGCAACAGATATATGGACATTGTACGGGTCGACTCTGTGGAGGGCGGCATACCTTTCGTGGCATACGTGCCAAACCCTACTACTGGCGAAACCCTCAACATACTGATGCGCTCGCGCATGGCCCCGAATACGTTGAAGAGCATTTCCGATGGCGAGCATACGCAGAACTTCGCGCTCACCGGCACTTACAAGGGCGGAGCGATGAGCAATGTGTGCAACAAGCTCGTGGAGAGCGACGGCAAGGTGTATCTCACCAAGGTTGCCGGCGAGCAGACAGTGCTGCCTTTCACGGCATACCTGGAGAACGAGGAGAAGGTGGAGCTGTGCAACTATGTGCTGCTTGACGAGATGAGCAACGAGACCGAGAGGGTGCTCGGCGAAGTGGACGGCACCACGATGAATGTGATGCTGGAGCGCACGCTGCGCAGCGACGGATGGAACACCATCTGTCTGCCGTTTGACATGACGGTGGAAGAAGTGGAAGCTGTATTCGGAGAGGGCACCAAGGTGGAGGCCTATGCCTGGAGTGAAGTAAAAGACGGTGTGATAACGTTCCGTTTCGATTCTCCCGCTTATAATCGCATATACTCCGGCTATTTCTATCTGATAAAGCCAGGCACCAGCGGCAACCACTATCTCATACCGAACCGTGCGCTTAACAATGTTCTCATACCAGTGGGCGGTCCTTTCGAGGTTGATGGAACGCAGTATAATGTGAAACTCTGCGGCACTTACGCGCGCAAGATGCTCGGCACTGGTGAGGAAGGAAATGATGAATACTTCATCCAGAACAACAAGATAATGCATGTGGCAAATGGGCGGCAGATACCTATGAACGGTTTCCGTGGCTATATCACAGCCAACGAGGCGGCAGCCAATGCTCTCTCCAAGGCACGCATCGTGCACAGCGACGGCTCTACGACCGACCTTCGCCTTGTCGAGGTGGGTTCCAATGCCGACGGCTCGCAGCGCATATACGACCTGCAGGGCATCGAGCAAAGCTCAGACTCGCAGCAGCGCGGTGTCTACATCAAGGGTGGACGCAAGTATGTGAAGTGAAAATATTTAAAGTAATTATATGATAATATGAAAAAGAAAGTTTATGTACAGCCTTCTGTTTCTGTATATGAGATGGAGGCAGAGACAATTTTGGCAGGATCGATCGGCGTTAAAGCACAAATGGATGATGGCACATCAATAGAGTATGGTGGCGACACTAAAAATGATGAAGCGTATACTCCTTGGTAAATTCAAATAGCAAACAAGGCTGCCTCGCATGGGCAGCCTTATTTGTTGTTTGGAATTTGTTGGTAGCTAAGTATCAGCATTTC
>CALBYK010000274.1 GCA_937889855.1 uncultured Prevotella sp.
AGAGTGCCTTCTCATAGAGTCTTGCCACAATGACTGCGTAATCCATCACGGCAGTCATCACCTGATTGTCACTATGCTTCAGCATCAGTTCTTCAATGCGGCCAATGACTTCCACTGGCTCCGTCTCAATCTTTTCCACCAATAGGGTCATAATGATTGGCAAGCAGAGTGCTTCTGGCACATAATAGTAGTTGGCACCTGTACCATACCAGCGTATGATGTCATCATCGCGCACTTCGCTGCCCAATTCATTGAAGAGTTCGGTAAGAGCTTCGGTTGTCTTGTCGCCCGTGAGTGCCAACTCCAATATGCGGTTCATGTGCTGCAAAGCCACGCCGTCGGTGATTCTTGTCTGCTTGTAGTTGTCGGCAGCCACTGGAGCAAGGTTCTGCACAATGGCGTTATATTTGAACACACGCACTATCTTTCCCACTTTCTCTTTGGTGTCATCATTATACGACACACCGAAGATGTCGGTAAGATGTTCATTCAGTGCTTTTTCCGCATCCTTGCATCTGCGTAGTTTCACATAGAAATCACGCTGCTTTTCATCTTCACACTCTCTGCCAAGCAAAAGCACTTTCAGGATGATGTTGTCCCAATCCAACACGCGGTGAGAGCCCATAAAACTGCTTATAAATCCACGTACCATCAGGTCGTAGGTTATACTGCCGTCTTGATAATAGGGCATGAAGAAGCGCAGCATCTTACTTGACTGCAAGGCGATGACGTTTCGCTCCACAAACCTCAAGAGACGGCTGTCGGTTGTAGGCAACGCATATTGCTGCATGAATGCCGCATAGTTTTGGCTGTGGTACTCCATGTTGGCTGCAAGCACATCCATAAGAGGAAACGATGCCTGTAGCGATTTCTTCTTCAGTGGACTTTCCTGATGACAGAAGATGATGACCCGGTCGTTCTGCCAGTCGTTGTCGAGGTGGTATTTCGTGGTGAACCAGTCGCCCTTGAAGTCTACATACCGATAGCCCTGTTGCCATTCTGCACTTTCAAGCTCGGCTGTTGTAAACATATCCACGGCGTCTTGGAATATGAACAACACCCGTAACTCAGGGTCACGCTCGAAATACTCGTATATCTTTCTTTGCAATTCATTCATATTGTTGTCATTTCAGCTTCTGTAACACATCACCAAACTTGGCATAGTTCACCACCACGCCATCATCAAGGTCGAAGGCTATCTGCTGGTCTGCCACCTCGTGCAGTCGGTCGTGATACTCGCGACATTCTGTAATTTGTGTGGTAAGGCGGTCGAGCGCACGACGCTCTGCGGCATTGAGATTGGCTGCATTTGCCTCCATTTCGCTTTGCTTCTGCACGAGCCATTCTATGTGTGGCAGCAGATACTTGGTGCGGATTCGCTCAGCTGTATATGGAGTCATGCGGTGCATGTAGGCAATGCACTGGAACGCGCCTTTCTTAGATGTGAACAGCCAGTAGATAGGACGGTTCTGGTACATCTTCTTGTGGTATTTCCAGAAGTCCTTCACGAAGTAGTCGTCTATCGACTTGCCAAGGGCAGCCTCAACGGTGTTGAGATTTTCCACAAGCCGTTCCTCGCCCAATGTCACAGCCAGCCACTTTTTGAAGCGCACCGTGGCATTGTCGGCAAAGTCAGTGTCCGACGGCATCAGCGGTATGATGCCGTCATCGTCTATCTCAAAGCGGGAGTTGGGCACGAGTTTTTCATATTCCTCCACGCCGTCGCCTTGGTTGGCAAGTATGAGTCCGGGCTTATCTATCGAGTAACGTCCCATCATACAGCCCACGGCATAGCTGATGAACTGCTTGATAATGACATCGTCGTGCCATAC
>CALBYK010000275.1 GCA_937889855.1 uncultured Prevotella sp.
AATCTTCCGCTATTATCAACCTGCATATGATAATGGCTTGACGACATTATATTGTTGGTAACATATCCAACGCTGTCGTTGTCATAGGTCACGGCAAGCACAACGGAGGCGTCCCTCATGCCGTCCTGATAGATGAACTGCGTGTCAAAGTCGAGCATCAGACGGTCGCCCTTGTGATAAGCCGTGTCGGCCTTTATCTCGAAGGTCATGCGGTTTGTCGCGGCATAGGGCGACAGCACGAACGAAGGCGACAACTGCCACACATTTGTGGTGTCGGCACTTGCAAAGGCTCCGTCAATACCCATCGAGGAGCCACCCAATGCTGACGACTCCTTGTTGAATCGGTCGGAAAGCTTGGTGTACACATCCTCAAGCAATTTTGTATGGCGAGTGTAGTAAACCATTGACGAGTCGAAATCTGCCACCTTCACCCCATACTTCTTCAGAATGCTTGCCTTGAAAGAGCGCATGGCTATTGAGTCGTTGTACATCGAGACGTTAACCACACCTTCAGCGAGATGATAATCATAGAGGATGTCCGCCATCTCGTCCGGCTGGAGATATTTGCCGGGCACACCTGGCTTACAACCGATAACGGCAAACATGACTAAAGCGGCAATAAGAAAATGCTTGACACTCATAATATCTTCTATAACGAATACAAAAAATCACTATTTCTTCCACGCGTCCGACATGTGCTCCAGGTCGCGGCGGAAGAAAATCAGCAACAGCACAACACCCACGCTGATGCAGGAATCAGCAAAATTAAACACTGGCGAGAAGAACACATAGTCCTCGCCACCCCAGAATGGCATCCACTCAGGCCATGTCGTGTGAATGATGGGGAAATAGAACATGTCAACAACCTTCCCGTGCAGGAATGTCGAATAGCCCGTACCGAATGGCACGAAGCTTGCCACGTCAAACGGTGTTGAGGCGCTGAAAACCATGCCATAGAACATGCAGTCAATAAGGTTGCCGGCCGCTCCTGCCAGCACCATAGCCAGACACACAACATATCCCAAGCCGTACAGTCCCGACTTCACCACACGCCATATGTACCAGCCTATGCCGCATATTGCCACCATGCGGAACAGCGACAGCACGAGTTTATTGATGAACGTCATGCCGTAAGCCATGCCGTTGTTCTCTATGAATTCTATGTAGAACCAGTCGGTGACGCGCGACGCCTCACCAAGTGACATGTGTGTCTTTACTTCTATCTTTATGATTTGGTCGACAATGAGGATTACAGCAACAATAATTGCTGCAATCCATCCATAGCCGATTGTTTTCTTGTTATCTTTCATCTTTATTTTTTTCGGGCATTTTTAGACGCCACGCTTAATGTAGCGTGAGGCACGACTCGCAACCGTTCCTTAGGGATGAGCTCGCCTGTGACTCGGTCGATGCCGTATGTCTTGTTCTCTATGCGCACAAGAGCAGCCTCAAGGCCTTGAATGAACTTCTGCTGGCGGTTGGCCATCTGTGCGATTTCCTCTTTCGACTGCGACGCGCTTCCCTCCTCAAGTGCCTTGTATGTAGGAGCTGTGTCGTCTGCCGAGTTGTTGTCGGCATTGCGAAGCTGCTCCATCATTGCGGTGAGGTCACGACGAGCACGCGACAGTTTCTCGTTTATTATTTGCTTAAACTCCTGAAGGTCCTCATCGGAGTATCTTACTTTTATGTCTGCCATGATTGTTTTTTGGTTTTAGTGTTAGATAGTATTTTATTAATGTACAATGTATAACTTATAATGCACATTGCACATTATAAGTTACACACTGCTTAACGTCTTATCAAGCCTTAACGACCTTGATGTTTATCTTCATGTCGTCAATCTCCACCTCGGCACCATCGTTCGGTGCGATTGTGATGTCGAGCGCGAGCACCTGCGACTTGATGTAGTCGCCAAATCCACCGACGGCCTTCTCCACACGATCAGCTGGCGAGACGGTAACATGTATGCGGTCGGTTATCTCAAGTCCGGTCTCCTTGCGAAGGTTCTGTATGCGAGAGATAAGTTCGCGTGCCATACCCTCGTTGCGCAGCTCGTCGTTGAGTTCGATTTCGAGTGCCACGGTCAGGTTGCCGTCGTTGCTCACGAGCCATCCCGGGATGTC
>CALBYK010000276.1 GCA_937889855.1 uncultured Prevotella sp.
GCGAGCCAATCGTTCTTGCCGGGTTGCAGCATTTCGAGCAGCGGCATGGCCTTGTGGGCGGAGCGTGCCACACGGTCGGTGTCATTGGGGTCGCTGAGAAGATTGAGGTATTCGCTTGTGGAGCGGCGTATGTCGTCCATAATCTGGCGCTCTGCCTCAGGGTCGCCGTCGGCAAACATACTGAGAATGCGGCTCAACCCGTGTCGGAGGTCTCCGTCCTCCGCAGCAGTTGGCTGACGGGAGCAGGATTGTGGCAAAACCCGGATAGTGCCACGCGTCAGTTGGATGATTGTGGCTGCAAGCGTCCTCACGTCGAACGGCTTGAAAAGACACGCGTCAAACCCTTGCTGGCGCAACTGCGGCATGATGCTCGGCTCGTGGGCTGTCATGGCAATGAACTTCGGTACAGGCATATCCCCCATCATGCCGGCACGCACACGACTCATTATCTCGCCACCGTTCATGTCGGGCATCTCAATGTCGGTAAAAACAAGCTGCGGAGCCGTCTTGCAGGCAATGTCGATGGCGTCGGCGGCATACATGGTTGCCGATATGCTGAACTTAACACCTTCTATCTTGCCAAGCATCTCCTTTAGGAGCTGCAACTGCAGGCGGTCGTCGTCAACAATGAGCACCGACAATTCACCATCAGCACTGTTCCCATTTTGAACACTGTCCTTTTTTGCCGCGTTTTTCTCATTTTGAACACAGTTTCCATTTGGAACAATGTCGGTGCTTACAACCTCTACCGGAATAGTGACCGTGAACTTCGACCCCTTTCCTTTCCTTGAAGCCACGCTGACTGTTCCGCCAAGCATCTGCACAATCTCGCGCGTGATAGACAGTCCGAGCCCCACACCATCCTTGCCGCCGGCGTTGGCCAGACGAGTAAAGGCATTGAACACGCGCCCCTGCTCCTCCGGGGTCATCCCGCAGCCGGTGTCGGCAACACTCAGCACAAACCGTCCTCCGCTTACAACGGCAGCCACCGTCACCCCTCCCCGGTCGGTGTATTTTATGGCATTGCCGATGAGGTTGTTTGCCACCTGTCTTATGCGGAACGCATCAGACCGGCACACCATTGCACTCGGCACACGCACATCGGCTTCCAGTCTGAGCCCCTTTGCCTCAGCCAGCGGCATCATCTGTGACACACACTCACCTACAAGCACCGCCGGCGCGAAGCTTGAACAGTGAATCTCCGTCTTGCCGCTCTCAAGCTGATGATAGTCGAGCAATGCCGAGACAAGCTGCTGCAGATGCCGTGCCGAGCCGGATATGTTCTGGAGATACCCCACAGCCTTAGGATTGCTTACATACTCGTCAAGCAAGTCGATGAATCCGGCTATCGACGCCGCCGGAGCCTTTATGTCGTGAGTGATGGTGAGCAAAAGCCTCTCACGCTGCTGCATTATGCGCTCCGTCTCCGCCTTGGCCTCCACGATGCGCTCATGGTCGCGCCTTTCCCTGCGGATGTCGCGCAAAATGAAAACCACGAGAATGGCAGCCGAGAGAATGGCGAGCAGTCCGAGCACGGCTATTCGCACAATCATGCTGTGCCTTGCCTCTACAGCCTTGCCGATGGCGTGACGTAAAGCCTGGTGCTCATCAGACTGTATGTCCTCAAGCAGTTGCCCAGTGCGCCGCGCAAGCAGTATGCTCACACGCTGGAGACGGTTGTTGCGGCTGGCAATGATGTCCTGCTGCTGGCTTGTGGCACGTTGTTCCTCACTTCTGATTTGGTTGAGGGCGTTGGCAACAGAGTCGGCTATGTCAAGCCTGTGGCTTGCCGTGTCGGTTGAAGGCTGGTGGCTTATGTACGTGGTGCTAAGCGTGTCGGCATGCTGGCGGCGGAAGGCGTCGCCGAGCCGTCGGAAGAATCCGCGCCTGCTCTTCACTATCTCATACACCGTCTCATGCTGCTCACGGCGTTCCTCTGTCTTGGGATGAATCACCACCGAGTCGCGTCCGCTCTGCAACGCTTTCACCTTATTATTATAGTATATGTCGCGCCGGTCCTTACCCAACTCAGCCATTACAAGCAGCGTATTCTCACGCTTGGCGGCAAGAAGCACGGCAAGGGAGTCGAGCCGGCTGTGTTTCTGCCCGTTGTCAAGCAGACGCCGCAGACGTGCTATCTTTTCGGACGAGCAGTTGAGAGCGTTGTCGAAGCGCTGCCACTCGTCTGTGTCGCCCAACAGTATGGAGCGCTCGGCGTTGGCAGTCTCGAGCATGGAGTAAACGAGCGAGTCGACCACATCGCGGCGTGTCACCAGCCGCTCCGACGCCTGGTTGACTGCCGTCAGCGACCGCGTGTTGGCGTAAATCATCCACGTGGCAGACACAAGCACGATGGCGAGCATTACGTAGCCTATTATTATCTTTATTCGTGTGCTTAACATTCCTGTTGCTTTAGTGTTCATATATATAACGTGGATTTGTCGGAATTATTTGATTACACAGCCATAATCAAAAGTTGCCCGCACCACATTGCATGGGCAACGTGATGCGGGCTTCGCTTGCAATCTTAGTATTAGGATTATGTCAGGAAAATGGTTTAAGTCAATTACCTAATCTGTTTATGCTATATCTCTATGAATCTCTTATGCCACATTTGTAGAGTCAGTAGACGGGGTTTTCACCTCGGTAGAGTCGGAGAACATGTGCATGGCTGTCTCTGCTGAGCTGTCACCTGTGGACACCTTCTCTTCTGTCGTACCTGTGGTGGCTGGTTCTGGAGCCACGGTGTCGGTTGTGGCAGGCTCGGTTGCCACGGTGTCGGTTGTGGCAGGCTCGGTTGCCACGGTGCCGGTTGTTGTCGTATCCTCAGGAAGGGCTGTGCCCATATTGGCCTGTGCGTTGTTAGCGAAAACATTGCTTACTGATACCATTACGAGTGCTGCGATAGCTGCAAAAAATAACTTCTTCATATGCGTTGAATTTTAATTGTTTGTTGATGTTAATTGTTTACGCCTACTATAATGCCAATGGCGTGCCAAAACTTTACAGCTTAACATAATTCACTGATTATCAGTACATAGCTTAATCGTCAGACTAAAAGACGTCTATATGAAAGTGTGGATAAGTGTGGATAAGTGTGTGGAATAATTCCACACCTGACGTGTGGACATTATACAGTTACACTATTTTTGCGGCATTTTACAACATTATGGAAATGTGCAACCCACGCTTGCCACATTCTGTTTTTTGTTGTATTTTTGCAACCAAGAAAAACACTCGGAGTGATAACTGTCAGTAAAGTAACAACAAAAAAGGGATAATAATATATGAATAGAAGCATCGTTTTGGCTAGTCTTGCCGCCATGCCGTTCACCGCTGTGAAGGCGCAACAGGCACAGGCCGCCACCGAACATGCCGATACTGTGAAAACCGTAGAAGGACAGGATATCGGCGACATAGTGATAACAAAGAAGAAGAACGGCATCACCCGCGTGGGCGGCGCCGTGAACGGACAGCTCATCAACCAGAGCGAACTTTTCAAGGCTGCATGCTGCAACCTCGGCGAGAGTTTCGTAACAAACCCGTCGGTGGACGTCAACTACAGCGACCCGGCAACCGGCTCCAAGCAAATCAAGCTGCTTGGGCTGAGCGGCAAGTATGTGCAGATGCTCACAGAGAACCTGCCCGACTTCCGAGGCGCGTCCATGCCCTACTCCCTGGAATATGTGCCCGGACGGTGGATGAACAGCATACAGGTGTCGAAGGGCAACTCGTCTGTGCGCAACGGCTACGAGGCCATGACAGGACAGATAAACATCGAATACCTCAAGCCAGAGGCTGAGGAGGGCATGAGCGTCGACCTCTATACCGAAGACAACTGGTCCACGGAATTGAACGCCGAGGGCAACGTGCATCTTAACAAACGCCTGAGCACACAACTGTTCGGTCATTTCAACCACGACAACTGCGACGACTCTGACGGTGACGGATTCCAGCAGATGCCTACCATGCACCAGTACAACTTCATGAACCGATGGGCCTACCTCGGCGACAAGTACATCTTCCACGGCGGACTGTCGTTCATCAACGAGAAGCGCGAGAGCGGACAGATGGCGGAACATGTCATGGCAAGCAGCGAGCCCCTCTTCCGCGTTGGATTCAACACCCACCGCTATTCTGGCTACATGAAGCACGCCCTCGTGCTCAACCGCGAGCACAACACTTCACTCGCCCTAATGGCACAGACTACCCTGCACGACATGGACTCCCACTTCGGCAACAAGAAATATGACGTTGACGAGAAGAACGCCTACGCGCAACTCATGTTCGAGACCGACTTCACAAAGATGCACAACCTCTCGCTCGGGGCAAGCCTCAACCACGACTATCTCGACCAGTGGGTGCGCTACACACACGACACGGAGCAACCGCTCACCAAGATTGTGGAGAAAGAGACAACGCCTGGGGCATACGCGCAATACACGTTCAACTACAACGGCATCATCACAGCAATGGCCGGTGTACGCGTTGACCACAGTTCAGTGTACGGAACGTTCGTAACACCGCGCGTTCACATAAAATGGCAGCCAAACAACATCATAGGACTGCGCCTATCGGCTGGCGAGGGCTACCGCACCGTACACGCCCTTGCCGAGAACAACAACCTGCTCGCCATAGGGCGCCAGCTCGTCATCGGCGACAACCTCAAGCAGGAGCGCGCATGGAACTACGGCATCAGCGCCTCGCTCAACATCCCGCTCTTCGGCAAGACGCTCGGCATGAACGCCGAGTACTACTACACTCACTTCCTCTCGCAGGTGGACATCGACTACGACACAGACCAGTCGAAACTCATCATCGACAACATCCACGGCCGCAGCTACTCGCACACGCTACAGGTGGACGCCACCTACGAGCTGTTCAAAGGCATGAGTCTCACAGCTGCCTACCGCCGCAACATCGTAAAGGGGGTATACGGCGGCGTGTTCACCGACCGCGCCCTGCAGGGCAAGTGGAAGGGACTCGTATCGGCATCATACAAGACACCTTTGGAGAAATGGCAGTTTGACGCCACGCTGCAGCTCAACGGCGGCGGACGCCTGCCCAACCCTTACAAACTTGAGGACGGCACGGAGTCGTGGAGCCGCACGTTCAAGTCGTTTGAGCAGCTGACGGCACAGGTGACGCGATGGTTCCGCCACTTCTCCGTGTACGTGGGCTGCAACAACATTACAGGCTTCACGCAGAAGACTCCCGTGTATGACGCCCATCACCCTTGGAGCCAGTCGTTCGACCCTACAATGGTGTGGGCACCTACCGAAGGACGCAGGTTCTATGCCGGATTGCGGATAAACCTGTGGGGCAGGTTGCAGTAAAAGGGGAAAAAGGACCATGTGCGTTTTGTCTTACCACAGCAACAAATAACAGTAATACCAAATCTTGATAACAACATTACTAAAGTATGGTAGCAACACTACAAAGCACTGGTAACACTGTTACCAAATATCGGTAATAACCTAACACACTTAACGTGCATAAATTCACGCCCGAGTGGTTGGAAAATACAGGTGTCGGTTACATGTTTTTGTTGCAGCCTTATGATATTATGGAAAATTGAAACAAGAGCTTGTTGGTTATGTATTTTTGTTGTAATTTTGTGGATAAAGAACAGATAAGTGGTAAATATAAAAAAGTATCAAAGAAAAATGAAAAAGACAATCTTATTTTTCGCCATGCTGCTTTCGGTGATTGCGGCATCGGCAAAGGACATCAAGACCGTAGTGTTCACAACCAACCCTATCATGCACTGCGCCAACTGTGAGAACAAGATAAAGACCAACCTGCGCTACGAGAAGGGCGTGAAGGAAATCCAGACCAACGTTCAGGAGCAGCGCGTCACCGTCAACTACGATGCCGACAAGACCACTGCCGACAACCTGCAGAAGGCTTTCACAAAGTTTGGATATACAGCCACTGTCGTTGGCAATGGCAACTGCACCAAGAAGAGTGACTGCAATGGCGAGAAGGCTGCCTCTTGCTGCAAGTCAAGCGAGAAGAAGGAGCAGGGTTGTGGCGGCTGCAAGTCAAGCGAGAAGAAGGAGCAGGGTTGCGGCGGATGCAAGTAGATGTAATGACAAAGCTCTAAAATTACGGCTCCATCCGTGGCGGTTCGCGGGTTTTCATTATAAAGAACAAGTCCGCTGTCGTTATGTGCGGTTCGTCCGTTTGGCGCCTATGCGCTATACGTCTTCAGCGGACACGGTCTATTGTTGTTATGTGCTATTAGGTTAGTTTTGTGCTGAAATATTGCACGGACGTGACAGATAGGCTGTATCAGCGGCCCTTGGCGCGAAAGCGTCAAGGGCTTTTTACGTTAACAGTGTCAGTCTCTTGCCGCAATAACCTCACCCCATTGGCCAACAAGTTCCGTCATGCTTCCGAGCACAATGTCTGCCCCGTTGCCGGAGAGCGCGGAGTCGTGCAGCGGGCCGCTGTTTATGCCTATGGTGAAGCATCGGGCAGCAGCCCCGGCACGCACGCCAAGCGGCGCGTTCTCCACGACGATGCCTTGCCATGGCTGCAGGTTGCCGGCCTTGCGCAGGCCCATGAGATAAGGGTCGGGGTTGGGCTTGCCTCGCTCCACGTCATAGGCCGTCACGATATGGTCTTCGGTGAGGAATCCCTTGAAGTCGTCGAGCAGGCGCTTTATCAGTGGGCGTTGTCCGCTGCCTGTCACGACACCGATGGTCATGCCGGCCGACTTTATCTTCTGCATCAGCTCAATGACACCGGGGAAGATAGGGGCAGTAGGCATCTGGTGGAATATGGATGTCTTCAAGTCGTACATGCGCTGCGCCTCCTCGGCGGATATTTCCTTGCCTTGCTGCTCAAGCACATACTTGCGAATGGTGTCTACACCGCGTGCGCCCTCGGTGGCGTAAGCGTCATCGGCAGTAAAGTGCAGACCAAACTGCCTCATCGACTCCTGCCATGCCACGGCATGGTTGGGCATGGAGTTGTAGAGCACGCCGTCCATGTCGAAGAGCACGCATTGGGGCGAGAACCGGGCGAAGCCTTGCGACTGCTTGTAATGTCGGATAGATTCCTTTATCATA
>CALBYK010000277.1 GCA_937889855.1 uncultured Prevotella sp.
TGTCGGCAAGGCCTCCGTGAGAGCCCTTATAGCGAGTGCGCCAATAGCGAGTGTCATACATACGGCCGAAGGTTCCGTCAATGAAATACTCGCCGAAGTTGGTCTCGCCACCTGTCTTAGGATTAGAGTTGGCGAAAGACAATCCTGCCTCAATCTCCACGTCCTTCGATATCTTATGAGATGCCTTTGCCATCAAAGACAAGCGTGAGAACGAGTTGTTAGGTGTTATACCGTCAGAATATCTGTACGACATAGATGTATAGAATGACGAGCGGTCGTTTCCTCCCTGTACAGCAACGTTGGTATTAGTGCTGAACGCGTCATCATACGCATCTGTGAAGTTGTTCTTATTTGGAGAATACTTCTTCGTTGTGTAGTCATAGTACTCGATATCCTGTCCGTCAAACTTAGGTCCATAAGACACGCCGCCACCCCATGTAAGAGAACGCTGTCCGTTTCCGTTAAGGTAGAACGAGTTGGTGTCCTGCATATTGCCAGAAGACTTATAGTTTGCATAACCCGCCATGTAACCATCACCACGCTCATTCTGGAAGTCAGGTCCTCCATATACATGGTCAATGCCAAATGTCTGCGAGAAGCTTATGCCAAGTCCTTTTGCACCCTTACCACTCTTTGTAGTGATAACGACAGCACCATTAAGACCACGTGAGCCATAGAGGGCAGTGGCTGCAGCGCCCTTAAGGACTGAAACTGTCTCGAAATCGTCAGGGTTGAGGTTCTTCAACTCGTTACCCCAGTCAGTATCATTGGTACTCCAGTCGGCATCACCATTCTTGACACCGTTGTCAAGGATAACACCGTCCACAACATAGATAGGCTGGTTGTTGTCACTAAGAGTAGAAGCACCACGGATAAGTATCTTTGCAGAACCGAACAAGCCGCCGTCACCTGCGGAGATATCAACACCGGCCACCTTGCCTTGAAGTGCAGACACTGGGTTCACGACACTCTTGTTAAGATTGTCGCCCTTAAGCTCTGTCACTGCATAACCAAGGGCCTTTGTCTCGCGCTTCATGCCGAGAGCGGTAACCACCACCTCGTCCAAAGCTTTTGAGTCGTCCTTTAGAGTAACTTTTACGTTACTGCCATTAAACACCACCTCAACAGGTGACATACCAAGTGAAGTGACACGCAGGATTTCGCCCTTCTTCACATTCTTGAGCACAAAGTTACCGTCGATATCAGTAACAGTGCCCACTCCGGACTTGCCTTTCACTACTACGGAAGCACCAATCACTGGCTCACCCGTGGCGTCAACCACGACACCTTTACATTCTGCATCCTGTTGCACATTCTGGGCAGCAGTATGAGTTGGGGAGGTCGTAGCATAAGCAGCACATGTAGGCAATGCCATAAGCGCCATCATTACGCCGACCGTTTGTACTCGTTTTGACATAGAAGTTAATTTTAGTTAGAAATATATATTTACATTTATAGTCTCCTTATTCTTGTAGATACCATATAATATGACACCTGAATAAATGCTTTCACACTTGCTTTCAACGCAAGAGCAATTTCTATTTCTTATGTTTATTAGTTGTATAAGATTTGTTTTCATTAGTTTTCGGCTACAAATTTAACAAAATATAATCAAACAACCTTTATTTTTTTAAAAAAATATCAAGAAAATCACGTTATTTTCTGTTTTGCGGTCAAAATACATCTTGTTAATATATTTATACATCTTTTTATATACGCATTCTCAAAATAAACCGCTACCTTTGCAATGCTACTATTTAATAAAGGCAAAACATATAATTTACTAAAAACAAAAAAAACGAATGAAGAAATTGTTTCTTACTCTCGCCATGGCACTGGCAGCAGTATGCACCAATGCCAAAGGCAACAAAGTGCCCGTTTACGCATGGGCAGGTTATGGCGACAACGCTACAGAGAAATCACTGACCGCCGAGTTCAAAGCCTGGAAGAAGCATGGCGTCACAGGTGTGTGCATCAACGCAGGCATGGACATGGAGAAGATACGCACAGCATCGAAAGCCGCAAAGAAAGTAGGGCTTGAATACCATGCATGGGTGCCCACCATGGTGCAGGGTGGCAAACCCAAGAGTTGGTACACCGTCAACCGCTTGGGCGAATCGGCATACGACAATCAGGCTTATGTGCCATACTACACCACGCTCGACCCACGCAACGAGGAAGTGAGGAAGTATCTCACAGAGAAGTTTGAAGAAATCGCACAGATTCCAGAGGTTGACTATGTACAGCTCGACTACATCCGCTACGCCGACGTCATTCTCGCACGCGGACTTTGGGACAAGTACGGGCTCATAATGAACGGCGAGTATGCCAAGGCCGACTACTGCTACTGCCCCGACTGCGTGGCGGCATTCAAGAAGCAGAGCGGCATAGACATAACAAAGGTCACCGACCCGTCGAAGATTAAGGAGTGGGCACAGTTCCGCTGCGACGCCGTCACAAGCCTTGTCAACCACATCTCGGACGCAGTCCACGCAAAGGGCAAGAAAATAAGCGCCGACGTGTTCCCTGGTCCCAAGAGCTATGCCGAATGGATGGTGCGCCAGCAGTGGAACAACTGGAAACTTGACGCTGTGTTCCCGATGAACTACAACGACTTCTACATGGAGCCTGCCGCATGGGTGGGAAAGGTTACGAAGGAAGAGGCCGAAGCCATCAAGGGAAAGAACACCTTATTATATAGTGGCATCTTCATCTGCCACGACTGGCGGCACAAAGACAAGGTTATTGACCCTGAAAACTCTGGGCTCCTGCCCTCGGAAATAGCCGAGGCAGTGGAGACATCAATGGCAGCTGGCGCAAACGGCATAAGCATCTTCACACCAAACGATATGACAGAGGAGCACTGGGCTGAACTGGAGAAAGTGCTGAAGAAACTGGAGAAATAACACTAACGGATAAATTAGCGGCCAGTTAACGGATATGTCAATGGTATATTGGCATATCCGTTAACTGGCCGCTAATTTATATCATTAATCATTCATTAATTTGCCCGTTCAACAATAGCTAATCGATTCACGCGCCGGAAGCATTGTCCTATACCCCACAACTACACGCGAATTTATCGCCCAACGCAAATCCCTCCTCATACAGCCGCTCAAGTTTTGCCGTATCCTTTTCCATTCGCGTCACCTCCATCGGGCGTTCCGGGCGTATGCAGATAACCTTGCCTTCATCCTCCATACGCTCCACCATCTCAAGTTGCCGGTTGTATGCTTCAAGTCTATGACTTAGCAGAACGCGCAAGCGTGGATATTTCTTGTATATGAAGTGTGGTATCTTATGGTCATGACCAGTATTGCGATAGCCACGGTTGCGTGTGAGTATGAGCACGTTCTTCTCATGGCCAAGCTCTATGGAGCGCGCCACCGGTATACTGTCGGCTATTCCACCATCGAGCATCGGCACCCCGTCCACCATAACTATCTTACTCACATATGGCAGAGAGCTTGAAGCTAAAACTATATCAAGCGCACGTTGCCTGTCGTGGCGCTCCTGCAGATACTCTGCGCGACCTGTCAGGCAGTTGGTCGTCACCATCTCAAATGTGGCAGGATTGTTGAAGAACGTGTCAAAGTCGAAAGGAATGAACTCATTCGGGAACTTGTCATAGAGCAATTTCGTGTCGAAAATGCAGCCTTGCGTCACAAGATGGCGCACGCCTATGTAATTATAGCGTGCCAGATAGTCGATGTTGGACACCCTTGCGCGTCTCGGCTGACGGCTCATATACGACATGCCATTACAAGCACCTGCCGATACAGCCACCACATAGTTAAAGTAGAGGTTGTGTTTCATGAACCCGTCGAGCACACCGCTCGTGAAGACCCCCCTCATTCCACCGCCTTCAAGGACAAGTCCGGTATTGTTGTCAATAGTCATCATCGCTCATTACTGTTGTTTGCGTTTCACATAATACTCTTTCAACTTGCAAAATTACAAAATATTGTCAATATCGGCAACCTGTTTTCACCCTGTTTACATGTTTTGCCACATATGTCCTAATAAAACATAAATAAAAAGTAACAACTTTGTATTGTCTTTTAAATTCATTAACTTTGCACAAACTAATATATATTAATGTAGTATGTTTGACAAAGCAACCTACGTCAGCCGCCGCGCCAAGCTCAAACAACTTGTAAAGAGCGGTATCATCATATTGTTCGGCAACAACGAGTCACCGTGCAATTTCCCAGCGAACGGATATTACCCGTTCCGTCAGGACTCCTCATTCCTCTACTATTTCGGCTTGAGCCGCGACGGGCTTGTCGGCGTCATCGACATCGACAACGACATCGAGACGCTTGTCGGCAACGACATCGACATTGAGGACATAGTGTGGTATGGCAGCGTCAACAGCGTGCATGACATGGCAGAGCAGGTGGGCGTGAAGAACACCGCCCCGATGAAGTCACTCAAGACAATCTGCAACGACGCCATGCGCCAGAAACGCCACATCCACTTCCTCCCGCCTTACCGGCACGACACGATGATACAGATTTTCGACCTGCTTGGCATACATCCCGTACAGCAA
>CALBYK010000278.1 GCA_937889855.1 uncultured Prevotella sp.
CCCGGTTGATGGTGATGAAGTTGTTTGCCTTGTCGAGTGATGAGCTCACAACCTTTGCCGGTATTGTCTCGAATCCTTTCATCACGTTCTGCTGCATACGCTCCACTACAGTTGTGTCCTTTTGGGCATGCTCAAGTTGCTCGGAGAGCAAGGCCACCTCGCGTTCGAGATAAAGGTTGCGTTGGGTGAGGTCGCGGTTGATGTCGGTGAGTTGGAAAAACTGGGTTACGGCCGAGTTCCATTCGAACACCTTGCCGCTCACTGCATTGGCCGACGAGAACCACACGCTGCCTTGATAGCTGTTATAGTGGAACAACAGCACGAAGCTGATGACCTCGAGCAGTACGAAGACAAACCAATGGTTATGGCGTGAGAGAAAATATAATAGGTTGCGCATTGTTGTTTTAAAAGTAAAAAAGTAAAAGAGCAAAAAAGTAAAAAAGTAAAAAGGTAATGCCTGCAGCACGCCAAGGCGCCACTGCCGATTGCAAGGTTCGGTCTTCAATAGGCATAAATACTATTACAACGTCCTGCCCCGCACTTTTTACTTTTTTACTTTTTTACTTTTATATTATCTCATCAGGAATGAGAATCGGTCGATGTTCTTCAGAGCCACACCCGCACCCTTTGCAACACTGTGCAACGGATCCTCGGCGATGTGGAACGGGATGTTGATTTTGTCGGCAAGACGCTTGTCGAGTCCGCGCAGCAACGCACCGCCACCTGAAAGGTAGATGCCGTTCTTCACTATGTCGGCATACAGCTCCGGCGGAGTGTTCTCCAGGGCAGAGAGCACGGCGTTCTCTATCTTTGCCACCGTCTTGTCAATGCAATGTGCAATCTCCTGATAGCACACTGGCACCTCCATAGGAAGGGCTGTGATGCGGTTAGGACCATGCACGATAAAGTCCTCAGGAGCCTCCTCGCCAAGCTCTGTCAGCGCGGATCCCACATGAATCTTTATGCGCTCAGCCATACGCTCCGACACCTTCACGTTGTGCTGGCGCGACATGTACTCCTGGATGTCGGCAGTAAGGTCGTCGCCTGCTGTACGTATTGAGTTGTTAGACACGATGCCGCCCAGCGAGATTACTGCGATTTCGGTTGAGCCGCCGCCTATGTCGACAATCATGTTGCCCTCCGGCGCCTCAACGTCGATGCCAATGCCTATAGCGGCTGCCATTGGCTCGAAGATAAGGTATACGTCACGTCCGTCGGCATGCTCGGCACTGTCGCGCACGGCGCGCAGCTCCACCTCGGTCGAGCCCGAGGGCACACCAATCACCATGCGGAGTGACGGTGAGAAGAAGCGGCTTCCGGTGTGGACCATCTTGATGAGGCCGCGTATCATTTGCTCGCAAGCTGTAAAGTCGGCAATCACTCCATCACGGAGTGGGCGAATGGTGCGGATGTTGCTGTGAGTCTTCTCATACATCATCTTTGCCTTCGAGCCGACAGCAATCATTTTGTCGGTGCGACGGTCGAGGGCTACCACCGATGGCTCGTCAACAACAATCTTGTCGTCGCTGATGATGATGGTGTTGGCCGTTCCAAGGTCCATCGCAATTTCCTGTACGAAAGAAAAAAATCCCATGTAAATGTGTGAATTATGAATTTTAAATTTCGAGTTCTCCAGTTCTTAGCCTTATTTGGCGAACCACTCATGTATGGCGGTGTCGTAGTGGCTGCTCACTCCGAACGCGCGTGTGGCGAACATCTTGCGCTCGGCGAGGTCTGTCTCTGCGCCTTTCTTGTTGAGAATGTCGAGAAGCACGGGATACTCTGCCTTGCTCGGCACTATCACCACGTCGTTGAAGTTCTTTGCGCCGGCGCGGATGAGCGAGATGCCGCCTATGTCAATCTTCTCGATGATGTCGGCCTCGCTTGCGCCGCTTGCCACGGTCTGCTCGAACGGGTAGAGGTCGACTATTACAAGGTCAATCTCCGGGATGGCATACTCTGCCATCTGCAGACGGTCGCCCTCGTTGTCGCGGCGTGCGAGGATGCCGCCGAAGATACGCGGATGAAGCGTCTTGACACGTCCACCGAGGATTGACGGATATGATGTGACACTCTCTACTGCCTGGCACTCGTAGCCAAGCGACTCGATGAATGTCTGTGTACCACCTGTAGAAAGGAATTTTACACCTTCTGCGTTGAGCTTCTTGAGAAGCTCCTCAAGACCGTCCTTATGGAATACCGAGATAAGCGCGGTCTTTATTTTCTTTGTTCCAGCCATAAAACTATTACTATTATCTTTGTTCTTTAACAAGTTGTCCATGTTTTAAAATGCAAAGTTAGCAAAAGAAACGGAGATTACATATCAAAAGCAGATTTTTTTCTTTTTCTTTGCCCTTTTGATGATTTATGCCGCCACAAAGCGTGTTGGAGCACGCTTCCTGCATAAGCGAAGCCGCCAAACAGCGAGTTTTTTGACGAAACGGTTTCTTTCTCGTCTTTTTTTTGTAACTTTGCAACAATCGCGTTATTCTGAGTAAATAACGCTTGTTGTTCCGTAAATTCATTCATTAGCAAAAAAGGAAATTACAAATGGCAGAATCCAATTTCGTTGATTATGTAAAGATATATTGCCGCTCCGGCAAGGGCGGACGTGGCTCGATGCACCTCCGCCACGTTAAGTACAACCCCAATGGCGGTCCCGACGGCGGCGACGGCGGCCATGGCGGGAGCATCTACCTCCGCGGCAACCACAATTACTGGACGCTGCTCCACCTCAAGTTCCAGCGCCACGTCTTCGCAGAGCACGGCGGCAACGGCGGACGCGACAAGTGCCACGGCAAGGACGGCAAGGACATATACATCGACGTGCCATGCGGCACGGTTGTATACAATGCCGAAACGGGCAAGTATGTGTGCGACGTCACCTACGACGGGCAGGAAGTGCTCCTGCTCAAGGGCGGCCGGGGCGGACTTGGCAACTTCCAGTTCCGCTCGGCAACCAACCAGACCCCGCGCTACGCGCAGCCGGGCGAGCCTATGGAGGAGATGACCATCATCCTTGAGCTCAAGCTCCTCGCCGACGTGGGTCTTGTGGGCCTGCCCAACGCAGGCAAGTCGACGCTGCTCTCCGCCGTGTCAAGCGCGCGCCCAAAGATAGCCAACTATCCCTTCACCACACTGGAGCCGTCGCTCGGAATCGTCGACTACCGCGACCACAAGTCGTTCGTGATGGCCGACATTCCTGGCATCATAGAGGGCGCGAGTGAGGGAAAGGGACTCGGCTTGCGTTTCCTCCGCCACATCGAGCGCAACTCCCTGTTGCTCTTCATGGTGCCTGGCGACACCGACGACATCAAGCGCGAGTATGAGCTGCTGCTCAACGAGCTTCGACAGTTCAACCCCGACATGCTAACCAAGCACCGCGTGCTCGCCGTGACCAAGTGCGACCTGCTCGACGACGAGCTGATGGACATGCTGCGCGAGACGCTGCCCGACGACCTGCCGGTTGTGTTCATCTCGTCGGTCACCGGACTTGGCATACAAGAGCTCAAGGACGTGCTTTGGAACGAGCTCAACTCGGAGAGCAACAAGCTTCAGGAGATAACCGCCGAGGACACCCTCGTCCACCGTGACAAGGACATGACCCGCTTTGCCGAGGAACTCAAGGCGGAGGGTGAGGACGAGATAATCTATCTTGACGAGGACGACATTGAGGACGCCGACGACTTTGAGGAGCTCGACGACTTTGAATATGAGGAGGACGGCGATGAGCACTAAGAGCATCAACCCAACATATTATAATATGTCTGCCGACGTCGTTGCCTTCTCCACCACCCGCGAGGGAGGAGTGAGCGAGGGCAACTACGCGTCGTTCAACATCAATGCCTACTGCGGTGACACCGAGGACCACGTGGACGCCAACCGCCGGCTTCTTGCCGAAGAGCTCGGCATAGCCCCGCAGCGCATCATCATGCCACACCAGACACACGGAGTGGAGACACGAATCATAAGCAACGAGTTTCTCGGCTTGCCCCAAAACGTGCGCGGCATGCTTCTTGAGGGAGTGGACGCCGTGCTTACGGATGTAAGTCAGCTGTGCATAGGGGTGTCTACCGCCGACTGCATACCCGTTCTTCTCTACGACCCCGAGCACCACGCCACGGCTGCCGTCCACGCAGGATGGCGCGGCACATTGGCAAGAATTGTGCACAAGACCATATTGGAGATGCGGATGGCGTACAAGACAGACCCCGCGAACATCAAGGCTGTAATCGGGCCCGGCATAAGCCTCAAGAATTTTGAGGTGGGGGAAGAGGTGTATGAAGCTTTCGAGCAAGCCGCCTTCGACATGGGCACCATAGCAGAGGAGCAGATTAAGCGTAACCCCGATGCCGCTGACCCGTCCAAACTGTTTGAGAAAAAGTGGCACATCAACCTGCCTCTTGCCAACAAGCAATTGCTCGTTCATAACGGTGTGCGGGAGGAAAACATCATCTGTACCGACATCTGCACCTACGACAATGCCGAAAAGTATTTCTCGGCACGCCGACTCGGCACAATGTCGGGACGCATCTACACCGGAATAATAATCAAATAAACAATGGAGGTGTCGAGCTACCGCTCGACACCTCCTATATAGATGGAAATCATGAAATTACGCAAAATCATTTTAATCTCAACCCTATCCGTCGCGCTCATCACCACGGCGTCAGCTCCTGTCAAGCAGCTGTTCACCGCTGCCGAGCAGCAGCAGATAAGCATCCCTACGCCAGGACTCTTCACCCGTTCGGATGCCTTCAATATCGACTTCAGCGCATTGAAGGCATCCGAATACTCCTTCCCACTGCCAGTGGGAAAAGCAACGGTCCGCAAAAACAACTCTATGGAGATAACTACAAGCGAGGGCGATGCTGTGAAGGCTATGTTTGAAGGAACGGTGAGGCTTTCGCGCAAACAGTCGGAGATGGGAAATGTAATTGTTGTACGCCACCGCAACGGGCTTGAGACTGTTTATGGCAACAACGCGCAGAACCTCGTCAACGTAGGCGACTACGTGCGTGCCGGACAAACTATAGCCATTGCAGGAAGCCGCGACGGAAAGATTTTCTGTGAGTTCCAGATTATGGTCAACGGATGCCGCATAAACCCCTCGACGATAATTGACGTTAGAAGCCACAAGCTGCGTCCACAGACCATACTGTGCGAGAAGAACGGCTCGCTCGTGAACGTGAGCATTCTCGGTGACAAGACCGACATTGAGGAGACTGAGGACGAGATGAAGCTCGACCGCATGTTTGAGAAGTCGTCTACCTTCAAGCTCAATCTTGAGAAGATGGAGAAGCAGCGCTGGGCATATCCGCTGCCAGGGGCGAAGGTGATAAGTCCTTATGGCGGCAAGCGGCGCCACTCGGGTGTCGACCTAAAGACCAAGCCCAACGACGAGATACTTGCCGCCTTCGACGGTGTGGTGACACGCTCGTCACCCTATTCTGGCTATGGCAACTGCATCGTCATACGCCACGACAACGGCCTTGAGACGCTTTACTCGCACCAGTCGAAGAACTTTGTGAAGGTTGGCGACAGGGTGAAGGCTGGGCAGGTGATTGGCCTCACCGGACGCACCGGGCGCGCCACCACCGAGCACCTGCACTTCGAGACTCTGTTCAAGGGACGCCGCTTCAACCCTAACCTCATCTTTGACCACACATCAAAGCAGTTGCAACAGTCAACGCTTACGCTCACCAAGAATGGAGGCATCACGTCGAAAAAGAACTGACAGGTGTCTTACTGCCTGCAAACAACTGCTCCCGTCCCCCCCGACTGCGACCTGGCATTTAAAGAAGATTCAATAAATGCGATTAGCAAAGCATGGTAGCCGGGCTCCACAGGAATCAGATATTGCCAACTGAAGTTTCTCTAAGCATGCAAACTTAGAGAAACTTCAGTATTTTTTTATCATCACCCGAGATACCGGATGAATCTTTCTCCTACATTCGTTCCATTATCTCAAGACACATGCGCGTGTTGTGGTAAGGACACTTCCAGAAGCCAGCCTTGTCATCGGCGAGATTGACGGTTCCGTCCTCATTTATCGACCAGTACCACTCGCCATCGGCATTGTCCACAAGATGTGCCTTGATGTAGCCCCAGCAGTTCTCAGCTATCACAAGATTCTCCTTGTTGCCGAAATACTGCCACAGATTCACATGGCCAATGACATTCTCGCACTGCACCCACCACTGAAGCGAGCCATCGGTCTTGCCGGTGTCCATCCAACGCTCGCATACCATTGAGCCGTCGGGCAGCAGTCCCTCGTCGGCAGCCTGAGCCACATCCTTTACTATAGGCTCAATCCATGCAAGCACATCCTTGTCGCCGAGTACGAGAGCCGTCTCGTGCAGAAGCCACGAAGCCTCAATGTCGTGACCGAAGCTCTGTATGTTGCGTCGGCCCTGCCACTCGTCGTTGAAGAAGAGGTCGAGATGATTGGTTTGCCTGTTGAGCAGGCGGTCGGTGAAGATGTGCAGAAGGTTGACAAGACGCTCCTTGAGTTCTGCCGACGGTGCCACGCGGTAGAGATTGGTGTAAGGCTCGATGATGTGCAGGTGGGTGTTCATCGTGCGCGAGCCGTTCTCGTCCTTGTCGGAGAGGCGCATGTCGGCGATGGGCTGCCAGTCGCGTGTGAGAGCCTCGATGTAGCCGTTGTTCTTGGCGTCAAAGGCGTGCTCCTCAATACTCTTATATAATACGACGGCACAATCGAGAGCCTCCTTGTCGCCCGTGGCGCGGGCAAACTCAGACATTCCATATATGGTGAAGCCTATGGCATACGACTGCTTCTTCGTGTCCTTCGGTGTGCCGTCGGCATTGAGGCTCCAGTAAACGCCACCATATTGCTTATCTATGAAGTGGTTGAGGATATAGTCCTTGGCACGCTCAGCTGCTGCAAGATATTCCTTGTCGCCAAGCACGCGATAGGCAGCCGAGAAAGCCCAAAGTATGCGGGCATTGAGTATGGCGCCCTTCTCGGCATCAGCCACAAGACGGCCGTTGCCGTCGATACGTCCGTAAAAGCCTCCGCGCTCGCGGTCGACCATGCGGTCGAGCCAGAAGCGGAGTATGTTGTCGGTGAGACACTCGCGCATCTCCTGTTTCATTGTTCTCATTTTCATTTTATTTATTTGGAGGTGTAGAGCAGGAGCTCGACACCCCTTTATTTTTCAGATCTGCGCTCCTCAAGCGACTTCGTTATTTCCTTCATTCTGTCCTCCGAAAGCGGATAGAACATTATGAACACAAACGACATCAAAGCGCCGGCTGCCGGCAATATGCTGAGGAACATTTTTATGCCGTTGATGGTCTCTGGAGTCTGCGTGCCGTTGGCAACGAAGCCGAACGCCGAGAGGAGTATACCTGTGAGGGCTGTGCCTATAGCCCATCCGAACTTCTGGCTCATCGACGATGAGGAGAAGATGAGCCCGGTGGCACGGTTGCCGGTCTTCAGCTCACTGTAGTCGGCACAGTCGGCATACATGCTCCACAACAGAGGAAACACGCTGCCGGCACATATCGAGATGAGAGCCTGGAAGACGAAGATGGCAACAAGCTGCGACTTGTCGAAGAAATAGAACACTACCGACAGTAAGGTTGCCACAAACATGGCAGACATGAAGGTGCGGCGCTTGCCGAAACGGTTGCTCACAGGAGCTGCAAGCAGCACGCCTATGATGTTGGCTGCCTGTCCAACAGCAAGATACAAGCCACTCAAGACGAACGGAATGCCAAGAAACGTGATGTCGCCGAAAGCCGTCTCGTCCACGAAATACTTGAAATAGTAGACTGTGGCTCCGTCGCGTATGGAGTTGAACACGAGCGAGGCGATGCCTGCGCCGAGCAATATCCACCATGGACGGTTGTGCAGAAGGTCGCGAATGTCGTTCTTCAGCGGTGTCTTCTCCTCCTTCATGGGGCGCACGCGTTCCTTCGTTAGAGCGAAGCAGGCGAAGAACAACACACAACACATCACAGCCACCACGACAACAGTCATGAACCATCCGAACTGCGGCGCTGTCATCCAGCCCACCATTATGTCGGCAGGGCGGTCGCCGCCAAAATACTTCACCATCGGCGTGAACATCAGCAATGCGATGAACGAGCCAATATATGCGAACATCATGCGGTAGGTTGCGAGCGTGTTGCGCTCGGCAGGGTTTGGACTCATCACGCCGAGCAGCGACGCGTATGGCACGTTGACGGCACTGTAGACCATCATCATAAGAGTATATGTGACATAGGCATAGACGAGTTTCATCGCTCCGCCAAACGGCGGGGTCAGAAACGTGAGCATGCCTATGAGCGCGAACGGAATGGCAAGATATAGCAAATAGGGGCGAAACTTGCCCCAGCGTGTCTCGGTGCGGTCGGCAATGATTCCGACAACTGGGTCGAACACGGAGTCCCACACACGCGTCACGGCAAACATAACACCGACTGCGGCTGCTGACAGACCGAAGATGTCGGTGTAGAATATCATCAGGTAGGCTCCGAATATCTTCCAGAACATCGACGACGACATGTCGCCGAATCCGTAGCCTACATTTTCCTTGAGTTTGATCATCGTTGGTTGTTTTGCTTATTAGTTGAAAGGCTTTCTTATACAGCAAGCTGTAATCTTAGACATATAGTCATCATTAACCGGCCATTAATTAAGTATGTGTTCAGAATTATCTTTATAGGAGGGTATGGCAGGGATGCCATACCCTCCTACTATATGTAAAGATATTCTGAACAGTTACTTATCCACTAATATTTTTATTGCCAAATATAGTAAAGATTGATGAATAATTAATGGTCAATTAATGGACGTTAATGTTTTGAATGATATTTTAATGTCGCTGCTTGCGGCGGAGGCCGGATACCTCCGCCACGAATGCTACTTGCCGAGGGTATTGCGGTTCTTCTCTATGAGTCGCTTTATAGTCTCTACGCTTGCCGATGTGGTGAATCCGTCCTCGGGAGTGTTCATGCAGTAGTCGACGAGTTTGTCGACAGTCGACACTGCCACGTGCATGCGTGTGTCGGAGCTTGCGTAGTAGATGAGCACGCGTCCGTCCTCGTCCTCTATCCATCCGTTGGCAAAGGCCACGTTCATCACGTCGCCGATGTACTCCTCGCCCTCTGGCACGAGGAAGTAGCCGCCAGGCTGCGCGATTACCTTCGTGGGGTCCTCGAGCGATGTCATATACATGTAGAGCACGTAGCGCAGACCTGAGGCGCAGCCGCGCACTCCGTGAGCCAGGTGCAGCCAGCCCTTGGGGGTCTTGATTGGGTGAGGACCCTCGCCGTTCTTCACCTCCATGATGGTGTGGTAGTGGCGGGCGTTGATGATTTTCTCCTCCTTCACCTCGGCATGAGTCATGTCGTCTACCAATGCCCAGCCTATGCCGCCACCTGAGCCGGCGTCGATGAAGCCGTCCTGCGGACGAGTGTAGAGAGCATACTTTCCGTCGACAAACTCGGGGTGCAAAACTACGTTGCGCTGTTGGCACTTGGTCTTCAGGTCGGGTAGACGCTCCCATGTCTTGAGGTCGTGGGTGCGGGCGATGGCTGCTGTGGCAGTGGCTGCCGAGAGGTCGCCGGGCTGCGAGTCGTCGTGGCGCTCGGCGCAGAAGATGCCGTAAATCCATCCGTCCTCGTGCTGCGTGAGTCGCATGTCGTAAATATTGGTAGCAGGAATCACGTCATCGGGCATGGTGATTGGCTCCGGCCAGAAGCGGAAGTTGTCGATACCGTTAGGGCTCTCTGCCACAGCGAAGAAGCTCTTGCGGTCGGCACCCTCAACACGCACTACAAGCAAATACTTGCCGTCGAGCTTTATGGCACCCGAGTTGAGCGTGGCGTTCATCATGATGCGCTGCATCAGATAGGGGTTGTCCTTCTCGTTGAAGTCGTAGCGCCACTCCAGGGGAGTGTGCTCGGCGGTGAGGATAGGATACTCATATTTGGTGTATATACCGTTGCCCCACTGCTTCGGAGTGTTCTTGCGTGTGATAAGCTCTTCGTGGTGTGCTCGGAGAGCCTCAACTCTTTTTGCGAAATCTGTCATCTTTATGTTAAATTATTAATTAATATCTGTGTTTATTTTTTTATATCCCTCAAAAACAAAGTCTTCTCGTCCTCATAGAACTTCTTGAAGTCCGGTTCCGACGGCTTGCCGGGAGCGGCGATGTAGTTCTCCGTAGGTTGGTCCCATGCGTTGCGCCAGAGGAGCACGTAGCAGATGGGGTACTCCTTGAGCACGGGCAGGAGAGTATGCGTGAACCATGTCGTATCAGGCACGTTGTTGTAGCCCGTTTCTGTGAGGGCGATGAGTTTCTTACGCTTCTCCCCTACCGCCTTCACAACGTCGAGCTCCGAGCGCAGCCAGCCTTGATACTCCTCGTTCTTGGGCTCGCGCTGGTAGATGTCGATGCCGAGCAAGTCAACGATATCGTCACCGGGATAATATTTCTCATAGTGCTCGACGGTTTCTTTCTGGTCGGCAAGATTTGGCGAGTAAGCCCACACGATGTTGGTGCATCCGCGCTTCATCATATAATTATATGTATAGCGGTAGAGCGTCTTGTATTGCTCGGCAGAGCAGTTGCCCTCGCCCCACCAGAACCACGAGCCGCTCATCTCGTGCCACGGGCGGAAGATGACCGGCACCTTCTCGCCATTGGCGGTCTTCAGCGAGTTGATGAAGCGGGCAGCCATTGTGAGCCATGAGTTTAACTTCTTGTTGAGTTTGCCGCCAGGCAGTATTTTCGTCACTGCGTCGCCCGAGGGGTCCCATGCGTTCTTGCCCGTTGCAGGGTTGTTGGGATGCCAGCTGATGGTGACGATGCCGCCACGCTCATGCTGCGCCACGATTTCGCGGCGCATACGGTCGAACGGCACCCCGTCGAGGTTCCGATCCTTGCCGAGTTCAAGGTCGCCGAGGTCAAATCCCATGACAGCGGGATAGTCGCCGCACACTTCCTTCACGTCGGAACGTCCCTCTTCCCATTTCCATGAGCATCCATACATCGGGTCGTCCTGATGGCCTATCATCACGCCTTGTTTCTGTATGGCGGCAAGACGGTTGATGAGCTTGACAGCTGGCTGTCGCGATGCGGCCACCGACGAGGAGGCGATGGCGAGAGCCGCAAGAGTAGTCATAATCTTATTCATATTTTTGTTTCTTTATGTTTGCTGCGGAGGCCGGAGACCTCCGCCACATTATTACTTCACTTCAAACTTGGCCTTCAGTGCCACACATTCAAAGCCTTTAAGCTCCTTCACCGAGCGGGACATCTGACCGACCTTCTCCTCAAGGGTCATTCGCGAGAGAAGGTCTTCGACGCGCTGCTCTATAGGAGCCGTTGCATCGCGATATATAGGACGGGGTGATTTGTCTTTTGCTGTCATTGCGATTGATGTTAGAGTGATTAATACGGTTGCAAGGGCTTTGTTCATATTGGTTTGAGGTTTGTTGGTTATATTATTTATGCTCTTCAGTTGGTTCACACCGTTCGATATGAACATTCATAACATTCGATATGAACATTCATAACGTTCGATATGAATGCTCATCACATTCGGGATGAGCCGACTTTAGAATTACTTTGGCACGAATGTCATGCTTCTATCGCCAATCATTTCAGTCCCATTTGCTTGAGCAGCCATGCCTCCCACTCGTCCCACTGCTCCTGAACCCAGAAGTGGGCGGTAATCTGATAGGGGTGCAGCTCTTTCGGGGCGGTGACAATATTGCATGTGGCATAAGCGGTTGTCGGCGGCACCACATCGTCGTTAAAAAAGTATTCTTCATCTCACTTGCTCTTTTAAGTTAATAAATGGTTTAAATATTATTTTATTGAACGTTTGCATTGTTGCATACAGCAAACCGCTGCCTACCGATTTGTCTGCAAAGTTATAGCAAATTTGTAATTTACACTAATACTATTTTGCCTATATGTTGCACTTAAACGGCAAAATACACACAGATGCTACAATGACGCCAAAACCTTTCCTATTACATTATTATATAGCTGCTTACCTTTTCTCCAACAATTTAAAAGATACATCAAAATAGTATCAATTGTTGAAAATAAAGTGTTAGTGATATTCTTAATTTTGTAATAACTTTGCAACCGTGAAGAATAACTAAAAAACCATTAAAGAAAATGAAAATACGCAATCTTATGCTGACCGCAATCCTACTGTCAATAGGATGCGCCTCTTGCTCAGGCGAGAACAGCAGCAACGACAATAAAAAGACAGAGACCCCCGGAACAGAGGAAGCTACGCCCACACACAAGCTCGTGAACCCCAACGCAACAGCCAAGACACAACAACTGTTCAAGGCTCTGTGGTCACAGTATGGCAAGAAGACAATATCTGGAACCGTAGCAAGCGTGGACTGGAACACAAAGGAGGCCGACATCGTGAATGGATGGACAGGCAAGTATCCCGCCATAAACGTGTTCGACTTCATCAACATACACGCATCGAAGGATGTCAACTCCAAAGGATGGCTCGACTACAGCGACGACACTGTGGTGCGCGAGTGGGCCAAGGCGGGTGGCATTGTAGGAGCCATGTGGCACTGGCAAACACGCGCCAACAACGGCACCGACTACACATGCACTCCAGGAACGGCACCTGGAGAAACTTCGTTCGACCCTGAATGCATAAGCAATGTATCGTCCCCCGACTACAAACAACTTGTACACGACATCGACCAGGTGGCCGGATACCTCAAGCAGATGCAGAAACGCGACATACCAGTCATATGGCGGCCGCTGCACGAGGCTGCCGGCAACACCTACGAGTTCGATGGCGGCAAGGCCTGGTTCTGGTGGGGCGCGAAGGGAGCCGAAGCCTACAAGAAGCTTTGGAGATTTCTATACGACAGGCTTGTCAACTACCATAAAATAAACAATCTCATCTGGGTGTGGAACTCACAAATGGGCGACAGCGACTGGTATCCAGGCAACGACGTTGTGGACGTCGTGGGACGCGACTCCTACTATGCGCTGCAATATCCGCTGATGAAGAACTTCAAGCAACTGCAGAAGGAATATCCCGACAAGCTGATAACACTTGCCGAATGTGGCAACGGTGATGAAGTGCACATGTCTCAGTGGAGCGACATATGGCAGGAAGGTTCGCGCTGGAGCTGGTTCATGACATGGTATGACTACGACTGCGACAACGGCAACTCCGACACACACAAATTCGCAGACAAACAGTGGTGGCAGAATGCGTTCAACTCGGGAACGGTGCTCGACCGCGACCAAATGAGGGCAATCATCGAGAACACCAAGTGACGCATACCTATACTCACACGTTATACTAAACCTAAATATGAAGATAAAATCATTACTAATGGCGGCTATATGCCTCATCAGTGTTTCAGCTACTGCCGTTGAGCGCGTTGTGCTCGTTGGCCCTAAGACCATAGGCCCGGCATGGAAGGACAAAATCGTGCTTGAGGCCCGACAGTTTGCCGAGGCGGAGGCAGGGGACGTGCTCACCGTCTACACCGACGGATTCAAGCGGTCATCACAAGGAACGTTCCAGAACCCAAAAGACTGGCAGGCCATTGCCGAGCAGTACAAGTATTTCGGCATCAACGGACCGTTCCGCATGACCATTACAACCGACATGCTTACAACCCTGAAGCAGTATGGCGTATGCATCGGTGGACACGACTACCGCATCCTTTACGCGACACTGTCAAAGGCCTCCGACTACAAGGAAGACATCGTGTGGAGCGGACCGGCCACACGCATGGATGCCAACTGGGGAGGATGTGCCGAGATAAAAGGTAAGGCGCTCGCAGGACTGAAGGTGGGCGACGCGCTCAAGCTACACGTAAGCAAGACAAAGCCAGGCTCGGCGGTAAAATTAATGGACCTCACGTGGAATCCCATCGACCAGACCGTTGACGGAGCCCCATTGGGCGGCGATACTTTCACATATTATATTGACGACCAGGCGCCACTGATAAAAATACAGCTTGCCGGTGGCGGCGACAACGTGGCAATGCGCATAGGCGGCAAGAACTATCAGCTGGACAAGCTCGGCATCGTGTCGTTCGTTGGCGAACGCTCCGACGACACGTCTACAGCTCAACGGGCTCCGAAGGAATACAAGCTGAAGCCTGGCGAGCTGTTCCACGGGGAGCAGACTTTCCCCAACGACTGGAGCGGCAACCTGCGCATATCAGCCGAGCCGTTCCAGAAATGTACAGAGAACGACGTGCTTGTCATCAGCTACAAACTTCTGCCAAAGGAAGAAGGTGTAATACCACAACTGTCGCTGCGCGAGAATCACGGCAAGTGGCTCGACCTGTCGGGCGCCAATGAGCCGCAATGGCAGACCCTCGACGGGAACGACGCCGTGCTGACATTTGACGCCACATCGCTTGACAACGTGAAGACATCGGGACTTGTGGTGACTGGCAGAGGATTTGTACTCAACAGAATTGAACTGATGAAGGTGGAATGACTCTTGGCAGACAAACCGAATCCTAAACGAAAGGGAAAACTAAAAACAACAATAACTAACAACAAGAAATGGCAAGAAGATTATTCTTACAAGTTGTGCTTATGCTGATATGCATTGGTGTCAACGCACAGACAGCCATCAAGGGAAAAGTGCTCGACGGCACAATGAACAACGAGCCTATGATAGGCGCGAGTGTCCAGGTGCCTGGCACCAGTGTGGGAGCAGTCACCAATATTGACGGCGAGTTTGCATTCACACTGCCGCAAGGCAAGTCTATGATTCAAGTTTCAATGGTGGGCTACAAAACCCAAGTGATTAACGCCAAGGGAAAGACCTACGTCGAGGTGACTCTCAAGGAAGACTCAGAAGTAATGGACGAGGTAGTGGTAATCGGCTACGGCACGATGAAGAAGCGCGACCTCACCGGCTCCATGACCCAGATAAAGAGCGACGAGCTCATGAAGGGTGGCAACAACGATGTGGCCCACGGATTGCAGGGCAAGATTGCCGGAGTGAACATCTCGCAGAACGACGGCTCGCCAGGTGCTGGAGTAAGCATCACGGTACGTGGCGCCAACTCGTTCACCACATCATCCCAGCCTCTGTATATCGTCGACGGTGTACCCTACGGCACCGACCCTAACGGCGCACCGAAGAGTGGCGCCAACGACGGCAACAACCAGTCCACATCGCCTCTGTCGATGATCAACCCCAACGACATCGAGAAGATTGAGGTGCTGAAGGATGCCTCAGCAACAGCCATCTACGGCTCGCGTGGCGCCAACGGCGTTGTCATCATCACGACTAAGCGCGGACAGAAGGGCGACGGCAAGCCGAAGGTGGACTTCAACGCCAAATGGAGCGTGTCGAACATCGCAAAGCGCGTGAAAGTGCTCGACCCGCGCACCTACGCTCTCTACCAGAACGAGGCTGCCGCCAACAGCCGCTACTATGAGGGAAGCACACAGAAAGACCCCTACACCGGTGAATGGGAATATCCTTACGTGGGCAACGGCTACGTCTACAGCAAGGGCACATACAACCCCTCGCCCGACGACTTCCTCAACCCCGGCTTACGACAGGACGAATACGGAAATGTTGACGAGGTGGCTGGCGCCGACTGGCAGGACGAGATCTACCGCACCGGATGGCAGCAGGACTACAGCCTCAGCGTGAGCGGCGGCAGCGACCTGGGATGGTACAGCTTCTCGGGCAACTACACCACTCAGGACGGTATCATACGCAACACCGGATTCGACCGCTACGGCGTGTCAATAAACATAGGACGCCATATCAACAAGTATCTCGAGATTGGCACAAGCTCGTTCTTCACCAACACGGTGACCAACTTCCAGCGCACCAACTCCGAGAACACAGGCATCATACGCTCGGCCCTCATCTTCCCGTCGACATACGGTGTGCACACATCAACAGAACAGCTCGACGAACTCAACTGGCTTGCAGCCAACCCCTACAACTATGTGCATGGCGCGAAGGACGAGCTGAAGCAGATTTCATGGTTCTCAAGCTCATATCTCGAGGCTAAGTTCACATCTTGGCTCAAGTTCCGCCAAAACCTCGGACTCGGCTACAACGACGGACACCGCGGCACCTACTACGACCGCCACACCCAGGAGGGCAAGTCTCCCTACAACGGCAAGGGCGGCAAGGCATCGAACATATGGAAGAGCATGACTGCCGAAAGCATCCTCACATTCGACAAGACTTGGGGCATACATGCAGTGAACGCAGTCGCCGGCATGACATTCGAGAAGGGCATCGGCGAGTCGGAATCGATGACTGCCACCAACTTCCCGACCGACATGACAAAGGACGCCGACATGTCGCTGGCTCTTGACCGTCCGGTGATAAGCTCAAGCAAGACGGAGCAGACTCTTGAGTCGTTCCTCGCCCGCATCAACTACACTCTCGCCGGCAAGTATATGTTCACCGGAAGCGTGCGTACCGACGGCAGCTCATCGTTCGCAAAGAACCACAAGTGGGCAACATTCCTCTCCGGAGCATTCGCATGGCGCGCCTCTGACGAGACATTCATCAAAAACCTCAACATCTTCAGCAACCTCAAGTTCCGCCTGAGCTATGGCGAGACCGGCAACCAAGGCATCGGCGCCTACCGCACACTGACTCTGCTCAACGCCGCCAACTATCCCTACAACGGCACATTGCAGAGCGGCTACTCGCTCATCGACTGGCGCGGACCGACAAACCCCGACCTCAAGTGGGAAACCACGGCACAGTTCAACGCCGGCATCGACTTCGGATTCCTCGACAACCGCCTGCAGTTCACCGTCGACTACTACTACAAGAAGACACGCGACCTGCTGCAGAACGTGACCATACCGGCAAGCTCTGGCTTCGGACAGATGATGATCAACTCGGGCAACGTCACCAACGAGGGTCTTGAGTTCACACTCAACTATGCCGTGCTGACCAAGACTCCGCTCAAGTGGAACATCTCTGCCAACCTCGCCATGAACCGCAACCGCATCGGCGGACTCAACGGTGACCAGTATGCCACAGCCCTCTGGAGCAAGGCCGACCAGATGTACCTGCAGCGCAACGGCTGTCCGATCGGCACTATCTTCGGATATGTGGAGGACGGATTCTTCGACAACATCGCCGAGGTGCGCTCCTTCAAGGAGTATGCCAACCTGTCCGACCGCGAGGCTCTCAAGCACGTGGGCGAGATTAAGTACCGCGACCTCAACGGTGACGGTGTCATCACGGAGAAGGACCGCACAATTATCGGCAACACCAACCCCGACTTCACCTACGGTTTCACATCTAACCTCTCGTGGAAGAACTTCTCGCTCTCGTTCATGCTGCAGGGCAGTCAGGGCAACGACATTTTCAACTATAACCTGACGGACATCCAGATGGCAAACATCGGAAACATCACCGTCGACGCCTACAACTCACGCTGGACACCAGAAACTGCCGCTACCGCCAAGTGGCCGAAGGCTACCGCAGGCTACACGCGCACATGGCTCATGAGCGACCGATTCATCGAGAACGGCAGCTACATGAAGATGAAATACATCACACTCGGCTACGACTTCATACACCCGACGAAGTTCATTGAGAAGATTGGCCTGACATTCACAGCCAACAACCTGTTCACCATAACCAATTACAGCTGGTTCGACCCCGACGTTAACGCTGGAGGCAACAACGCTGCTTGCCCGGGTGTGGACAGCTACTCTTATCCAAGCTCGCGCAGCTTCGCTCTGGGACTGAATATAGTGTTCTAATATAAAAAAAGACAAAAATGAAGAAAAATATATTTTCCATACTGCTCATCGCAGCCGCAGCCACAACATCAATGTCAATGACAAGCTGCGACAGTTGGATTGAGGAGAAACCCGACGGACAAATCACCGAAGAGAAGGTGGGCGACAGCGAGGATGCCGCCAAGTCGTGGGTGACAGGTGTTTACAGCAAATGGATATACGACATGTTCTGCTGGGGCTACTTCCCGCGCGTCATAGAAATTGACGCCGACTACATCTCGGGACCCGACTGGATGTTCAACAAGTTCGGAACGGGCAATTTTCAAGGCGAGAACGACGTGACCGACGCCCTGTGGAAGGGTTGCTACGGACTCATCGCCCGTGCCAACAAGGCGGAGAACCGCATCGAGGAGATGAAGAACATCACCGAGGCACAGAAGAACAACTACATAGGAGAGGTGCGGTTCCAGAAGGCACTCGCCTACTTCTTGCTCGTGCGCGCTTATGGAGAGATTCCCATCCAGTCAAACGACAGCAAATATGAGAATGTAAGCCAGCCGCGCCAGCCGGTTGACAAGGTGTACGAATACATAACATCGACACTGGAATCGGCTGCCAACATGATGTACAAGAACACCGACGCCGACTGGCAGGCAGGACACGCATCAGCCGGCTCGGCTGCCGGACTGCTCGCCAAGGTGTATGCCACAGAGGCTGCGTCGGCAATGCCTGCCGGAACGGAGATTACCATCCGCTCGGGCAAGACCTACAACGGGTCGGGCGACACGCAGACATACGCTCCGCTGCGCAGCATCACATTGCAGAAGCAGGCTGTGAGCGGCTACGAGGCTCTTGACTCTAAGGCTCTCTACACAAAGGCTGCACAGTGGGCTAAGGCCGTAATCGACGGCAACTATGGCTCATACGAGCTGCTCGCCTACGATGACCTGTGGAAACGCACAAGCGCGACGGCAAGCGAGTTCATGTTCTCCGTGGGCAGCGTGAGCGGCGACGCCACCTACAAGAACGCCATACACACACAGTATGCCGGATACAAGACCGCCACTGGCTCCGACTTCATACAGGAGGGTGGATGGATAGGATGCACCCGCCACTGGTATGACCTCTTCGACCACGACGACCTGCGCATCGTGAAGGGCGTGAAGCACCGCTGGCGCGCCTACACTCAGGAAGCGTCAAACTCCGGGTTCTACTATCCGAAGGATGAGGAGTACACCATCAAGGCAACGGGCTACAACCTCAACGGCGAGCATGTGGATGAGCCAAGCGGAATATATGCCGACGGTGTGAGCTACTACTACTCGATGGACTCGCAGTGCCTTGCATTCACTACAAAATACGACGATGTGACCAACGACGCCATAAAGGACGCCGACTGCAACTGGCCGTTCCTGCGCTATGCCGACGTGCTGCTCATCTATGCCGAGGCGGAGAACGAGCTTGGCAACAGCGGGGAAGCCATAAAATATCTGAACGAGGTGCGACACCGGTCGAACGCCCATGAAGCTGCACTCGAGGGGGTCGGAGCACTTGACACACAGAGCAAGCGGCGCTCGGCCATAATAGAGGAGCGTGCCAAGGAATTCGCATGCGAGGGCGACCGCCGCTGGGACCTCATACGCTGGGGCATATACCTTGATGCGATGAACGCACTTGAAGGCTCAGACGACTCAGGAGTGAGCAAGGTGCGACAGCAGCGATGTCTGCTCTACCCACTCCCTGCTTCGGAAATAAACACCAACAAGTACATTACGAAAAACAACCCCGGATGGAACTAAACTGATGCTTAGGAAGACCATCACCCCGGTCTTCTCCATCCTAAAAAAATAATATTATGAACCATAACCGTTTATCATTGAAAGCCATTACAACGCTGCTCGCTGCTGCGACGCTTTCAATATCACTTGTCGCGTGCGACGACATTGTCGACTACAACGACAACTACACACCTGCCGACCAAATGGCAAATACCGGAGCACCGGAAATAAAGGCCGTCTACAACATCAGCGACACCGCCCTCAACACTCCAATCACCCAGGCGGAAATTGGCACTATGGTGCGCATCGAGGGAAAGAACCTCAACAACGTGAAGTCTGTCACATTCAACACCGTTGCAGTTGACCTCACCGAGGTATACACTGCATCTACCTACGCCAACGTGCGCGTGCCGGAAACTCTCTCGTTCGAGCATGTCAACAAGATTGAGTACACCACCGACAAAGGCACTGCCTCGTTCGATTTTGTCGTGCCGTTCCCAACACTTACCATCGGAAGCATAGACAATGAGTTTGCCAATGCCGGAGGATATGTAACAATAAGCGGCGCAAACTTCGACGTGTACAAGTTCGGCTCGCAGTCGAAGGTGCTCGTCAACGGCATGGAGACCACCGTGAGCGACGTGACAAAGACATCTATGAAGGTACATATACCAGAAGGCACTCCAGACAACTCCGTCATCTCGCTGCAATGGAACACAAGCGACGGCATTGCCAAGACTGCCGAACTGCCGTTCCGTCCAACCAAGAATCTGCTGTACGGCGACTTCGACGGGGTACAAATAAGCAAGGACGGCTCCGTGAGTGTTGATGTCGAGGGCGACGAAGCCACATCGACAGCTTCGTCAGCGCTCGGACACAAACACCTGCACTTCACCGGTGACTTCAGCGCATGGGCATGGAACACTATCGACCTAAGCTGCAACATGATCGATGCCGGCATTGACGGCAATATTGACGACTATGTGCTGAAGTTTGAGATTCTAAACACCAAGGACCATCCATTGACAGAGGCAACAGGACTGAAATTCAACTTCAACTGGGGCAGCGAGTACTCATGGAACCCTGACAACGGAGCCGGAATTAATACCTTCGGCAACTGGCAAACAGTCACTCTACCACTCGCGCCGATGGCCACAAAGGGCATCAGCGAGGCTGGCAAGTGGCAGACACTACGCATCATACTACAGCCGTCGGCTGCCTATACTGCCGACTTCTGCATCGGCAACATGCGAATTGTGAAAAAATAAAAAACACTCAAGCTGGAGCATACAAGCTCCAGCTTGAATAGCTCAGAAAAAAAATACAGAATAGTATCAACAGTTGGCAATATAGTATTGTCATAATTTATTGATTTAAGCTAAATTTGCATCACAAAACATAAGAGTTATCCATAAAAGGACCGCTCGCCTGCAGCAGACGACAAATAGCTGCATCACAAGCATTTACTTAACCAAATTAAAAGCCAAAACAATATGAAAAAATTATTTACTTCCTTGTTCCTTTTTATGATATGCGTCAGCATGTCAGCAGCAACTACAGTACTTTTCGAAGGCAAACAGGCCCTCAACTGGAACGACGGGCTGAAGATTGACGCGGCACAGTTTGACAACGCCCAGGCTGGCGACATCATCACCGTAACTACAGATGGCGGAGGCTTCAAGCTTGTTGTATTCTCTCCATGGACTGTTCTCAACGAGAACGGAGCAAGTGGCGACGGATACGCCATAACAGACGAGACACTTGAGGCAATAAAGACTGACGGCATACATGTGCAGGGCGACGAGAGCGTGAATGTACTCAAGGTGGAATTGTCCTCAGACGCTCCGCAGCCAGCAGAGAAAAACGTTGTCGCAACACTGCTCAACGAGCAACAGACAATAGGCAACTGGGACAATACCGTGGAAGTGGCTGGCTCTCTCTTCACTGAAGCCGGTGTAAAGGAAGGCGACTACATCCGAGTAAACTACACAACCGAGGGCGATGCACAGATACAACTCTGCGCCAACACCCCCGAATGGCACAACATATACAATTGCGCCGACCTACCTGCAGCAAAGACTGTGTTCGACTTCCTCCTTACTGCTAAAGACTTGGCAGACATCGAGGCAGACAAACTCTACATACAGGGAAAGAACTTCACCATCTGCAATGTGCAGATTGTGCGCGAGGCAACAGAAACAGCCATAAGCAACATCGCAATAACAGCAAAGACTGACAAGAACAATATCTACTCTATTGACGGCACCCGTCTGAAAAACAAGCCTCAACACGGACTGTACATCATGAACGGAAAGAAATACATTGCCAAGTGACAACTTGACCGTAGAGTGAGAAAGACATAAAAGCATCTACTGCAAAGGCTGCGGCATTAAGCCGTGGCCTTTATTTTATTCGGATGGCACAACCACATTTAGATTGGCAAGGCACTTATTCTTTATCCTTTTTCATTACAACAGGCTCATAATTCGGGATTTTTATTTAAATTTGCCATAAAATAATCATACTATCAATGAAAAGAAATATAGCAGTTATACTTGCAGGTGGCGTGGGCTCACGCCTCGGCATGTCCACACCTAAGCAGTTCTTCAAGGTGGCTGGCAAGATGGTGGTGGAACACACTATAGACGTGTTTGAACGCAACCAGCGCATTGACGAGATAGCCATAGTGTCAAACCCGATGCTCATCAGCGACTTCGAGAACATCGTGCTGCGCAACAAGTGGCACAAGGTGAAGAAAATACTCAAGGGCGGCAAGGAACGCTACGACTCATCACTCTCTGCCATACGCGCCTACGGAAAGGAAAATGTCAACCTCATCTTCCATGACGCTGTGCGCCCGCTCGTGAGCCAGCGCATCGTGAACGACGTGATTGACGCGCTCGACAAATACAATGCCGTGGACGTTGCCATACCGTCTGCCGACACCATCATAGAGGTGGACAACAACGACTTCATAAGCCACATACCCGACCGCTCGCGCCTCCGCCGCGGACAGACACCACAGGCTTTTGACCGGGCTGTCATCGAAGAAGCCTACGACAAGGCTCTGAAAGACCCTGACTTCAAGACCACCGACGACTGTGGGGTGGTGACAACATACCTGCCCAACGAACCTGTCTACGTGGTGCGCGGCGAGGAGAGCAACATGAAGCTCACCTACCGCGAGGACACCTACATGCTCGACAAGCTGTTCCAACTGAAGAACACAGAACCAGAGAACATAACTCATGTTAACGATGTGTTCCGCGACAAGGTGGCAGTGGTGTTCGGAGGAAGCTACGGCATAGGCAAGAATGTTGTTGACATGCTGCAGGAGAACGGTGCCAAGGTGTTCTCGTTCTCACGCTCTGAAAACCATGTGAACGTAGGACGGCGGGACGACGTGGCACGCGCACTGACCGAAGTGCATGAGCAAGCGGGACACATCGACTATGTGGTGTGCACAGCCGGCGTGCTCAACAAGGAACCACTCACCGCCATGGACTACCAGACTATACAGACTGCCGTACAAACAAACTATATGGGCACCGTGAACGTGGCACTCGAAGCCTATCCGTACCTTAAGCAGACCGAGGGAAAGATTGTCTTCTTCACATCCAGCTCATACACGCGCGGACGAGCCTTCTACAGCATCTACTCCTCTACAAAAGCGGCCATCGTGAACTTTGTACAGGCAGTGGCACAGGAATGGGACGGCGACGGCATAAAGATAAACTGCATCAATCCTGAGCGCACCAAGACTCCTATGCGCCAGCAGAACTTCGGAATCGAACCTGACGACACCCTGCTAATGCCAGAGCGCGTTGCAGAGGCAACGCTGCAGACACTGGCATCCGACTGCACAGGGCAGGTGATTGACGTAAGAAAGGCAAAAGCATAAAAAGTTGAGAAAGGCATAAAAAGGCTTAGTAAGGCATTAAAAAAGCTTTAAAAAAACTCTATGGACTATTTAGAACAATTCAAGCAACGCAACCTGCGCCGTGCCCAACTCAAGCAGCTCACAATACTTGAGGAAATCGACCGCATCTGCCGCAAGCACGGTATCAGCTACTGGCTCGACGGCGGCTCGCTGCTCGGCGCCGTTCGCCACGGAGGCTTCATACCATGGGACGACGACATCGACATCGCCATGCCGGCGGACGACGCACGGCGATTTGCCGAGATAGCACCGTCCGAACTGCGCGACGGGCTGCGCCTGCAGACTCCCGAGACAGAGCCTACACGCGAGCCCATAATGAAGGTGCGCGACCTCAACTCGTTCTATGTGGAGGGCAACGAGGACTTCTCCCTGCCCTACTCCAAAGGACTTTTCGTCGACATATTTCCGATGATTGACTATCCCGACGTGCCGAAGACGTTCTGCAAGAAGTACGGCAGGGGCATGTCAAAATGCTACTCCATCCTGCACCACAGCCACCAGTACTCGTGGCGTGCAGCCATTGAGCTGTTCTACTTCGGGGCGAAGTACATATATTATAAATGTATGTGGAAGATTGCATTCGCCACACGGCAGAAAGGCACATACATGTCAAACATTCTAATAAACAACGGCTACGGCATCATGCACCGCCGCGACTCCATCTTCCCACTATCAACGGTTGAGTTTGAGGGGAAGCGGTTCTCGGCCCCCGCCAACACAGACGCCTATCTCACCGACCTATACAAGAACTACATGCAAATCCCACCGAAGGACAAGCAAAAGGTACACTCGGTATTCATCATGCCCGACCTTATATAAACCAGAAAACTGGAAAAGCAGCCAAATATAAAAAGCACATCCAACATTGCCTTCCGGCAATCTGGATGTGCTTTTTATATGAGATAATATGTTTCTCTCTTGTTATTTTGCCTCGGCGAATTCCGAGCCATCGTAGCCCCACTTATAGAACGAGGCTCCATGAACGAAACCTGCACCGAAAGCTGTGAAGATGACATTGTCGCCCTTCTTCATGTTCTTCTCGTTGTCCCACAATGCCAAAGGAATTGTGGCGGCACTTGTGTTGCCGTAGTGCTGGATGTTCACCACCACCTTGTCCAACGGCAGTCCCACACGCTTTGTCACAGCCTCAATGATGCGGAGGTTGGCCTCGTGAGGCACTACCCACTTCACGTCGTCGGCAGTGAGGTTGTTGCGTTTCATCACCTCAGCCACGTCGTTGCTCATGTCGGTGACGGCATAGCGGAACACGGTGCGTCCCTCCTGGTAGAGGTAGTGCAGACGGTGGTCCACAGTGAAATGAGAAGGAGGACAAACGGAGCCGCCC
>CALBYK010000279.1 GCA_937889855.1 uncultured Prevotella sp.
CAAATACAGCCTAAAGAAGCGCATTGAGTACAAGGAGGAGAACATTGACCCGAACGAGCCGATTCGCCTCAACAAGTTCCTTGCCAATGCCGGAATATGCTCACGCCGCGAAGCCGACGAGTTCATACAGGCAGGTGTCGTGACCGTAAACGGCGAGGTAGTAACCGAACTTGGCACAAAGATTAAGCGCACAGACGAGGTGAAGTTCCACGACCAGCCGGTAAATCTTGAAAAGAAGGTATACGTGCTGCTCAACAAGCCGAAGGACTGCGTGACAACAAGCGACGACCCGCAACAACGCAAGACAGTCATGGACCTCGTAAAGAATGTGTGCCCCGAGCGCATCTACCCTGTAGGACGACTCGACCGCAACACTACCGGAGTGCTTCTTCTCACCAACGACGGCGATCTGGCCTCAAAACTCACTCACCCCAAATTCCTCAAGAAGAAGGTTTACCACGTATACCTTGACAAAAACGTCACAGCACACGACCTGCAGCAAATTGCCGACGGCATCGAGCTTGAGGACGGCGAGGTGCACGCTGACGCCATTGAGTACGCAAGTGACACCGACAAGAGTCAGGTGGGCATAGAGATTCACAGCGGCAAGAACCGTATCGTGCGCCGTATCTTCGAGCATCTTGGCTACCGCGTTGTAAAGCTTGACCGCGTACAGTTTGCCGGATTGACCAAGAAGAACCTGCGCCGCGGCGACTGGCGTTTCCTCACTGAGAAGGAAGTGGAGATGCTGCGCATGGGAGCGTTCGAATAATGTTTAATTGGTAATGTTTAATGTTTAGTTGTTTTATGCGCAAGTGATGAGCAAGGCAACTAAGCATTAAACATTTGTCATTAAAAACCATATAAATTAAACATTAATAAATTTAACATTAAATAAATGGAAACAATCAAGAGAACAAAAGTTGTTGACGCGCTGCAGCGTACCGACTTCGGTGCAACGGTCAACGTAAAGGGTTGGGTACGCACGCACCGCAGTTCCAAGGCGGTTGACTTCATCGCGCTCAACGACGGCTCCACTATAAAGAACATACAGATTGTGGTTGACCCATCCAAGTTTGACGCTGAAATGCTCAAGCAGATAACAACCGGCTCATGCATCAGTGCCACAGGCACACTCGTGGAGAGCCAGGGCAAGGGACAGACAAGCGAGATACAGTGCGAAAGCATTGAAATCTACGGTCTCTGCGGCTCAGACTACCCCATGCAGAAGAAGGGACAGACGTTTGAATACATGCGCCAATATGCCCACTTGCGCCTCCGTACCAACACGTTCGGCGCCGTGATGCGCATACGCCACAACATGGCAATGGCCATACACACCTACTTCCACGAGCATGGCTATTTCTACTTCAACACTCCGCTCATCACCGCAAGCGACTGCGAGGGTGCCGGACAGATGTTCCAGGTGACTACAAAGAACCTCTACAACCTCAAGAAGACACCAGACGGCAAGATTGACTACTCGGACGACTTCTTCGGCAAGCAGACATCGCTCACCGTGAGCGGGCAGCTTGAGGGTGAGCTCGGAGCCACAGCGCTCGGCGCCATCTACACCTTCGGCCCGACATTCCGCGCCGAAAACTCCAACACGCCGCGCCACTTGGCAGAGTTCTGGATGGTAGAGCCTGAGGTGGCTTTCCTCGACATGGACGGGCTTATGGAACTTGAGGAAGACTTTATCAAGTACTGCATACGCTGGGCTCTCGACAACTGCAAGGACGACCTTGAATTCCTCAACAAGATGATTGACAAGGGACTCATAGCACGTCTTGAGGGCGTACTCAACTCTGAGTTCGTGCACCTGCCATACACCGAAGGCATACGCATCCTCCAGGAAGCAATCAAGAACGGCAAAAAATTTGAGTTCCCGTGCGAGTGGGGCGACGACCTTGCCTCAGAGCATGAGCGCTTCCTTGTTGAGGAGCACTTCAAGAAGCCGGTCATCATGACCAACTACCCGAAGGCCATCAAGGCTTTCTACATGAAGATAGACGACAAAGAGTCGGGATTCGGCGGCAAGAGCGGCGCCACAGTGCAGGGCACCGATGTGCTTTTCCCGCAGATTGGCGAAATTATCGGCGGTTCTGTACGTGAGGAGAGCTACGACAAGCTCATGAACGAGATAAAGGAGCGCAACATCCCGATGAAGGACATGACCTGGTACCTCGACACACGCAAGTACGGATCTTGCCCACATGCAGGATTCGGTCTCGGATTCGAGCGCCTCATACTCTTCGTAACCGGCATGCAGAACATACGCGACGTGATTCCTTTCCCACGCACACCGAAGTCGGCTGAATTCTAACGACACGTCTAACAAACCTAAAAGAAGAATGGTGAGTGGGCAGAGTTTCTTCTCTGCCCACTCACCATTCTTCTTTTTTGTATAAAGCCAACAACTATTCTACTACCCCATGAGCTTACAAGCACTAATACACTGCAGTCCTGAAATTTTACGACAAGAACAAACAATATTTGTCAGAAAATGCGTAACTTTGTCCCTTGAATACAAAAATAAGTCAATAATGAAATCAATCAAGCTTGCAGCGCTAATCATATATGCCACGATAGCCACACTTGCGGTGTGCTCTTGCAACAAAAGCGACAACGAAGAGGCAGCCAGACGAATAGAGCGACTCAGTAGGCTTGACGATTCCATAACCGTATTAGCACCGTCAGCGCTCGACAGTATAAACGCCGGACTTAAAGCCAACAGACACGACAGTACCGCATGGCAAGAATATCGTCTGCGACTTGCACGCTACTACTGGTTGTCCGACAACCCGCAACGGGCCGACAGCGTAAGCCAAAATATAATACAATATATACGCCGGCAAGACAACGGTTATTACGACACTCACTACACATGCAAGTCGCCACGCCTCAACTCCATCATGGCAGGAGCCATCGCATGCCAGGCCACACGCAACCACAACTTCCACAAGGCACCGCAACTCACAATCAAGCTATACTCAACAGCCTACTGGCTCTACTCGCACAGCGATAGAAAGGACAACATGCCCAAGACATGTGCCAACCTCGCCGACGCCTACATACAAGCTAACGACATACCGAACGCCGCCAAGTGGTACCGCCGCGCACTGTTCCTTGTCGACTCACTCAACATGCCCAAGAAAGAGAACATAACGCTCTACATGGGACTGGCACAAATTTACCTCTCTCTGCACGACTTCCAACGCGCAGAGATATACTACAACCAGACTGAGCGATACTTCAGCCTCATGTCACCTCAGATGCAGGCCTACCACATCACCAACCTCGGCAACTTCTACTATTACTCGCACGACTATACCAAGGCACTGCACACATTCAAGCGACTGGAAAAGCTGCTCGTCAAAAACGGCATGCAGAACAAGTTTGACATGTATATATGCAAGGTGAACCTCGCCGACGTCTACCTCAACCTCAACCGTCTTGACGAGGCGCGTCATTACCTTAGTGAGGCTGAGCCATTCTTCATAAAGAACGACGACCCAACCGCTATTTACTACTGCAACACCATACGGCTCGGCATCGCCGTGCGCTCCAACAACACAACAGACGTGAGACACATTCTCGAAAGCGAGCACATAAAGCAGGACATACCATACACAATGGTTGACATACGCAACAAGTACCTGCGCGGCTACTACGAGCAGACGGGCGACTACCGCAAGGCATACAGCAACCTGCAGGAAAACATACGCTACAACGACTCGCTCGACCACAACCGCTCCAACATGCGCTCAGCGGAGATAATGGCACGCTTCACCGCAGACACGCTGCAGCTCCACCACGACCTGGCACTCGAGCACAAGAACACCGACATACAGCGCGCCAACATGAAAGCCACAACTGCCGTGTCGGTGGCTGTGGTCCTTGCGCTGCTCATGACCCTATGGTTCATGTACACACGCAAGAAGCAGCTGCAGAATCAGGTAAGCATAATGAACCTAAAGCTCAACAATGTGCGCAACCGCATCTCACCACACTTCATGTTCAACGTGCTCAACAACAAAATAGTCAACTCTGACAAGAAAGAGGCTTCAGAGCTAATGGAGCTGGCTAAGCTAATACGCACAAACCTTGACATGTCAAGCCAGCCATGCATGGTGCTCAGCAAGGAGCTGGAGTTTGTCAAGCAGTACATCAGGGTTGAACGTTACCTGCTAGGAGACGACTTCACGTTTGCCATCGACATAGCGAGCGACGTTGACACGGGGAAGGTACGCATTCCATCCATGTTCCTGCAGATACTCACAGAGAACGCCATAGTGCACGGTCTGAAAGGTATCGAGGGACACAAGAAGCTGCACATAGACATAACGCGCGAGAATGAAGCAACTGCCATCAGAGTGGCCGACAACGGACCGGGATTCAACGCATGCCGGGCTCTGAAGAAAGGCACTGGGCTCGGGATAATATCGCAGACCATTGCCGTGACAAACGAGCACAACAAACACAAAATGAGATTTGAGATAAAAAACCTTGAGGACGCCGAGGGCAACGTCAAGGGATGCGAAGCGACACTGAAAGTGCCGGACAACATAACATTTAAATAACCAGACTTATGATGAAGATTATTATCGTCGATGACGAAAAGAACGCAGTAAAGGCACTCGCCGACAAGCTGAAAGCATATGACGGAACAGATGTTGTAGGCGTTGCCTATAACGGAATGGACGGACTGAAGCTGCTGGGCGAGCACCACCCAGACTTGCTCTTCCTCGACATAGAGCTGCCCGACATGTCCGGCATCGAGTTTCTCGAGCATATAGACGGAATAGGCAACGGACGTTGCCGTGTCGTAATGTACACGGCACACGGGAGATACATGTTGCCGGCGTTCCGCAATAAAGCCTTCGACTTCCTCATGAAACCCATCGACGACACCGAGCTGCGCACCATAATGCGCAGGGCATGCATTGACCGGCGTCCTAACGCCACGCTCACCGACCCGCTGTCAAAGGCCCCAAAAAGCAACAAGGCCCTCGAGGCTCTCAACTACGACGGCATTGCCAAGCGCAACGACGGCAAGTATCTTGTATACACCAATGCCGTAGACTTCAGGCTCATCGACATCCGCGACATAGGCGTATTCACCTACAACCATGAGCTTCGCGTGTGGGAAGTCACTGTGTCGGGATGCGCTGCCCCCATAAGACTCAAGCGCAACGTCAACAGCGACATGATCATAGCCCTCAATGATGCCCTTGTGAGAGTGAGCCAGAAGCACATCATCAACCTGAGCTACCTCATTGAGGTCACCGACAACACATGCCATTTCTACCCGCCGTTCGACAAACTTAAGGACATCAAGGTGGGACGCTTCTTCCGCAAGAAACTCATCGACAGGTTCAGCAGCTTCTGACAAGCGCTACTCGCCCACGAGCTTTATCCCGCCATCGGCAATCGTGATGAGGCGGCGCTTGTACAAGTCGCCTATTGCGCGCTTGTACACCTTCTTCGACACCTGGAAACGGCGCTTTATGTCTTCCGCGTCGCTCTTGTCGCCAAGGTCGCAGGTGCCGCCATTATCGCGCAGATACTGAAGCAGTGTTTCCGAGAAATCGAGCGTCTGCTTCCGTCCAGTCGGCTGCAGCGTCACGTCTATCTTGCCGTCAGGACGCACGGTACCTATATATCCCTTCACACGGTCGCCCGTATGCAGGTAGCGGAACACCTGGTCGTCGTATACAAGTCCGGGATAGCTGTTGTCGATTATCACCTTGAATCCCATGTCGGTCTTCTGCCAAACAAGCAAGTCCACCTCCTGCCCGTTTTTGTAGAAAGGATGCTTCTCGGCAAAATAGCGCTCCACCTTGGCAGAAGCCATGATGCGGTATGAATCCTCGTCAATATGCACATGCACAATGTAGCTCTCGCCCTTCTGCATGCGCCTCTTCTGCTCACGGAACGGGCAGAAGAGGTCCTTCATAAGTCCCCAGTTGAGAAACGCCCCATACTCGTTCACCCACGACACCTCAAGATAGGCAAAGTCTCCAACCTTGCACAGAGGGCGTTCTGTTGTGGCCACTGGGCGTTCTTCCTGGTCAAGATATACAAAGACCTCAAGTTCGTCGCCTGGCTTTGTGCCTTCCGGTACATATCGTTTAGGAAGCAATATCTCGCCTTCGTCACCTCCATCGAGGTACATGCCGAAATCAACTTCTTTGACTACGGTCATCTTATTATAGTCACCAAGTTTTATCATATCATTATATTTAATGTGTTGTATGCTTTAATAGTCAGCACCTTGCTTGGTGCCGACCTGTTATTGTTGCTCGACAATGCGACCATCCTCAATATGTATGGTGCGGTCAGTGATTGACGCCAAGTGCTCGTCGTGGGTGACAATGACGAAAGTCTGCCCGAACTTGTCGCGCAAGTCGAAGAACAGCTGGTGCAGCTCAGCCTTGTTCCGTGAATCGAGAGAGCCAGAAGGCTCGTCGGCAAACACCACGGCTGGATTGTTCATCAAAGCCCGCGCCACAGCCACACGCTGCTTCTCACCGCCCGACAGCTCGTTGGGTTTGTGTGACGCGCGGGCTGCGAGCCCCATAAACTCAAGCAGCTGCTCCGCCCTCACGCGTGCCTCCTTGGTGTGCATACCGGCAATGTATGCCGGAATCATGACGTTCTCAAGGGCAGTGAACTCCGGCAGCAACTGATGGAACTGGAACACGAACCCTATATGGCGGTTGCGGAAGTCGCTCAGCTTCTTCGCGCCGAGCTTTCCGACGTCAACACCGTCAACGACAACCGAGCCGCCGTCGGCCCTGTCGAGCGTTCCCATTATCTGCAGGAGCGTGGTCTTGCCAGCTCCGCTCGGCCCTACAATACTCACCACCTCGCCCTTGTCGATGTGGAGGTCGATGCCCTTGAGCACCTGAAGCGAGCCGAAACTCTTGGTTATTCCTTTTACGTCTATCATAATTTCTTTATTTTTCCTTCATTCTCAATTTCCTCCTCAGCCACTTGCTCAGAGTCTCGTACGCGCTGAGTTCCTCTGTGTGCTGCGGCTGCGCAAACGTCATCTCCTCCATTGCGTCGCCATGCTGGTCGGGGAAGATTATCATTATGTTCTTGCCCGAGAAGTTGTTCTGCATCTCGTCCGGCAAACGCTCAAGAGCCGTCTTGTACGACACCGTTCCCTTACGCGCCGTGACGATGATGAACAGGTGGTCGTCGGAAATGGTGGAGGCAAGTTCCGGCATCTCCACCCAATGCTGCATCTGAGCGAACGACACACGCATGTCACCGTGACGACTGGACACAAACTCCCTTATGTGCTGAAGCACATCGTCACGTCCAAAGAACTCGGTGTGGCACTCCATATTCACCGCCATGCGGCACACGCGCTCCAGCCACTTGTAGAACCCCGGCTCAAACTGCGCCCTCGACGGGACAGCCACCTCAATGCGGCGTATCGTGGAAAGCGGCTGCTTGAGGCGCGCCATGACAATCTGCGAGTTGAGACCGTTGAACAGACTCTGGTGGAACTCCCCCCAGAACTTCTGCGACACCTCCGGATGCATGTGCATGCCTATGAGCACGTCAGTGGCGCGAAACTCCTTGAAGGCATGTCTTATGCCGTTGGCTATGTTGGCAGCCACACGCACCTGCGTCTGCATCGTCATGTCAGCAGCCGCCGCATACCGCGCCATGTCGTCGAGCAGGTGCTGGCCCTGCTCCTGGTTGCGCCGCATGTCGGCGTCATCATACACAACATTCAGGCCAACAAGGGCTGTCGTGTTCTTGGGGTTGCGCATCATCATTGCCACATTGACAAGCCTCTGCGCATACTCGGGATACTTCATCGGAATGAGTATCTTCTCATCGCGGCTTATGCGCTCCTCGCTGTCATCTGGCATTTCACTGTCACGCAGGGTTATCTGCTGCGCCGCGCGCTGCGTCATCATTGTGGAAATGACGCAGGTAAAGAGTATCATTATCACCACGCCGTTGAGCATGTCGTCCGTCACAAGCGGGCGCCCCGGCCCAATTTCAATCCTCATGCCTATCATCACCATAGCTATGGCTCCCGCTGCATGAGCCGACGTGAGCCCGAACATCATATTGCCCGACGAGCGCGGCATGCGGAAGAAGAATGCAGCGAGATATGCTGCCAACGCCTTGCCTATCGTGCCGAACGCAACGATGAGCAGCACTACCATAACTATTTCGCCTCCGGCAAAGAGCAGACGCACGTTGATGAGCATGCCCACGCCTATAAGGAAATATGGTATGAAGAGCGCGTTGCCGATAAACTCGATGCGGTTCATCAGTGGTGAGACATGAGGAATGAAACGGTTGAGGATGAGTCCGGAGAGGAAGGCGCCGAAGATGCCTTCAAGCCCCACAGCCTCACTGAGCGCCGCGCTCATGAAAAGCATTGACATGACGAAGATAAACTGCATCACCGCATCGCTATACCGGCGTAGGAACCAGCGTGCCATATGCGGTATGACAATGGCAATGCCAACACAGTAGGCCACAAACTTGCCAACAAACCACAACCAGAACCACACTCCCGTTTCTCCGCCATACGACGCCACAGCCGCAGCGAGAGTGACGAGCGACATGAGCAGCGATATCATTGACGAGCCTACCGACAACGTGACGCTCGGCTTCTTCTGCAGTCCATACCGTCCCACTATAGGATAGGCGATGAGGGTGTTGGACGCCATGATGCACCCAAGCAGCAACGAGGCGAATGCCGAATAATGGAGCAGCGTGACACACGCCACATACGTGAGCAGGAACGGCACACCGAACGTCAGCACGCCAAAGACACCGAACCTCCCCTTGTTGCGCTTCACTCCTTCCATATCCATCTCAAGCGAGGCAAGGAACATTATATAATACAACCCCACCTTGCCGAAGAGCTCGAAGCTGTTATCACGCACCAGTATGTTGAAGCCGTATTTTCCTACCGCCACACCTGCAAGCACCATCCCGATGATGTGCGGAATGCGCAACTTGCCCATTATTATAGGCGCGAAGAGGATGATGAGAAGCACGACAAAAAATATCAGTGTCGGATCGGTTATAGGGAAATAGCTGGCTATATCTGTCATAAGGACATTGGTTTGGTTTTCTTTAATGATGCATGGAGTGTCGTATTATTGGAGTAAAGGGGTTTATGGATGCAAAGTTACTGAAATTCGCAAAGATAAGGCACGCGTCTCCCATTTATTTTGTATTTTTGCAACGGCAATAACCATTTATACAGACAAAACAACTATAAACGATGAAGATATTAACAGGAGCCCAGATACACGAGCTCGACCAGTACACTATCGACCACGAGCCAGTGGCGTCCATCGACCTCATGGAACGCGCGGCACGCGCCATCACATCAGCCATCGCGGCACGCTTTGAGCCAGCTACGCCCGTTGTGGTATTTGCAGGTCCCGGCAACAACGGCGGCGACGCGCTCGCCGTGTCACGCATGCTGTCTGAAAAAGGCTACACGGTAGACACCTATCTGTTCAACATACACAACGCGCTCTCCGACAACTGCGAGAAGAACCGCGACCGGCTCAAGAGCGAGGGGCTCGTCCACAGCTTCACAGAGGTGACAACCAATTTCGACCCGCCCAAGCTCACGGCACAGACACTTGTAGTGGACGGACTCTTCGGCTCAGGACTGAACAAGCCACTGACGGGCGGATTCGCCTCGCTCGTGAAGTACATCAACCAGTCGCCCGCACGGGTGGTGAGCATTGACATGCCGTCAGGACTGATGTCGGAAGACAACTCAAGCAACACGCCAACAGCCATCATACAGGCCGACCTCACGCTGACACTGCAGATGAAGAAACTCGCCATGTTCTTTGCCGACTGCCAGCCTTATCTCGGCAAGGTGCAGGTGCTCGACATACGCCTCTCCAAGGAATATATCAAGAGCATACCTTCACGCTACACAACGGTTGACGCTGAATACATACACAAGCAGGTGATCCGCCGCAACGACTTCGCCCACAAGGGCAACATGGGCCATGCCCTGCTCATAGCGGGAAGCGAGGGAATGGGAGGCGCCGCCGTGCTTGCCACACGCGCATGCCTGCGAAGCGGCGTCGGCAAAGTGACGGCGCTCACGCCCCACTGCAACACCACCATAATGCAGATTGCCGTGCCTGAGGCCGTGCTGTCCATCGACCAGGAGAACTACTACTCCGAGGCTGTCGCCACAGAAGAGTTTGACGCCGTTGGCATAGGACCCGGGCTGGGACGCCAGGAAGGCTCCGCACTCGCGCTGATGTCGCAGCTGCAGCAGACACAGTGTCCTGTGGTGCTCGACGCCGACGCGCTCAACATGCTCGGCTCGCACGGCACATGGATAAACCAGCTGCCAGACAACATGATTATGACGCCACACCCACGCGAGCTCGACCGGCTCGCCTCAACCACATGCCACAACGACAGCGAACGGCTTGCCGTGGCACGCGACATGGCAGAGAGCCTGCGTGCCTACATCATCCTTAAAGGACACTACACAGCCATTTGCCTGCCCGAAGGCGACGTGGTGTTCAACACGACAGGCAACTCGGGCATGGCGACAGCCGGCTCCGGCGACGTGCTAACGGGCATCATCACAGCCTTGCTCGCACGCGGCTACTCACGCAAGAACGCATGTCTCGTGGGAGTGTACCTGCACGGACTTGCCGGCGACATCGCCGCTTCACGCATCGGCAAAGAGAGCATGGTGGCAAGCGACATAATTGCAGCCCTTCCCGAGGCTTTCAAGGCTTTGTAAAAAAAACAGCTCTAACAAAACACTATTATGAAAAAGTTTCTTTCAGCATTATTACTGTCCGTCCTCACATCAATGCCGGTTTCTGCCGGCAACGACACTACTGAGGGACTTAGCTACTATCTTCCGAAGACTGCCGTGCGCATGCAGCTTCTCATAGAAAAGACCACGACGCAACCGGGACAACTTGCCGACTACTCCGAGCTGTTCTTCAAGAAGCCGGCTCCAACGTCCATGCAGACTTCATACCGCATAGTGGGCATCAACTTCACGGCCGTAGGCCAGCCCGACACAGACAAGCAGTTCACCGTAGCCGTTGACAAGAAGCACAGCATCCTGTCTATCGACTGCGACCCCAACGGCACCCTGCGCGCCATCAACACCAAGGCTCCGGTATGTGCAAAGCCAAGGCAGTTCCGCCAGGCTCCAAAGCCAGCGCCACTGAACCCGCGCGACTATATGAGCCAGGACATTCTCGCTGCAGCCAACCTACCCAAGATGGCGCAACTCGCCGCACAGGAGATATACGACATACGCGACTCGCGAAACCAACTGTCACGCGGAGAGGCCGACAACATGCCTAAAGACGGTGAGCAACTGCGTCTAATGTACCGCCAGCTTGACACCCAAGAGCGTGCGTTGATGCAGCTGTTCACCGGCACCGTTGACGTGGACACAACAGAAACCGTGCTCACCTTCGTGCCACAACAGGCAGAAAAGCGCCACGTCCTGTTCCGCTTCTCCAAAGCTTTCGGGCTTACCTCAGTCGACGACTACTCCGGAGAGCCCTACTATGTTGACATAGAGGACGAGGGCATATACGCCAAGTTGCCAGAAGACGCGTCTATGGCCGACAAGGAGAAAGACAACTTCAAGCTCGGTGTCGGCATGCCGGGCAAGATAAGAGTGCAGGTGAACAAGGCAGACGGCACGCCTGTGGCGTCATTCGAGACCAACGCCGCGCAGTTTGGCAGGGTCGAGCTGCTCAATGGCGCACTCTTCGGCAAGAAGTTCACGTCACACATCATTGTTGACCCGGCTACGGGTGCTGTTGTGGAACTTAAGACTGAACCGCTTGAATAAAAGAAATTAGTTCTACACGTCCGTAGGAGGGTATGCCAGCCTTGCCATACCCTCCTACATAAAGAATATTTGGCACAAAAACTCGCCACTACTTGCTACATTCGGATTACTTATCAGACGGAAACAAGTATTTTTATTGATAGCTGACAATTGTCAGCAGACAGTAAAAGTTTTTTCCACCCCTCCATATAGAAAAAAGGAGGAAACCATGCAACAGATTCTTATATATAAAAAAGAAACTCGCTGTACGCCAACACTGGGCCATACAACGAGTTTTATCCCTTTCTATCAGGTATCCTTACACCCTCAAGGCGTTGTTTCTTTTGCTTGTGTGGAAAATTAGAGAGCGTCAATCACGGTGCAGATGTCGCCGAAGATGCGGTTGAGCTCGCCAAGACCGTTGATGTGGTGATGAATGCCCTCAGCCTTATACCACTCTATGAGCGGTGCAGTCTGGTTGTGGTAAACATCAAGACGCTTCTTGATAGTCTCTGCGTTGTCATCAGAGCGTCCGCTCTCCTGACCGCGCTTGATGAGACGCTTCATCAGCTCGTCCTCAGGAACGTCAAGTTCAATCATGGCAGCTACCTTATGTCCGCGCTCAGCAAGCATCTTCTTGAGAGCCTCAGCCTGTGGGATTGTGCGGGGGAATCCGTCGAAGATTACACCCTTGTGCTCCTTGCCGAAGCTGTCATAAACGCTGGCGAGGATGTTCACCATGAGGTCATCGGGAATGAGCTGTCCGTTGTCAATAAAGCCTTTGGCAGTCTTGCCAAGCTCGGTGCCGTTCTTAATCTCGTTGCGGAGAACGTCACCAGTAGAGATATGGTTGAAGCCATACTTCTCAATCATAAGATCGCTCTGGGTGCCCTTGCCTGAACCAGGGGCACCGAAAATTACGATGTTTTTCATCTTTTTACTTTAAGAAATTATTGTTTTATTATATTCAATTGTTTATTTAAAGCAACGTCAACTTGTCTACTCGTCAACTACAGTATATATATCACGGAGGTTGCGTCCCTGCTGGTCGTAGTCGAGTCCGTAGCCAAGAATGAAGTCGTTTGGTATCTCAATGGCCACATACTTAATGTCAAGCGGCACCTCCAGACACTCCGGCTTGAGCAGAAGCGTGCAAATCTGTATATCAGCAGGTTCCTTCTCGCGCAGTGTGGCAAGCAGAGTCTGCATGGTAAGTCCCGACTCTATGATATCCTCGACAATGACCACCGTGCGTCCCTTGATGTCCTGGTTGAGTCCAAGGAGCTGCTTCACCTTGCCCGTAGACGATGTGCCTTCATAAGACGCCATCTTGACAAACGATATCTCACATGGCACGGTTATCTCGCGCATAAGGTCGGCGGCAAACACAAACGAGCCGTTGAGCATGGCGAGCAACAGCGGGTTCTTGTCTGCCATGTCGGTGTTGATACGCTCGGCCACGGCCTTCACGCGTTTCAAAATCTCAGCCTCTGGGATGGAGGTCTTAAATGTCTTGTCCTTTATCTTTACAATACTCATAGGTGACTGTATTTATAATTAAATTGCAAAGTTACTCAATCTTGCAAAATATCGCAAAAAATACAGGTATTTATTTATCCTTAAACGACACATTTTCAGTTCTTTGGTTATCTTTCAAACAATCATTCTCTTCTTAGCGATATTCCCACGTCGCTCACACCCGGCAGAATCTCGCGTTTCATGTCGTGTCTCACATTTATGCGTATGGAATCGCCATGCTGCAGATGAAGAGTCGTGACGGGAAACTTGTACTGATGATAGCTGATACCCTTGCCGGCGGCATTGCCGCGGCTGTCGGTGAGCTTGCAGTGAAGCGTGTCCACGAACACCTCGGCACGCGGATACACATGCTGCTCCACGATGAGCGTCAAGGCGGTAAAGGGGTATGAGTCGGTTATGCGCAGCCCGAGGCACGCCTCGTATGCAGCCGCGCTGTCAACTGGCGATATCTCAAACGACAGAGTGTCGTTCTTTTCCCACCCGGCAATAGGTGTGCCAACATACTTGTCGTAGACCAACCGCCGGTTACAGGCAGCGAGCACAAAAAGTGTCGCTGCCATGAAAACGAATAAAAGAGATTTTCTCATTGCTTTGGTTCATCACTTGGCTGAGGAGTTCTCTTTTCTTCGTTCTTCTGAGCTTGAGGTTTGGGATTGCCGTCTTGTTGGCCCTGTGCCTTGTGATTGCCGTTGGGCTGGCTTGAAGCCTTTTGGATGTTGGGCTGTCCCTGCGCCTTCGGGTTGCCGGATGGCTGGCGGCGTGGTCTGTTGTCGCGGCGCTGCTTCTTCTGCTGGCGTTCCCTTCCCTCGCTGTCGCCCTGCTGTGGCACTGAGTTGTTGTCCTTAGGCTCTCCAGCCTGCTGTGGTGCGGTGTCCTTAGGCTGCTGTTTCTTCTTTTTCTTCTTAGCCTTCTTGGTCTTGTCAAACCGGCTTATATCGGCATCGGCAAGCAGGTCGGCCGGACGCGCAATATCCTTGGCCTTTCCGTTCTCTGTGAGCGACTCGGGCTTCTCGCCGCGCTTGTTCATCTCTATTATGTCGCGTGCGCGCTCTGCTGTTATGGTCTCAAGATTCGCGGCTACGCCCTTGCCCGTCGAGTAGGTGACGAGTCCGGCAAGAATGTCCGACTTGAAGAGATAGTAGTCGCTGTCGGCCGTCTGAAGCACAATGTCGCGGGACGGCATCTTGCGCCCTGCCTCAACATAGTCGTCAACCTCATAGTTGAGACAACACTTGAGCTTGGCGCACATGCCGGCAAGTTTCTGCGGGTTAAGCGATATGTCCTGTATGCGCGCGGCGTTGGTGCTGACGCTCACGAAGTTCTTCATCCATGTGGCGCAACACAGCTCGCGTCCGCAAGGACCTGTGCCGCCGATGCGCCCCGCCTCCTGGCGGGCGCCTATCTGCTTCATCTCTATTCGCACGTGGAATGTGTCGGCAAGCACCTTGATGAGTTGGCGGAAGTCGACGCGCTCGTCGGCGATATAGTAGAATATAGCTTTGTTGCCGTCGCCCTGGTACTCCACGTCGCCAATCTTCATTTGCAGTCCAAGGTCCTTGGCTATCTGCCGGCTCTGTATCATGGTGTCGTGCTCACGGCTCTTGGCCTCGCGGTACTTGTCCATGTCCACCGGCTTGGCAATGCGGTACACACGCTTAATCTCATCGGCCGACTTGAGGTTGGCTTTCTTCACCTGCAGTTTCACAAGCCGCCCGGTAAGTGTTACCGTACCGATGTCGTGCCCCGGACTTGCCTCCACTGCTACTATGTCACCCTTTCGGAGGTCAAGATTGTTGACATTATGGTAGTATCCCTTGCGCGTGTTCTTGAACTGCACCTCAACAAGGTCTGTATCCTCCTCGTTTCCCGGCACATCATAGAGCCAGTCGTAGGTGTTGAGCTGCATGTTCTGCCGTCCGCATCCGTTATGGCACAGGCCACGGTCGCATCCGCGCGATATCTTGAATTGCATGTTCTTGAAATCTTTCATTTCTTTCGTGTTATTAATATGATGGTCTGCAAGGCAATGTCGAAGAACACCATCTTTGAGTTGGCATTCTGCGATATGTCGCGCAGCGCTTTTTCAAACATTTCAGTAAGTTCTATTACATTGTTCTCGTTGATGAAAGGAGCGAACCTCTTTGCAAAATTCTCCTCACCAAGCGTCATGTAGCACAGCTCGGGAGCATGGAAATTGTACATGAAGTTCTCGCGCACCATGCGGTTGCAGTAGACGAGCATGCGCTTCTGCTTCTCCCTTCCGAAGGCAGCCACACTGTCGCTCCACTTCTTCAGCTCCCTCACCTTCTTTGAATAGGCATAGCGCATGAGCATCGCGAAAAGGTCAAAAAACATCTGCGACTCGTTCCCGGCACGCAAGGCGTTGAGCGCCTCCAGCCATGAGCCGTTGGCAAGCCTCGCCACACGGTAGGCTGTATCGGCGTCAAGTCCGCGCCTTTCCAAAAGAGCCTGCTCTATGTCGGCATCGGCTATGCGCTTGAAGTCAAACCGCTGTGTGCGGCTCCTTATTGTCTCCAGCAACCGCGTGGGGTCCTCGCTAACGAGAATGAAGGCCGTCTGTTCCGGCGGCTCCTCAAGAAGCTTGAGTATCTTGTTGGCGGAAGTGAGGTTCATCCTTTCCGGCAGCCACATTATGCACACCTTGTATCCGCCCTGGCTCGACTTTAGCGCCAGCTTGCGCGACAACTGGTCACTCTCGCCTCCTGTTATGACAGCCTGTTGGTTCTCTGCCCCAATCTGCGTCATCCACTGCTCGAGCGAGAAATACGGGCCTTCGCCTATCATCTCCCGCCACTCGCCGGCGAAGTCGTCACTTGTAGGCTGGTGCTCCGAGCCCATGCTCGGCTTCTTTATCGTAGGATAGGAGAAGTGGAGGTCGGGATGGTTCCAATGACGCAGCAGCGGGCTGTGGCCCAACAACTCTGAGGCAAACGCCATGGCAAGCGCCATCTTTCCGCAGCCCTGCGGACCGCAGAAAAGCATGGCGTGCGGCACACGCTCCTCTTCTATCAACTGTCGGAGCTGCTGTATGGCATTCTCCTGACCTATAACTTCTGAGAATTGCATTAGAATCTATTTGTGGGTGCCGGACTACTTGCCGGCACTTGTCTGACATTTACTTGTCGCGTACCAGGCTTCTGCCCGACACCTCCTACAACAGTCGTTTTACGACGTCGCGCACAGAGTCAACAGCCGACACCGTATAGAAATGTATGTTATTCACTCCTGCCGCATACAGCTGCCGGCACTGCTCCGTTGTCCACTCTATACCGAGCTGGCGCGCGTCCTCGTCGGTCTTGCATTTCACCACTTCCTGGGCGAGTTCCTGCGGCAAGTCGCAGTGGAATGTCTTAGGCACGACGGTGAGCTGCGACAGTTTGGCAAATGGCTTTATACCGGGCACGATTGGTATCGTTATGCCCATCTCACGCGCCTTCGCCACAAAGTCAAAATACTTCTTGTTGTCGTAGAAGAGTTGTGTCACTGCATACTCGGCTCCAAGATACTGCTTGAGCTTCAGGAACTCCATGTCCATCTCAAGGTTGGGCGCTTCCTCATGCTTCTCTGGGTAGCACGCCACCCCGAACGAGAACTTCTTGCCAGGGTTCTTTATTGGCGTGTCGTCGTTGAAGTAGCCGTTATTGAACCTGTTCACCTGCTCAATGAGCTCTGTCGTGTGCATGTATCCTCCTGGGGTTGCTTTGAACGTGCGGTCCTCCTTGGCCTTGTCGCCGCGCAGTAGCAGGAGGTTCTCGATGCCAAGAAACTGCAGGTCGAGCAGTTCGTACTCAATGTCGTCCGCGCTCGCGCCACTGCATATGACATGCGGGATGACCGTTATGCCGAATTTTTGCTGTATGGCGGCGGCAACAGCCACAGTGCCGGGACGCCGGCGCACGCGCAGACGCTCAAACTGTCCGTTCGCGAGCTCGCGGTAGACAAACTCGCTATGGTGTGTCGTGATGTTGATGTAGGCAGGGGCAAGCTCCACAAATTTCTCTATCGTTGAAAACAATCGGTCGGTTCCTGTGCCTTTAAGCGGCGGCAGCACCTCAAACGAGAAGTGCTTCTGTCCGTCATTACTGTTCAATATTTCGGCTATGTTCATCGTTCGTTATATTATATATATGTATGCAAAGTTAAGTAAAATCTCGCACAAAATACAAGAAGACTACCAAAAATAGGCGAACTTACCTATAATTAGTGACAACGCATTTATACGCATATGCCAGCACCAGCACGAATCCTACGAACGGTATGACGAACGGAAGCACGAGGTTTCCGGTATTGTCGGCAACCACACCCATAAGTAGGAATCCGCATCCTCCCACAGGAGTCATCATCAGTATTGACGACGCGCTCTTGGTAAGTCCGCCAAGGCCGCGGAGGGTGAGCGAGAAGATTGTCGGGAACATTATTGCCTCAAACATGTAGTTGCAGAGCAGCGCTCCAACCGACACTTCCATGCTTACGTTGAGAAGCAGGACGGCAATGCACACAACCGACCCGACTGCACATATGAGAAGATACTTCTCGGCAGGCATGTTGCTCATGATGGCAGCTCCCACAAACCGTGCAAGCATGAAGAGGCCGAGCGCGACAGTGAGTATGGTGGAGCCTGTAGCCGCTGTCATCCAGTCCTGTCCCGTGACAAAATTGATGAAGTAGGAGTTGATTGATATCTCGGCTATCTCGTAGGCGAGCAGCGCGATGAGTCCGAAGACGAACCATCCGTTGGAGAAGAGGCGCGAGAGGTTGTGGCCTCCCTCATGTGTCTCTCTGTCGTCCTCATGGTGAATCTCCGGCAGACTGGCACGCGAGAACACTATGGCAATGATGAGCACTATCACTCCCATAATTGCGTAGGGAATGACCGCGTTGCCGCCAGCCACGCCGCTGTTGTCTGTGTTTTGGAAAAGGAAGCTTCCCACCACCAGCGTGGCAAACATCGAACCTACGCCATTGAACGACTGCGAGAAGTTGAGGCGTGCCGTTGACGTCTCTTTAGGACCGAGCTCTGTAACATAAGGGTTGGCGGATGTCTCGAGAAACACGAGTCCGCAGCCTATGACGAACAGTGCTATCAGGTAGGCATAGAATGTTCCGGCCAAGGAGCAAGGGATGAAAGCAAGCGAGCCGGCACCAAAGAGAATCAGTCCGAGCACCACGCCACGCCTGTAGCCCTGTCGGTTGATGAAAAATCCGGCAGGTATGGCCATGAGGAAATAGCCGAGATAGGTTGTCACTTGAATCAGAGCCGACTGCGTGATGGTTATGTCGAGTTCGTTCTGAAAATGCTTGTTGAGCACGTCGAGGATGGCGCGCGCGAAGCCCCACATGAAGAAGAGCGATGTGATTAGGATGAATGGCACAGCATATTGCTACTCAAAGATGTCTTATTTTGTTTCATGCTTGCAAAATTAATGAATTTAGCCACATGAAAAAAATAAGTTGATGATTTTTTGTGAGTTATAGGTGTGAGAACAGGTCTAAGCGGTGCCAAACATACCCTTTACGGGCATATTTAGCACAGAAGTTGCCTAAGCAGATAAGTCGCGTTCTGGTTGCGTGCCACACCGGGGGTAATCTTGTAGGTGTAGGTCACGTCGCGCCCGAGCTCTATCTCGAAACAGTAGTTGTGGAAACGTTTTGGCTGCTCGTCGGCAAGGCGCGAGAGTTCAAGGTCGTGCGTGGCTATCACGCCTGTCACACGGCGCTGGGATATGTACTCAAGGAAGAGACGCGAGCCTCCGAGCTTGTCGGCAGAGTTGGTGCCCTTGAGTATCTCGTCCAGTATGATGAGAGTGTTGCAGTGGACGGCACAGAAGGCAATCAGACTCTTCAGCCTGAGCAGCTCGGCATTGAAATAGCTGATGCCGCGCGTCAGGTCGTCGCTTGTGCGCATACTTGTAAATAGCGGAAACACCGACAGGCGGAGCGACGAGGCGAACACCGGCAACCCGTTCATTGCCAACAACCAGTTAACGCCAAGCGAGCGCAGGAAGGTGCTTTTGCCTGCCATATTGGCTCCTGTTATGATATAGTAGTTGCGCTCGGATATGACAAAGTCGTTGCTTACAGCCCCTTGTCCGAGGAACGGATGGTACAGGCCATGAGCCTCATAAACGATGTCGGTTCCATTCACCACCTCGGCTCGTGTCCCATGTGGCTCGTTGTAACGGAACGTCGCCATCGACACAAGGGCGTCCATCTCGTTGACAGAGGCTATCCAACTGTCCATGTCGAGTATATGGCGCTGCTGCCATCTCGCGAAACGGCGCAGCAGGCGGAAATCGCTCAAGGTGAAAATGTCGGAGAATATCAGTCCCAACAAGTTGCCGCGCCGGTCGAGCCCGGCAAGTATCCGCTCCACCTCACGGAACGACTGGCCCGCGCCACTCGTGGCCTCAACGACACGGCGCAGAAGCCCTGAGGCCTCGACAGGCACACGTCCGTCATTAATCAACCCTATAACCCTGACATAAGCCTTCATCTGTCTTTGAAGTTTGCCTACTGCCCTGCTCACCGCCATCAACCGTCCATGACACATGCCAAGCACTAAGCCCAGCTGCAGGACGCCCCATGTCACGGCTACGCTGGACGGCAGGTCTGCAAACACAGCCAACAAGACGGCTATGAGAAATCCAGACACAAGCAAGGCCGCCACCAAAAGTGTCGCGGGCGACATCACCCACTTGCCCACCTGCACGTCGCGAACGTTGTGCATGGCCTGTGCCACAGCGTCAGTATCGATAGTTCCGTCTACAGCAACGGCACAGAAATCGGTGCGCCAACGTGTCTCCACAGCAAGCGCGTCAATTGCATCAGCCCGCTGGCGTATGCGTTCAACTGGTGACAAGTTGCAATAAAAAGAGGAGGTGATGTCGGCAGCCGCAACGTCAACGGGCTGCGAGGACAGCATGGCCGCAAGGCGGCCGGAGCCGCCTGATGTGACGGCACGGCAGATACGCTGATACAGGGACGCTCTTCCAAACACGTCCATGTCGGTAGTAAAAGGATGTGAAGAAACGGCGTAACGCTCACCTTCGTCAAAGGCGGAGAAGTCGCCATCAAGATAACATTCCTCGCGCCTGCACACTTCACGCAACGCCTCAAGCCATTCGGTCCTTGCCTCGTTGCGCTCATCCAAGCGCCGTATTGCGGCATAGCCTGTAAGAGACATGGCTGCAAGCAAGACGGCACACCACCCCCACCCTACCATTGCATAGGCGGCAATGAAGGCCACGAACAAGGCGAATGTTGCTATCTCGCCCACAACAAAGAGGCGGTTGCGGCGGCGTCGCGCCAAGACGCGTGACGTGAGCGTGGCTATGCAGCGCTCGTAATACTGGCGGGGTAACGGGTTGGCTATCATACGTTGTTGGTAGTAAAGGGATGATGTCACTCTTCCTCAAAGTCTACATATTCGCCTTCGTCCTTGCTGAAGATCTTGCGGTTGGCTTCACGCGGGGAGCGTTGGTCGTACAGTTCCTCATTGGCAAACGACGAGTTGTCTGCCTGGCTCTGCCGCGTTCCTGCCGTGCCACTGTTCTGGGCCGACGACTGCCGTTGTGTCCTGCCGCCATCTGTTGTATGTGTACGTTGCCCCATTCCTCCAGCTGATGCCGCAGAGAAGCTGCGTGCCACGCGTCTCACACGCAAATAGAGATATGTAACGACGCCGATGACAAACACGGCCGTGAGCAGCACGACGAGGAAAATTGATTTCAGGAAAAGTCCAAATATTGCCATAACACTGAGTATTGGTTAAAAAATGAGTAACAAACGGGATGCGCTACACTCCTATTGACAAACTCTGTGCCATTCTATTTCCTCTTGTCTTTTGCAGTCAGGTCGTCAACAACAGAAACGATGAAATACCATGCGATAATAACCCAAAAGCTCTCAAGCAGGCCGAGCCATAAAATCATCACCGCCGAAAACACAATGAACGAGTAACGCAACTCATTGCCCTTCCATCCCCACTGCTTGAACTTGAGGGCGAACATCGGAATCTCAGACACCATGAGCCACGAGCTGACGCAAACCATTGCCAAGACAGCCACAGTCATCCACGGCGACGACTCCAGTACATCGGTGCGCGAGACGAGCAGCGAGCCCCAGAACAGGGCGTTGGCAGGCGTAGGCAATCCGATGAATGACGTTGTCTGGCGTGTGTCGAGGTTGAACTTTGCAAGTCGTAATGCCGAGAATGCTGCCATAACGAAGGCAAAGTAAGGAATATAATCTGACACCGGGGCGAGTATTGAAGGATATTCCATTACCGACAATTGCGCGAAGACGATGGAAGCCGGAGCCACACCGAACGTCACGTCGTCTGCAAGAGAGTCAAGTTCTTTGCCGATAGGAGAGCTGACGCCAAGCAAGCGGGCACTCATGCCGTCGAAGAAGTCGAACACAGCACCGATCACTATCCACACAATGGCTGTCTTGGCATCCCCGCAAAGGGCAAACACTGTGGCTATACATCCTGACACGAGGTTGCCGCAGGTGATGGTGTTGGGGATATTACGAGTTATAAAATTTGACATAGTGTTGAGTATTTTTATTGGATTACACTTTTATATACATAAAAAAGACCATGAATGGAGACTTATGATTTTCCTCGCAAAGTTAATCATAATTCTCGATTCCTGGCCATTCATTTCCATTTAAAAGTTATATCTTTGTCATTTCAGCTTGGCTATGACAGTCTGGTCGCCCGTTGTCGCCTGCCCCATCTTTACACATATCTCGGTGCCAAGCGGCAAATACACGTCCACACGCGAGCCGAACTTTATGAAGCCCAAATGCTCGTCTATATAACATTCCTCGCCCTCCTTGGCATACGTGACGATGCGGCGCGCCACGGCGCCGGCAATCTGGCGACATAAGATGTCGGTGCCTTCAGGGGTTGTTATCACCACGTCCGCGTGCTCGTTCTCCTCGCTTGCCTTTGGCAGCCATGCCTTGTGGTAGTTGCCGTTGTGGTGGGCCACCACCTTGACCTTTCCGTCCACGGGGAACCAGTTGGCATGGACGTTGAACAGGCTCATGAAGATGCTCACCATTATGCGGCGTTCATGGAAATAGGTATCCTCGTCAACTTCCTCTATCACCACGATGCGTCCGTCGGCCGGAGCGACCACGATTTTGTCGGTATCCTCAGACGGGAAATAGCGCACAGGACAACGGAAGAAGTTTATCACTATGCAGTAGACAACGCCAAACACTACCGAGAAGCACCAAAACGGTGCCTTGTTGTCGCAGAATCGCCAAAGCAACAGCGCAATGGCAGCAATAGCTATGAAGCCATATACGAGCGTGTCGGTACCTTCACGGTGAAGGCGTATTTTCTTTAGTTTCTTTATTCTCTTAATCATTGTTGGTTTATTGGAAGATAGGCAGTAATTGGTTGTTGTTAACTATCGCTTTGACTGTCCTTGCAAAAGAATGCCTAATATTTCGCATTGCATGGACGCATTATATCTGTGCAAAGGTAGCGGTTTTTTACGAAAATGACAAATTTTTTAATGTTTCTTCACGGCTTCACAACTAAAAACTACAGATTATAAATCTTTTCACGACAACGGCTCTTATCTCACATATTTTATTTAATTTTGTAGTATCTATTCAAAAAAATCCAGTTTCTCACAATAATATGGAAGATTTCATTCACCTGCACGTCCATACCTACTACTCCATTCTCGACGGACAGTCGCCCGTACAGAAGATTGTCGACAAGGCTGTCGCCAACGGCATGAAGGGCATGGCCATAACCGACCACGGCAACATGTTTGGCGTGAAAGAGCTGTACAACTACTGCAACAAGATAAACGGCAAGCTCAAGGACGAGGGCAAGGAGCCTTTCAAGCCCATCTTCGGATGCGAGATGTATGTGGCACACCGGCGCAAGTCGGACCGCGTGAAGGAGAAAGGCGACATGGGCGGCTACCACCTTATTGTGCTCGCCAAGAACTACCATGGCTACAAGAACCTCATCAAGCTCGTCTCACGGGCATGGGTTGACGGCTACTACATGCGCCCGCGTACCGACCGCGAAGACCTGGAGAAATACCACGAGGACCTTATTGTGTGCTCGGCGTGTATTGCCGGCGAGGTGCCTGCCAAGATTCTAAAGGGCGACATGGCTGGAGCACGCGAGGCGATAGAGTGGTACAAGCGCGTGTTTGGCGACGACTACTATCTTGAGCTTCAGCGCCACGAGGTGAAGGACCCCCACCTGCGGGCAAACCGCGAGACATTCCCGTTGCAGCAGCGTGCCAACAAGGAGCTCATAAAGCTCGCCAAGGAGTATGGCATAAAGCTCGTGTGCACAAACGACTGCCACTTCGTTGACCAGGAAAACGCCGAGGCGCACGACCATCTGCTGTGCCTCGCCACGGGCAAGGACCTTGACGACCCGAACCGCATGCTCTACTCAAAGCAGGAGTGGTTCAAGACACGTGAGGAAATGAACGAAATCTTCTCGGACGTTCCCGAAGCCCTCTCGAACACGCTCGAGATTCTCGACAAGGTGGAATTCTACTCCATAGACCATCCGCCTATCATGCCGTTCTTTCCCATCCCGGCAGAGTTCGGCACCGAGGAGGACACACGCAAGCGCATCACCCCGGAAGAGCTGTTCCGCGAATTCACGACCGACGAGAACGGAGGCGACATCATGTCGCACGAGGACGCGGAGAAGAAAATCAAGAAATTAGGCGGCATAGACAAACTATACAGAATAAAGTTTGAGGCCGACTACCTTGCGAAACTTGCATATGACGGCGCGAAGCGCCTGTATGGCGACCCGCTGCCCGACGACGTGCACGAGCGCGTGAAGTTTGAGCTGCACATCATGAAAACCATGGGCTTCCCTGGCTACTTCCTAATAGTCCAGGACTTTATCAACTCGGCACGCGATGAGCTGGGAGTGATGGTAGGTCCGGGACGTGGATCGGCCGCAGGCTCTGTAGTCGCGTATTGCCTCGGAATTACAAAGATTGACCCTATCAAGTACGACCTCCTGTTCGAGCGTTTCCTCAACCCCGACCGCATCTCCCTGCCCGATATCGACACCGACTTCGACGATGACGGGCGCGGACGTGTGCTCGAATGGGTGGAGGACAAGTACGGACACGACAAGGTGGCGCACATCATCACCTACGGCACCATGGCCACGAAGAACTCCATCAAGGACGTGGCGCGTGTGGAGAAGCTGCCGCTGCCCATCTCCAACGCCCTCTGCAAGGCCATCCCCGACAAACTGCCCGACGGTCTGAAGATGAACCTGCCCAACGCCATCAAGTGTGTGCCGGAACTGCGCGACGCCGAGGCAAGTGCCGACCCTCAGCTCGCCAACACAATAAAATATGCCAAGATGCTTGAGGGTACGGTGCGCGGCACGGGCATCCACGCCTGCGGCTTC
>CALBYK010000280.1 GCA_937889855.1 uncultured Prevotella sp.
AGCCACACGCTCAAGGTCGGCCTTCGGTATGGCATAAGCAACCGTAGGCTCAAGAGCCTCTATCTGCAACTTTGTGGGCTCCTCCTTGAAAAGACTTTCAATACACATAACGATGGTGTGGTCCTGCGCAAGATGCTCGGTGACTTCCTTGCCATGCTTGAAATAAAACTGGCGCATCAAGCCCTTGTCCACATATAGAAAATGACGGCACACCTCACCCTCCTTGAGTACAATCTCTCCTTTAGAATATTTAACCGGAATGAGTATACCCTCCAGCAAGTCAAGCTCACCATGTGTCATAGTGCTATACCTTCTCGCCAATTCACGCGCCACGTCGCGCGTGTTGGCACTGACAATCTCTCTCATAGTTATTCCATCCTTTCCTTAATCATTATAGTGTAAACATAATTACTATACCATCAGTCAAGTTTAAGCACTGCGAGGAACGCCTTCTGCGGCACCTCCACATTGCCAATCTGCTTCATGCGCTTCTTTCCCTTCTTCTGCTTCTCAAGAAGCTTGCGCTTGCGGCTCACGTCGCCGCCGTAACACTTTGCCGTCACATCCTTGCGCACACACTTAATTGTCTCACGAGCCACAATCTTGGCTCCTATGGCAGCCTGTATGGCAATGTCAAACTGCTGGCGTGGAATCAAGTCCTTGAGCTTCTCGCACATCTTTCGTCCCATGCTCACAGCGTTGTCCTGATGGGTTAGAGCCGACAGCGCATCAACAGGCTCGCCATTGAGAAGAATGTCAAGCTTGGCAAGGCGTGACGGGCGGAATCCGTCAAGATGATAGTCGAACGACGCATAACCCTTGCTTATCGACTTGAGCTTGTCGTAGAAATCAATCACTATCTCCCCCAACGGCAACATGAAATGAAGCTCCACACGGTTGCCGCTCACATACTCCTGGTTTATAAGCTCACCGCGCTTGTCAAGACAAAGCGTCATTATCGGACCAATGAAATTGGTCGTAGTGATGATGGTGGCGCGTATATATGGCTCCTCTATATGGTCGATAAGCGTCTGCTCTGGCAGCCCGGAAGGATTGTGCACCTCCTTGACGCCGCCATGCTTGTCGTAAACCATATACGAGACGTTTGGCACGGTTGTTATCACGTCCATGTTGAACTCTCTGTCAAGACGTTCCTGCACAATCTCCATGTGGAGAAGTCCGAGAAATCCGCAACGGAAGCCAAAGCCAAGTGCTACCGAAGACTCCGGAGAGAACGTCAGCGACGCATCGTTGAGCTGAAGCTTCTCAAGCGACGCGCGCAGATTCTCGTATTCGCTCGGGTCTATCGGATAGACACCGGCAAACACCATGGGCTTCACCTCCTGAAAACCGGCTATCGCCTTGTCGCACGGACGCGCCACGTGTGTGATGGTGTCGCCCACCTTCACCTCCGTTGCGTCCTTTATGCCCGAGATGATGTAGCCCACCTCGCCAGTGCCGAGCACGTCGCGCGGCACCATGTCCATCTTGAGCACGCCCACCTCGTCGGCTACATACTCCATGCCAGTGTTGAAGAACTTCACCTTGTCGCCCTTGCGTATCTCGCCGTTCTCTATCTTGAAATAGGCGATGATGCCGCGGAACGAGTTGAACACAGAGTCGAAGATGAGTGCCTGCAACGGAGCCTTGGGGTCACCCGTAGGATGCGGCACGCGCTCGACGATAGCCTGCAGGATGTCGTCAACACCCTCGCCAGTCTTGCCCGACGCGCGCAGGATGTCCTCGCGCTTGCACCCAATAAGCTCCACAATCTCGTCTTCCACCTCGTCAGGCATTGCGCTCGGCATGTCTATCTTATTGAGCACGGGGATTATCTCCAGGTCGTGCTCTATTGCCATATAAAGGTTGGATATGGTCTGTGCCTGGACACCCTGCGTGGCGTCAACAACAAGCAGCGCGCCCTCACAGGCGGCAATGCTTCGCGACACCTCATAAGAGAAGTCGACGTGTCCCGGGGTGTCAATAAGATTTAGAATATATGTCTGGCCGTTGTGCTTGTATTCCATCTGAATGGCGTGGCTCTTGATGGTAATGCCACGCTCACGCTCCAGATCCATGTCGTCAAGCATCTGGCCCTCAGTTATCTTGATTGTTTGTGTGCGCTCCAGCAATCGGTCGGCAAGTGTCGACTTGCCGTGGTCGATGTGGGCAATAATACAGAAATTTCTTATATTGTCCATTGATATATATCAGTTTTACATGCAAAGTTACTTGTTTTTTCTGACAAATGGGTATCTTTGCATGAGAAATTTAAAACAACAGGACAAATGAAACATATTTTATTTTACTGCGCCGTCGGAACTGCCCTGCTCTGCGGATGCCATGAAAGTCTGGAGAAACGTGCCCAGCGCGAGGCGCGCGAATACACAGAGAAATACTGCCCCACTCCTGTGCAGAACTACACGCGCACGGACAGCGTTGTCTTCGACATAGCCACCAAGACCTACCATTACTATTGCTCGGCAACTGGCGAGCTGGACGACAAGAAGGTTTTCGAGCTTAACAAAGGGAAGCTCACCGACGCCTTGCTTGCCAACGTGAAGGAGAACACGGCTTTCCGTGCCTATAAGGAAGAGGGATTCGCCTTCCAGTGGACAGTGCGTTCGGACAAGAACAAGCAAACCGTATATTATGACCGCAAGTTTACACCAAAAGACTATAAGTAAGCATAAAAAAAACAACAATCATACATTATGCAAGAAAAGTATCTTAAGATAAATGGCAAAGTATCTTAAGATAAATGGCAAAGTATCCTAAGATAAATGGCAAAGTATCCTAAGATAAATGGCAAAGTATATTATAATACTTTGCCGTCTGTCTAAATATGCGATAGTGCTTAATATCCCATTTCCTCAAGTGCCTTGGCAAGCTGGTCAGGACAGCTTGTAGGCTTTACTCCGCAAGTGATTCCTTTTAGAGTCTGCTTCACGTCTGACGCCTTCTTGCCGATGCACAAGGCGCATATACCCTTGAGGTTGCCGTTGCAACCGCCAACGAACGAAAGGTTGCGGATGATGCCGTCGCCGTCTACGTCGACTGTTATTAGACGGCTGCACGTGCCACACGTAGTGTATTCCAGATGATTCATAATGTAGTTGTATGTTTTTGAATAATTGCCATTCCTACAAAAAAGAGCGGTTGTGTATAACCGCTCTTTTCTGTATCCGTCAATATAATATATATTGTTTTTTTACAATCAATCCTGCTTTTATTCAGCCGGAGCCTCCTCAGGCTTCATGTTTGTGTAGACATTCTGCACGTCGTCAAACTCCTCGAGACGCTCTACCATCTTGTCGATAGTGGCGCGCTGCTCTGGATCAACGTCCTTGAGGTCGTTAGGAACGTAGGTGAACTCGCCGCCGATATCCTCGAAGCCCTGATCCTCAAGGAACTTCTGAATCTGCGCGTAAGCCTTCACGTCGTCACCGTAGATGGTGATAGTGCCTTCCTCTTCGTCCTCATCAAACTCGTCCTCAACGTTGAAGTCGATAAGCTCAAGGATAAGCTCTTCCATGTCAACACCGTCCTTCTTCTTGAATGTGAACACACACTTGTGGTCGAAGAGGTAAGACAAAGAGCCAGTAGTGCCGAGAGTGCCGTTGAACTTGTTGAACACCGAGCGGACATCGCCCACGGTACGTGCGGTGTTGTCGGTCAGTGTGTCGACGAAGACAGCAACTCCGTGAGGGCCATATCCCTCGTAAGTAACCTCCTTGTAGTCGCTCTGGTCCTTGCCCATTGCGTTCTTTATGGCACGCTCGATGTTGTCCTTCGGCATGTTCTCGCGCTTGCAAGTGGCGATGATTGAACGGAGTGACGGGTTGTTCTCAGGTTCCGGACCGCCTGCCTTAACGGCGATGGCAATCTGCTTGCCCAGACGTGTGAATGTCTTGGCCATGTGGCCCCAACGCTTCAGCTTTGTAGCTTTGCGGTATTCAAATGCTCTTCCCATTTTTTATTTAATTATTTATGTTATTTCTATCGTAGTCATGGAGGCGTTGAGCTCCTGCTCAACGCATATATGCTTAGACTGGCAAAGTGTTGAGTTCCCGCTCAACACCTCCAATTATCTGAGCTCTGCTCCCAGCTTCTGCTTGAGATTGTTTATGAGCTTGTTCATGATGGCCTCGATCTGCTTGTCGTTAAGAGTCTTGGTCTCGTCCTGCAGGATGAAGTTCACGGCATAGCTCTTCTTGCCCTCGGGCAGGTTCTTGCCCTCGTAGACATCAAACAGCTCGACGCTCTTGAGGAGCTTCTTCTCGGTCTGGCGCGCGATTGCTCAATCTGCTCGAACTGCACGCTCTTGTCGATGAGCAGCGCGAGGTCGCGGCTGACAGACGGGAACTTGCTGATGTCGTGATAGAGCACCTCGTTCTTCTTGATGGCGCGCATGATGTTGTTCCAGTTGATGTCGGCGTAGAACACGTCCTGGTCGATGTCCAGTTTCTTGAGCAACTTGTGGCAAACGGTGCCCATCTCGCAGAGCACTTTTCCAGAACGCGCCTTCAAGGCGAGTGCCTTGCCGAAGATGTTGTTGTCGGAAGTCTCTGTA
>CALBYK010000281.1 GCA_937889855.1 uncultured Prevotella sp.
GCCAACGGCAGCGTGCTTGCCACAACACGCGTGTTCAACATCGAGGAAGGAAAGACCACTACCCTGCCGCTCGACATAAGGCACGACGCAGATGACGTTAGCGTTATCGGCCAGTTCAACTCAGAGTCGACAATAACCAAGGACGGAAAGGACGTGAGCATACTCTCACAGACAGGACGCGGCTACTATATCATAGCGGTTCTCGGTGTCGGACAGGAGCCAACAAACCACGCCCTTCATGATATAGAGAAGGAGAAGGCTGCTTTCGAGCAATGGGGACGTCCGGTCGTGCTGTTGTTCGAGAGCGAGGCCGACGCCAGGAAGTTCCACAAGAACGACGAGTTCGGCAACCTCCCGTCTACCGTACAATATGCCATCGACAAGGACAACAATGTGCGCAAGCAAATCGTAAGCGAGATGAAGATGCAGAGCAAGACCCAGCTCCCCGTATTCATCATAGCCGACACGTTCAACCGCGTCGTATTCTCGTCACAGGGATACACCATCGGGTTGGGCGAGCAGATGAAGAACGTTTTCAAAAAATTGCAATAAACATCAGAGAGAGCGTGTCAATAGCTGGATTTTTCAACCATTACATGCTCTCTTTTTTGTTAAACTTTACAAAAACATTATAGATATATTTCCTTGCTACACAAATAATTCGTAACTTTGCAGCCGATTTAATCCGCAGGGGCTTGGTAAAGTAATAGCATAGTGCTATTCGCCTCACGGAAAAACCCGTTTTATATTATTTTTTAAATGTACGCAATCGTAGAGATTAACGGTCAGCAGTTCAAGGCTGAGCAGGGCAAGAAACTCTTCGTTCATCACATCAAGAACGTAGAAGAAGGCCAGACTGTTGAATTCAACAAGGTACTGCTTGTTGACAATGAAGGTTCAGTACAGGTAGGTGCACCTGCCGTAGAAGGTGCAAAAGTTGTATGTGAAGTTGTAAACCCACTCGTTAAGGGCGACAAGGTTATCGTCTTCAAGATGAAGCGCCGCAAGGACTATCGCAAGAAGAACGGTCACCGTGAGCAGTTCACAGAGGTAGCAATCAAAGAGGTAATCGCTTAAATTAGGAGGAACAAGAAATGGCACATAAAAAAGGTGTAGGTAGTTCTAAGAACGGACGTGAATCAGCTTCTCAAAGATTAGGCGTTAAGATCTGGGGCGGTCAGAAGTGCATCGCAGGCAACATTATCGTTCGTCAGCGCGGTACAAAGCACAACCCGGGCTTGAATGTAGGTATTGGCAAGGACGACACTCTTTACGCACTCGTAGACGGTATCGTAAACTTCCGCAAGGGTCGCAACGACAAGAGCACAGTATCTGTAATACCTGAGGCTGAGGCTTAATTAAACAAAAAAAACTATTCCAAACAAACATACTTAATCCCAATCCTCACATATTGCTGAGGATTGGGATTAATACTTTTATGTGAGAGCGAGAATCCAATTGCATGAAGCAGCGACTCACACATATATATTTCCACAACCACAATCATAATTTGTATTTATTAATTGTCCACTATAAATTTATAGCCAAGCCACAGTCAAAAATCAATCGCTAAATATTGCCATAAAA
>CALBYK010000282.1 GCA_937889855.1 uncultured Prevotella sp.
TTGGCTGGCAGCGCAAAGCCGCTTAGCCGTTATCTCAAATTTTAACGAACTATTGCATAAGCAAACGTTAAGTGAATATTAGTGTATAAAAATTTAGTTCAATGCAAATTTAGGCATTTTTGTAACATTTTATAAGCGATATTCGCCCACACAACTCTATTTTCAAGAAAACAAAGACATTTCCTTTGTCTTTCTGCCCTTTTACATTACCTTTGCAACATATTTAAGAGAGTTATACGTCATTTTGACAGTTCTTTGCTGATGGTGGCCATGTGCCTGGTCCCTATGCAAACAGCCGCCGTGGCAGAGAAACCCACGGACGGCCAGATGCTCATGCAGCGGGGCAACCGCTATCTTAACTACGAGCAGTACTCCGAGGCTCTGTCGCTCTACACAAAGGCACTTGAGGAGGCCGTGAAGAAAGACGACAAGGCTCTGCAGACTTCATGCCTTGGAAACATAGGCAACGTCTACGGATTCATGGACAATGCCGAACGCGCTGTATATTATTATAAGAAAGGTCTTGAAATATCACAAAAGGAAAACAACACCATACAGCAGCTCAAGTTCGCGCTCAACCTGACGGCTTGCGACTGTATGCTGGGCGACTTGCAGAACGCCAAGAAATACTACATGATACAGATGAGCCTGCCCTACAAGGCTGACCCGCTGATGCGCTACTACGCCTACTGCAACGCGAGCGGCATTGCCAAGTTGGAAGGCAACTACGACGTGGCTCTGTACAACCAACAGAAGGCTCTGCAACTGGCGAAGGACTCCAACCTCGGCAATGCCGTAGAGGCTGCCATACATTCCGACCTCGGCAAGATTTACTATGCAGCCGGAAAGTACAATAAAGCTATCGACGAGCACCACAAGGCCTACGACATTTTCGGAAGCATAAAGTACCGCAACCAAGAGGCTCTTGTGTGCCGCGACCTCTATGTGGTATACCATAAGTTAGGGAACATGAAACTTGCCACATTCTACAAGAACAGATACCTAACGCTCAACGACTCCATATTCGACCACCAACGCATGAACGCTGCCTCGGCACGTCTCTTCGACTACGAGCGGCAACAGAACGATGCCACCATCAGCCGCCTCTCCAACCGCAACATATACCTCGGTTGCACGGCCGGCATTTTTCTGATGCTGTCGCTGTCGGTGGCATATCTGTATGCAAGACTGCGCCAGCGCAACCGCAGGCTGCTGGAGACACAGCGCATACTGGTGAAGAAAAACGAGGAACTGCTGCCCAACGACACCGAAAACCATGAGTTGCGCCGGCAATATATTGATGTCATAGACAAGCAGAAGAATAATGCGGCAAGCATTAAAGAAGAAGGCTTGCCGACGGCTCAGCGACACCGACCACTACGGCAACATCACCATACAGGCAATTTACATGGAGCTTGGCTACAAAACCGCCACCGGATTCATCCAGGCTTTCAGGAAAATCAACGGCATGACCCCTTCACAATACCAAAAGCTGAAGAGGGAACAGACCGCTGCACAAGATAAAGAAAACGAAGAATAACCTGGAGAGGTATGCGCCAAGGCTATGGGGGTCGCTGTCGCCGACAGCGATATGGCAAACTGTAGCCAAACAACTTAAGGAGAGCCTTGGAGGATAGTTCCGACGGCACCCAGCAGATACCACGCAGTCGGCGACAGCGGGTCCATAGCCTTGGCGCATTGGGGGCGGGACGCCCCTCTCCCAGTTATGGGCACAAAAAAAGGTCTCCAAAGTCGTTAGACCTTGAAGACCCTAAGTAAAAGAAGG
>CALBYK010000283.1 GCA_937889855.1 uncultured Prevotella sp.
CATCTGGCTGTATGAGCCAGGTTTCCAACAGTGCAAAACTTACCGTCTACCATTATTATCTTTGTATGATGAAAACCTGGCTCATACAGCCAGATGGTGCAGCCTTTCTTCATCAACTTGTGTGCGTTGTAGAAACCGCAGTCGGGTGTCAATGGTATGTCACATTTCACAGAAAGCATTATATCAACTTTCACGCCACGCTTGGCGGCATCCTTCAATGCTTTTTTTATCTTGTGGTTAAGCGTGAAGTATGGATTGATAATCTTGATGCTGTCTTGAGCGTAGCGAATGGCGTTGGTATAAAACTCCCTGATAATCTTGTTTGACGTGTGTGGCTCACGATTTATTATACCGACCATTTTATGTCCGGAGGTGCAACAAGTATCAGGTTTCAATCCTGTGAAATAAACGTCAGAACCCGGCACGCGAAAATACTTTTCGCCTTTAACATCTTGTTTAGTCACCTTTTTCCACATTTTTAGGAATATCCTTTGCAAGGTGTTGACTTCTGATCCTTGTATGCGGCAATGCATATCGTGCCAAGAGCCGACCTTTTCGGTTCCTTTTATATAATAGTCGGCCACGTTCATGCCACCAGTGTATGCTATTTTCCCATCTATGACCACTATTTTCCTGTGGTCGCGACTCCAAATGTCATTAAGCCATGGGAATCTCACTGGATTGAACTCGTAAATCTCAATGCCTTGCTCCCTTATATTTTGTATATCAATTTTCCGCATTGGCTTGTTGTTGGAGATGTTGCCAAAGCCATCGAACAACAAGCGCACCTCGACACCTTCCTTGACTTTTTTCGCGAGACGAGCAATGAGTTCATGGTTAATGGAGTCATTTCTAAAATTAAAATATTCCATGTGAATCGACGACTTCGCCTCGCTTATGGCCTTAAATAAGTCATCAAATTTCGCTTGCCCATTCATCAGCAACGTCACGCTGTTGTCATGGGAGAAAGTCACTCCATATTTCTCAAGATGTCGGACAATGAGAGAATCGCTTCCCTGAGCAATTGCCACGCATGGTAATAATAAGAATAAAAGAACTATTTGTACCCTGTAAAAAAACTTCATAGTTTTAGGATATACGTTTTAAAGCATGGATGACGCGTAGCTGTCAACTATTCCAAACAAGTGCTTATCTTTATCGCAGACCAGCACTGAGTGTATCTTAAACTTGTGCATTATGCGTTGTATCTCAGATACTTTGACATTCGGCAAAACCGTCTT
>CALBYK010000284.1 GCA_937889855.1 uncultured Prevotella sp.
TCCACCGTCTGATAGCTCACACACACAGCATAACGTCCTGCCTGTGGTATGGTAGGCTGATAGGAAGCCCACGATTCGGCACCTTTCTTTATAGTCTTTACCTGGCGTGCCGTGCCGCTCTGGAACGGGTTCTCGCCATCACGGTATGTCCCAGCATGCATCGCAAATCCATTCTCACCGGTAGTGCACCACTGCTCCTTGCCGTCGTCCTCCACATACATACGGCTGTTGCCGTTGTCGACAATAACCTCGTTCTTCTGCCAATCGCGCTCACGCGGAGTATACACAACTGCTCCTGCGTTCTCAAGCATGGGTATAAGATAAGGCACGACGATGGTTTGGGTGAAGAGGTCCTCAGTGGTGCAGAACAGGTTTGGGCGCTGCCACTTCCAGCGGCCTTTCTTCTGGTCGTAATAGAAACCATGCGAAGCCCAAAGCGAAATGTGGCGGTCGAAGAGTCCGTGCGACGCAAAGAATGGCTGCGACTCGTTTAGTACCCAAGGCTGCCCCGCATATTCGATTTGTCCCCAAAATGCATTGGAGGAAGCGGCAACGTCCGACTTAGCTCCAGCAACAAGCAGCTCTATCGGCATGCCAACACACTCTATGCGGAGGTCGTAACGGTTGTATGGCTTTGGCAGCGACTTCGAAAGCCGCTTGTAGTAATACTTCACCGACTGTTCCGTGAATTCCTGCGTAGCAAATGCCTGACTGACAGTAAGTGTCAGCCGTTTGTTTAAGTCGTCCACACGGAACGATTCCATATAAGGTTGAGTAGGATAAGACACGTCCTTAGCCTTGTTCTGCAAGATGAAGTTCTTCAGCAGGACACCTATTTTCTCTTTCGGCAGAGTCTTCTGGCCGTTGGCAAACGAAGGCGCGACAGCGAGCGACACCACACATACAAAGAATGATAGTACTCGTTTGTTCATCTCTGTTTTATTGTTTATGAAAAACTATTTTAGATTTTCCCCACGGAGAACAGTTCCGGCTTCTTGCCCTTGAAGTCTTTGAAATAGGTCTTTATGGTCTTCATGTCGGCATCCACATCACCAGACGGCACGAGGACATGCTTGCACTCGATGAATTTTTTCTCATAATCCAATCCGTAAAGCAGTATTGGAATTCCTGCTTTCAGTGCAATGAAATAAAACCCTTTTTTCCAGTCGGGGTTGAGCGAGCGCGTGCCCTCAGGAGTGACGCACAGACGGAAAGTGTCCGACTTGCGTGCGGCTTCAGCCATGGCGTCTGTCATGCTTGTGTGCTTGCCGCGGTTGACCGGTATTCCCCCAATATGGCGGAACCAAACGCCGAGCGGCCAGAAGAACCACTCTTTCTTCATGAGGAAATTAATTTTCAACCCCTCGGCACGCGAGTAGAGCAGCCCTATGATAAAGTCCCAGTTGCTTGTGTGCGGGGCAAGACAGAGCATATACTTAGCGGGGTGGTCCACATCTATACGAGTGGTCCACCCCATCCATTTATATAGAACTGTCTTGCATATGCGTTGCAATAATGTCATGCTTCTATCCTATGTTTGAAATTTGGTCAACAATCTCAGAAGCCTGCTTGTTGAAGCTGGTTATAAGATCCTTGTAGAAGAGCTTTGGCGCGAGGCCCGGCTCCTGATGCGATACACGGCGTACGTAGTCGTTATGAATCACAAGTATCGAAGTGAGCAGCGCCTTTATGTCCTCATCGTGGGCATCAGATGTATAAGACACTGCCACCACCTCAGAAAAGAGCTCGCTGCACACGTAGTTTATATTGCGTTTTAAGCTTCGTTTGTTTGCCATAGTTGAAAATAAAATCGGATTAAACAATAAATTTACATGCCAAAGATAGGAAAAAAAATGTTATGCTACAAACATAATCAATAAAAAATAACAAGAAACAATGTTTTCCCTTTATTTTCTTCATCATTTCACAGAAAAACATTATTTTTGCAGATGCAAAAGAAGTACGAATAAGATTATATTTTTAACGTTACACATATATTAATATTAAATCACATGGAAATTAGTGCATTGCAGATTGCAAGAGCTGCTTATCAGCCAAAGTTGCCTAAGGCTCTCCAGGGTCCTGTAAAGGCCGTTGAGGGTGAGGCTACCCAGTCAGTAGGTAACCAGGAAGAGATTAAGGCTTTGTTCCCCAACACATACGGAATGCCTGTCATCACTTTCGAGGCTGGCGAGAAGAAGGAGCTTCCTTCTTTCAACGTAGGTGTAATCCTCTCAGGCGGTCAGGCTCCTGGCGGCCACAATGTTATTTCTGGTCTGTTCGACGGCGTTAAGTCATTGAACCCCAACAACAAGCTCTACGGCTTCATTCTCGGTCCTGGTGGTCTCGTTGACCACAAGTACATTGAGATTACTCCGGAGCTTATGGACCAGTACCGCAACACAGGCGGTTTCGACATCATCGGCTCTGGC
>CALBYK010000285.1 GCA_937889855.1 uncultured Prevotella sp.
ACAATTATAAAGGGCTGAGCCTATACACACAGGAGCACCTACCACACATATGATGTCAAGCTTGCGGGAGAAGTCGAGCAACTGTAGCACTTTCATCTCCGCCTGTTCAATGAGTGTCTGCTGGGCAAAAAGGTCCTGGCAAGAATAGCCTGTTACAGAGAGCTCAGGAAAGACGATGATTTCGGCACCCTTCCCTTCTGCCTGAGCTATAAGGCTTTCTATCTGTTTTATGTTGTAATCGGCATCTGCAACACGCACAGAAGGAATTGCAGAGGCAACAGTTATATAACCGTACTTCATTGTTATTGTTTTGTTAAACTTATTGGTTAAGCATGCAACTGCCAAACGTCCGTCTTATCTTATCGTTACCTGCGTGGCTCCATAGCCATACTCCTGGAAGGAGGCGTCCTGATAAGGATAGTTTTTGTACCGATAGCGCAGCTCGTTGACAATGGCATGGCGCCCTTGCCATGTATGAATATTATGCGTCGTCCCTTGTTGTGCTTGTTCTCTTCAAGAATGCGCCTGAAATAGTCAAGCTGATAGTTGAGAATGTCGGCTGTACCCATACCTGCTGTTGTCTCAAGTAGTTGCTCAGCGTGAAGGTCAACAACGAGCATGTCGTCGTTTGATTTCTTTGACTGGCTATGCTTTGAGGTATTGAGAGACTCCAATCCCTTGAGTTTCCTTAGAGACACCTCTGCCACATCTGAGTTACTGTTAAGGTTGCCTTTCTTAGGTTTGCCATTCTGCTCGTCTGCTTCTACATATATGAGTTTGTCTGCTTCTACCGGCTTCAACTGTGCCACCTCATCATTCTTTACAACGGGATAGAGCAATGCCGGAGTGTCAAAGAAGTCGTTTGACTGGAACGTATGAAGCTTATAGAACTTCACCTTGTCTATGCGGAACTGCACGTCACATACAGGCTTGGCAACAAAATCCTTGTCGCGTTTGAAAGAAAGGAGCTGAAACCGCACACGGTCAATCTCATTAAGCTGTTCAAGAGCAAAACTCTCTATATACAGTTTGGTGTTGGGTTCTAATTCACCCTCGCCACGCAGCTTGAACGCTGCCCCTTCAACACTCATGTAAAGATAGTGAACGTAGTAGTTGCT
>CALBYK010000286.1 GCA_937889855.1 uncultured Prevotella sp.
CTCGGACTATGCTGCCTCATGGCGGTAGTTTCCACAAAAGTGGGGTTCAGCTCTGCCTTCGGAGCTTTCGTCATGGGCTCCATACTTGCCGAGACGATAGAAGCCGGCAAGATAGAGAAACTTGTGGCTCCGGTGAAGGATCTCTTCGGAGCCATCTTCTTCGTGTCGGTGGGCATGCTCGTCGACCCGAAGATTATAGTGGAATATGCCGTGCCTATCGGTGCGTTGGTGCTGACAATACTTGTGGGACAGGCCACGTTCGGCACGTTCGGCTTCCTGATAGGCGGACAGTCGCTCAAGTCGGCCATGCGCTGCGGCTTCTCCATGGCGCAGATTGGCGAGTTCTCGTTCATCATAGCATCGCTTGGACTGTCGCTGAAGGTGACGGGCGAGTTTCTGTATCCGGTCGTGGTGGCGGTGTCGGTGATAACCACCTTCCTCACACCTTACATGATACGCGCCTCCGTCCCATGCTACAACGTGCTGGAGCGCCGCCTGCCAAAGACGTGGATAAGGGCGCTGAACAACGTGACGCTCTCCCACCCCTCGTCGGCCCCGAAGGGCAAGTGGCACAGCCTCATCGCACAGATGGCACGCATAACGGTGGTCTATTCCATACTCTCAACCGCCACCATTGCCATAATGTTCTCCTTCTTCCTGCCGTTCATACGCCGCGTGATGCCCGACATGCACTGGTGGGCAAACGGCATATGCGGAATGCTCACTATAATGTTCATAGCCCCGTTCCTGCGTGCCATGGTGATGAAGAAGAACCACTCCGAGGAATTCCGCGCTTTGTGGGGCGAGAGCCGCATGAACCGCCTGCCACTTATGGTGACGATATTAGTCAGACTGCTCATAGCGTCAGCATTCGTGTTCTACATCTGCTATTATCTGACACGCTTCACCAATGCATTAATACTGACAATAGCCATTGCCATAGTGTTCGCCATGCTGCTGTCGCGCCGCCTAAAGAAGCAAAGCATACTGATGGAGCGGCTGTTCGTGCAGAACCTGCGCTCGCGCGACATCGAGCAGCAGGTGCTCGGACTTAAGAAACCACTATACGAGGGACACTTGCTCGACCGCGACATTCACATCGCCGACATCGACGTGCCCGAGAACTCTACGTGGGCAGGACAGTGCCTTGCCGACCTGCGGCTGCGCAACCGCTTCGGCGTACACGTAAGCAGCATTCTGCGCGGACACCAGCGCATCAACATACCAGGCGGCGACAGCATAATCTTCCCAGGCGACAGGCTGCAAGTTATAGGCAGCGACTCACAACTGTCGGTCATTCAGGCGGCCGTGAGCAACGACATGGTACCCGAAGACCCCGACATAGAAAAAAGGGAGATGCAACTGGCACAGATAATCATCGACCGCCACTCGCCATTCGTCGGAAAAACACTACCCGAAACAGGCATACGCGACCACTTCAACTGTATGGTCGTGGGACGCGAGGAAGGAAAGGAAAACCTCTCGATGATAAACACCACATACCGGCTAAAGCTCGGCGACATCATCTGGATTGTAGGCGAGGAGGAAGCACTGCAACGACTCGCCGAGGCAAACAAGGGAGACTGTCTAAAGAAATGACAGACCAACGTAAAAGGACGAGAACGTAGGCAAGAATGCCGCGAGCAAACACATGAAATGGATATTTTGTAACAAAAAATTTTGCGCTTCATTCTATTTGTCGTACCTTTGCATAATTACGGTGCCAATGTCATGCCTGACTATAACAGCTTTTATGACATGGCATACATATAATAATATATAGTAAAAACAAAAACACTGTACGCAAATGCCTGAAATTTCAGTACGCGGACTTGAAATGCCCGAATCGCCAATACGCAAATTGGCTCCTTTGGCTGTAGCTGCAAAGAAACGCGGCGTGAAAGTCTACCATCTTAATATCGGCCAGCCAGACCTGCCGACTCCACAAGTAGGACTTGACGCATTGAAACATATCGACCGCAAGATTCTCGAATACTCACCATCGCAAGGCTACCAGTCGTACCGCGAGAAGCTCACCGGCTACTACAAGCGGTTCAACATCAATGTAACCGCTGACGACATCATCATCACATCGGGCGGCTCGGAGG
>CALBYK010000287.1 GCA_937889855.1 uncultured Prevotella sp.
CCGTCTGCAGCAACAGCATCAGCAACAATGAGGGCACTATTCCTCTCTGCCCCATAAAATAATAAACAGGCACAACGACTAAAACCGACAACAAAGCCACGGTTATCGAACTTACAGCCACGTCGCGCAGCCGTCGGGTAGCCTTTAGTATGGCAAGCTCGCCAGCCGAGAATGTCGTCATTGCCACTACTGGCGAGAGGAGGACAAAATGCAGCGTATGATTGCCGAACGAGAATGTCCACCTGCTAAGCAGTGGAGACAACAAAACGCAAACAAGCATGCCGAACAGAGATGTGAGCACGTTCCAGTTTCTGAATACGTTTATCCTATGCGACAACACATCACGGTCGTCATGGTCATAAGCCACCGATATCTCACGGATGGCACTTACGGAGAGCCCAAGATTGGTTGAGTCGCCAATGAGTTTTATCGTTGACGAGAAAAGCGCGATGAGACCCATACCCGACGGGCCAAGCAAGAGCGCCACAAACTTGTTGCGCACCAGCCCGGCAAGCACATTAAGCCCTTGCACACCGCCAAACAGACTTATGTATTTTAGAATATGCGAATAGCTGTTCTGATTTTCCATTTATAACTTAACGTAATTAAATATAAATTATTACTTTTGCAGAAAAGAAAATATTCCACGACATGCAGAAACAACCATTAATAAGCTTCATCATACCCGTATACAACATTGACCCCAAAATGCTGCGCGAATGTATAGACAGCATAATGGCTCTCTCGCTCAGCGAGCAGGAACGCGAGATAATTATTGTTGATGACGGGTCGGAATTCACCCCTCTAAATGAGATGGCAGACATTGCCGACAAGACAATATATTTACGCCAACGCAACCAAGGCGTGTCAGTTGCAAGAAACACGGGCATAACACTCGCCACTGGACGTTTTATACAATTTGTCGACGGCGACGACTGCCTCATACGCGCTCCATATGAGCACTGCCTCGACATCGCACGCTACCACAATCCGGACATCGTGTTCTTCAAAAGCACGTCTGACAGCAATAAAGTGGAGACTCCATTTACTTATGATGGTCCAACGACCGGCAGCAGCTTCATGCGCGACAACAATATCAGGGCATCTGTATGGGGATATATTTTCGAGCGGTCCATCCTTGGAAGCCTAAGGTTCACGCCAGGCATATCTCGCGGAGAAGACGAAGAATTCACCCCACAATTATTTCTGCGTTCGGAGCGCTTCTACTCAACCGATTCTGAAGCCTATTTATACAGAAAGCGCGACAATTCAGCGACAAGCGACAAAAGCCCCAAAGCCGTCGACACACTTTTCGACAACACAGAGCGAGTGTTGCTACACCTGCAAAGCCTCGTGGTGCCAGACACGGACCGCGCCGCCCTCAACCGCCGCATAGCCCAGCTCACAATGGACTATCTGTACAACATAATACGCATAACCCACAGCCGCAAAATGCTCCATGAGGCAATGGAACGCCTGAGCGACAACGGTTTATATCCCCTGCCCGACCGCAACTATACAAAGAAGTACAAGTATTTCAGAAAAATGATTGCAAACACGCTCACAAGAAACCTGCTATTCATAATCATAAGGAAATAATAACAATTTTTGTAGTGACAGTTAGACACTAATTGCCTACCTTTGTATTCTATAATCATAAGACTAACAAAGAGATAAGAGGACAAAAATGAGAACAAAATACTTACCACTGACAGCGCTTGCATTGCTTGCCTCTACGACCATGGCACAGAACAAGCCGAACAACATAAAGAAAGCAGCAGCTTCCGTGCACACGGCAAAGGCCACAAAGGCACAAGCACCGATGTCGGCACGGGCGAAGGCTCTGTTCGAGGACATGTTGCCCAACACACAGAAAATATTCATCATCGACAGCACCATTGTCAACAAAGGCGATGAACTCAGTGCCATCCCTCTGCCCAAAGACTATGGCAAATTTGAGAAATATGACTCGTTCTTCAACAAGACAACGGGCAACGGGACGTATGTCTTTGTCAACGGCTTCGGCAACCGATGCTACTACACGGAGACTGGCACCGACAGCATATCACGACTGTACATGCGCGACAAGCTGGGCGACGCATGGGGC
>CALBYK010000288.1 GCA_937889855.1 uncultured Prevotella sp.
ATCTGAAACTGTTTCATCCTAAGCAAATGACGATGAAGGAGGTAACGCCAGCTTTTGTGAGGCGTTTCTTGGAGTATCTCCGGGGTGACGGTGTGAACAAGTATGGCGGCAGGTTGTGTCAGGAGACCATCTACACTTACTTCACGGTGCTTTCTATTCTGATGAACAAGGCGGTAAGGCTCGACTTGATAGCGGCCAATCCATTTCACAAGTTGTCGCAAGCGGAGAAGCCACAACGCAGGACGAAGAAGAAAGAATATCTGACGCTTGACGAGGTGAAGCGCATGGCGGCGGCTGAATGTGACGACTGGAGGGTAAAACACGCTTTCCTGTTCTGTTGCTTCACTGGGCTACGCTATGTGGACGTGTCGCGGTTGAAGTGGAAGCACATTGTGGAGGTCAGTCCTAATGTGTTCCAGATTGAGCTTGTGCAGCAGAAAACCAAGGAGCCTGTATATATTCCGTTGTCGGCAAATGCTTTGAAGTGGTTGCCGGAGCGCGGATATGACGGAAAGGAAAACTATATATTCAAGTTCCGCGACAGGTCCATCATCTATGACTATCTCAACAAGTGGGCTAAGGCGGCAGGCGTGGAGAAGCATGTGACTTTTCACATGAGTCGCCACACCTGCGCTACGCTGTTGCTCTACTATGGAACCGACTTGTACACTGTTTCAAAAATCCTTGGGCATACGTCCATCAAGACAACGCAGGTGTACGCCAAGGTAGCTGACGAGATGAAGCGCAAGGCCGTGGGGAATATCCCGGAGATTTAACTTCATCGTGACACAGTATTGTTGAAATCGAATGTTACATACTTGCCCCCTAATCTGGAGAGCGACTCAATCTCTGCATTGCAAAGAGTGCCGTTCTTGACTACAATGGTGAGTGTTCCATTCTCCATGCTTGCAACTTTTTCTACAAGTGAACGCAATTCTGAATAGCGGTACTCGGAGTCAATGACTACGTTGGATGTGCCAACAATTGGTTTTAGTTCTGAAAATCTCATGAGTGTAAAAATTTGAATTCACCGCAAAGGTAGCGCACGACACATTCACGCGGCCTTTATCTTTTGCGACATGCCCGGCTTTGCAACTTCGCAAGGTCGGGCTTTCTTTTCGCTTGACTTTTCTTCTCTACTCATCATCATTTTCAAAAAAGAAAATCGAAAAACGAAGTTGTTTTTGTCGTTGTCGTCGCCTATATTTTACGACTTTAGGAGTAAAATATATATTCCTTATCCTTATTCCTTATCTATATATTGATGTAGTTACGCGCGCGAGGAAACCCCAAGAGGTTTTGTGGAGGTTTTGAGTTTTCTACATTTCAAAAACCCCTTGGGGTTTTGTTAGGGTTTTGAAATAAAACCCCTTGGGGTTTCTTTGAGGTTTTTGGAAATGGTGTTTAGGGTTTCTTTGAGGTTTTATAATGACACAAAAAAACGACCTATCCTCACGGACGGGTCGCTCAAAAATTTATGAGTGAAAATTGCGGTTGCAGCCTCTAAAAGTAGACGTGGTAGACGGTGGGGTTAGTCATCGTCCTCGTCATCATCATCATCGGTGTCGACACCACAGAGGGAGGAAAGTTTGTCCTCGATGGTGCGGACGTTCACCTGCGCGCTCATGTCGAGATCCACGGCTTTCATCTTCGGTGTGTGGAACTCCAGCAAGCGCAGCTCGGCATTGACGCGGTCGTCCGGGGCGAGTTCTGCCATGTCAAGCTCGAAGTCGGACATAATAGTGACTTGGCCGTTGAACTTGACGCTTTTCGGCTCGAAGTAGCTCAGTGAATGGGCGCGGATAAACCCTTTCAGAGGGTTCTCCTTGTTGGGCGTGCCTTTCTTGCGCCCTCCTGTTTTCATACCTTTCATGTTCTGTTCTCCTTATTTTGATTGTGGCCGTGTGGGCCTTACAGACCGTATGGGCATTGTGGGGAAATGCACCATCGAGGCGTTGAAGTAGCGTCCACGGCTGTTGTGATACAATAGTTAAAAGTCAGAGGCAAAGATACCTTATTAATTTAGCGCACGAATTATAACTTTTGAAATACAGATAATCATTCAACTTGAAACATAAACGATTATGGGACTGATAGGAGCAGCGGTAGGAGCCGCAGGAAGCATCTTCGGTGGCATCAGCGCGAGCAAGGCGATGAAGCGCATGAAGAAGAATGTCGAGGCGCAGCGTAAGGCAAACCAAGACTGGTATGACCGCAGGTATAACGAGGACGCCACACAGAGGGCGGACGCGCAGAGGATACTCACCCAGACGGAGGAGAGCATCAAGAACCGCAACCGACAGGCGGCTGGCGCGCAAGCCGTGATGGGCGGCACGGACGAGAGTACGGCAGCAGCCAAAGCCGCAAACAACCAAGCATTGGCGGACGCAACGTCACAGATTGCGGTTAATGCGGACGCACGCAAAGACCAGATTGAACAGACGTACAGAGCAAAGGACGATGAGTATGGAAAGGCGCAGGCTATTGGGCAAGCCGTGCAGGGCGTAGCCAGCGCAGCGTCCTCCATGCCATTCTAATATAAAGCACAACAGATATGAGCACAGGAAATCCACAGAAAGGCAGTGCCGACTGGTTTGATGAGCAGAACGGAGAGGACACCACTCCCCCTGCCAAGGGTACGCAAGCAATGGCGGAGCAGCCTCCACAGCCCGAACCTGCCCAGAAAGGTACGTTGGAATGGACTGAACAGAACAGCGGAGAGAACGCCCCGGTTACAGAGAGCAAGTCGACACCGCAGAGCGATGTGGCTCCAGCGGCCGACAAGCAAGTCGGTGTGTCGCCACAGAACAATGCCGATGCCGTCATGGGCTACGACCAACAGATTGCGGCCTTGCAGGAAGCGGCCAACAAGAGCAAACCCGAGACTGAGGAGGAACGCAAGAAGCGTGAGCGCAAGGAAAGGTCGAAGAAGATAATTGCAGCCGTTGGTGACGGACTGATGGCGTTGAGCAACCTTTACTTCACGACAAAGGGTGCGCCTAACATGTACGACCACAAGACGATGAGCCAGCAGACACCGCTGCAAGCGCAGCTTGACAAACTTAAAGCCGAGCGTGAGGCCAATGCCGACAAATACCTACAGTATTCACTCACGATTGGCGACCTGCAAAATGACAGAGCCAAGACTTTGCGCGAGATGGAGGCAGAGCAGGAACGCAGG